>NZ_CVTU01000121.1:0-47548 GCF_900004965.1 Pseudomonas sp. 44 R 15
CGGCGGGTCACTTTGGAAAAGCCCCAAAGTAACCAAAGGGCTCTTGCCCCACCACTCGGCACCTCGCCTAGGCTCGGTGTGCCCTCTCTCCGGCCAGCGTGGTTTAACGGGGCGCCTAGGATCAAAAGCAGATCAAGATCAAGAGCGGCTCGCTTCGCATCGTGGAGTGGTGTGGGTACCTATGCCAGTCAGTTAAGCGTACACCGCCCTCTGTAGGAGCGAGGGGGGCGCCTAGCTCTTGCTCGCGAAAAACGTCAACGATAACGCGTGCTTCCTGAATAAACGCGGTGCCTGTGAGTTTTTCGCGAGCAAGCTCGCTCCTACAATGGGTATTAGGGCAAGCCTCTCTGCCAACCTTGGGTTCTCAGTGCCCGGCCTCCAGCATGTTTTCCGGGCGTACCCACTGGTCGAACTCTGCGTCGGTGAGGTAGCCCAGTTCCAGCGCCGCTTCCCGCAGGGTCAGCCCTTCGGCATAGGCTTTCTTGGCGATCTGTGCGGATTTGTCATAGCCGATATGCGGGTTGAGGGCGGTCACCAGCATCAGCCCACGTTCCAGGTGTTCGGCCATCTGTTCGGCGTCAGGCTCCAGGCCGGCGATGCAGTGTTCCTGGAAGTTATTGCAGCCATCAGCCAGCAGGCGGATCGATTCCAGCAGGTTGTGGATGATCACCGGCTTGTACACGTTCAACTGCAAATGCCCTTGGCTTGCGGCGATGCCGATGGTCACGTCATTGCCGAGTACCTGGCAGGCCAGCATCGACAGGGCTTCGCACTGGGTCGGGTTGACCTTGCCGGGCATGATCGAACTGCCCGGCTCGTTGGCTGGCAATTTGACTTCTGCCAACCCCGCGCGCGGGCCGGAGCCGAGCAGGCGCAGGTCGTTGGCGAGCTTCATCAGGGCCACGGCGAGGGTTTTCAGTGCGCCGTGCAAGGTCACCAACGGCTCATGGCCGGAGAGGGCGGCGAATTTGTTCGGCGCGGTGACGAACGGCAGTCCCGACAGCGCGGCCAGTTCGGCGGCAATCGCTTCGCCAAAGCCATGGGGGGAGTTGAGCCCGGTGCCCACGGCGGTGCCGCCCTGGGCCAGCTCGCACACGGCGGGCAGGGCGCTGCGGATGGCGCGTTCGGCGTAGTCGAGTTGGGCGATGAACGCCGAGAGCTCCTGGCCGAAGGTGATCGGCGTGGCGTCCATCATGTGGGTGCGGCCGGTCTTGACCAGCTTCATGTGCCGCGCCGCCAGCTCCGCCAGGCCGCCGGACAGCACGGTGATGGCCGGCAACAGCTGCTCGTGCACGGCCTTGACGGTGGCAATGCTCATGGCGGTGGGGAAGCAGTCGTTGGAACTCTGGGAACGGTTGACGTGGTCGTTGGGGTGCACCGGGCTCTTGCCGCCGCGGTTGCCGCCGGCCAGTTCATTGGCGCGGCCGGCAATCACTTCGTTGGCGTTCATGTTGCTCTGGGTGCCGCTGCCGGTCTGCCAGACCACCAGGGGGAACTGGTCGTCGTGCTGGCCGTCGAGAATTTCGTCGGCGGCCTGTTCGATCAGACGGGCAATATCGGCCGGCAGGTCGCCGTTGCGGTCGTTGACCCGGGCGGCAGCCTTCTTGATCAACGCCAGGGCATGCAGCACCGCCAGCGGCATGCGCTGTTCGCCGATGGCAAAATTCACCAGCGAACGTTGGGTCTGGGCGCCCCAGTAAGCGTCATCCGGGACGTGGACTTCTCCCAGGCTGTCGGTTTCGATACGGCTCATCGGGCACACTCCTTCAGGTTCGTTTGCGCAGTTTAGGCTGTGATTGGCCAAGGGGGTTCCCTAAAAGACGTTTCATCGATCAAACCACACCCGACGCGGCCCGGGGTTGAGCCGCGAGGTTTTTTAGGCGCAGAATGGGCGCCCTTGGGGTCTTACCTCGCCAGCTAGAAAAGGAAACTCGATGACTCGTCTTCGTGCCATCTGTACCGCGGTTGCTCTGGTTTGCGCCAGCGGCCAGGTTTTTGCCGATACCGCCAGCCACAACGCCAGTGCCGAAGCCTTCCTTACCCTGGCCCACGCTGACAAGCTGGGTACCCCGGTGTACATGCAAGTGCAACAAATGTTCGCCCAGCGTTTCGAGCAGACCAAGGCGCCTGCCGCCAAACAGTCCGTACTCGACAGCTACCAGGCCAAGGCCAACGCTGCTCTGGACCAGGCCATCGGCTGGCCGAAGCTGAAACCGGACATGGTCAAGCTCTACACCACCAACTTCAGCGAATCGGAGCTCAAGGACCTGGTGGCGTTCTACCAGTCGCCTCTGGGCAAGAAAGTCCTGGAAAAAATGCCGCAGCTGACCCAGCAATCGGCCCAGATGACCCAGGCCAAGCTGGAAAGCGCAGTACCGGTGGTGAACAAGCTGTTGGAAGACATGACCAACGAGCTGGCGCCAAAAGCCGCCGCACCGGCCAAGAAGAAGTAAGCAGCAATGACTATGCAACAGCGTATCGAAACGGCGCTTGCCGCCCTGGCCCCGGATCACTTGAGTGTGCTGGACGAGAGCCACATGCACAGCCGTGGGTTGCAGACCCACTTCAAGGCCGTGCTGGTCAGCCAGCAGTTCGAGGGGCTTAATCGCGTCAAGCGCCACCAGAAGGTCTATGCCACCCTGGGTGACCTGATGAGCGAGTTTCATGCGCTGGCGCTGCATACCTACACGCCTGAGGAATGGGCGAAGGTCGACGCGGCACCGGCTTCGCCGACCTGCGCCGGCGGGCATTGAGCGCAGCCTCGACCCGCGCGAGCGGGTCGGGGCGATGCCAGTACCCGGACACACAAAACATCCTCCAGCACCACCTTGCTTCCCCCCGCATCCCTAGGCTTTCAGGACTACTTATTCAGCAATAAGGTCTTGAGGTCATGTCTTATTCCATCCATCGACACACACCGTCCCTGGCGGCCATCGACCCGCGCGGGTTGATCGTGCGCAACATTGATTACCACCGCGCCAGCGCGGAGGATCAAGCGCAGGTGCGCATTCATCGTCAGGTCTTTGGCAGTACGGGCCTGATGATTGAACAATGGGACCCCCGCCTGTTGCAGTTGTCGCGCTCAAAACCTGGCACTGCGCCCAATCAACGCACGGTTTACAGCCTTGGCGGGCACGCGTTGCGCACCGACAGCGTGGATGCCGGCCGGCGGCTGACGCTTATAGGGCAGGCCGGGCAGGTACTGGACGAATGGGATGGACGGGGCGCTCACCAGGCTCATCACTACGATCGATATCTGCGACCGGTTGCCGTCTTCGAGCAGGCGGCCAGTGACGGGCAAGCGCTGTGCGTCGAGCGTCTTGCCTATGCTTCATCGTCCAGTGAAGAGGCCTCACGCAACCGCTGTGGCCGGGTGGTTCGCCACGATGACGGCGGCGGTTCGCTGTTCCACGAGGCCTATGGGCTGCACGCGGAGGTCACGCAGCAGGCCCGACGTTTTCGACAGGCGGGCGCTGCGTTGGATTGGCCGCAGCCCGATGCACAGCGCGAGGCGCGCCTGGAGGCCGACAGGTTCCAGACCACCATTGGGTTCAATGCGCTGGGTGAGCGCCTGCATCACACGGACGCCAAGGGCAATCGCTTCGACTACACCTACGGCCTTGACGGCCAACCGGCGAGTATCTTTGTAACGCCCAGGGCCGGTGTGCGTACCCAGGTACTGGGCCAGCGCCGTTACAATGCGGCGGGTCAAGTGCTCAGCGAACGCGCCGGCAATGGCGTGGTGCGCGCCATGCAATACCGTGAGTTCGATGGTCGCCTGCGGCAAATGACGGCCCGTTTGCACGCAGGCGCAGTGCTGCAAGACCTGCACTATGAGTATGACAACGTGGGCAACGTCGTGGGCATCGACGACCTTGCCCAGCCGACGCAATGGTCCAGCAACACGCGCATCAGTTCGGCCAGCCTCTACGCGTACGACACGTTATCGCAACTGATCACGGCCACCGGCCGCGAAACCGCCGGCAACACGGGCGGCCCGGCGTTACCGGCAACGGTGGCGTTTGGCTCGACTGACGACAGCGTATGGCGTCGCTACACCCAGCGGTTGCGCTATGACGCTGCCGGCAATCTGCTCGAGTTGCAGCACGTGCCCAGCAGCGGCACAGGCTTCACGCGGCAGATGAGCGTGGCCGCGGGCAGCAATCATTTTCTGCCGCAGGCCGATGGCAAGACCGCACCGGGGTTGGGGCAAGGCTTTGACCGTAATGGCAACCTGCAAGTGTTGGCAGGCGAGCAGAAGATGGACTGGGATGTGCGCAATCAACTGGTGCGCCTGACGCAGGTGCGGCGCGAGGGGGGTAATGACGATCAAGAGCACTACGCCTACGATGCCGCGGGCCAGCGCATTCTCAAGCGTCGGGTCTCCCAGGCCCGTGGCGTGATGCATACCGCCGAGGTGCGCTACCTGCCGGGACTGGAAATCCGCCATGACAGCGCAACGGGTGAGCAACTGAATGTTCTCAACCTCGATGCCGGTACGACCACCGTCCGCGTTCTGCTGTGGGATCGCCACCCTTCGGGAGTGGGTCAGGCCACGCAGATCCGTTATGGCTTGTCGGACCACTTGGGCAGCAATTGCCTGGAACTGGGCGAGCAGGCGCAATTGCTCAGTCAGGAAAGTTATTACCCCTACGGCGGGACCGCGTGGCGGGCGGCGAGAAATGCCAGCGAGGCGAGCTACAGCTTCATCCGTTATTCGGGTAAGGAACGCGATGCCAGCGGGCTGTCCTACTACGGCTTCAGGTATTACGCAGCGTGGTTAGGCCGTTGGATCAGCCCTGACCCGATCGGCGATGCCGATGGCTTGAATCTGTACGCGATGGTCGGCGGTAACCCGGTCACCCACGTCGACGCGCAAGGGCTGGTCGGCGCATCGGCGTTGGACGCGCCCCAGGATAAACAAATACGCAGGCTCTCCTTCAGCCGCAGGCTCGCGACGATGGGGCGGATTATCCGCCCGAGGATACAGGCAGCGTCGTCGGCCGCGATTCGCGATGGTTTATCCACCTATATCGCCAATGTCATCGCGACGGGCGTTGATCTGGCGGTATTCGGCAACCTTGAGCCCACGCCGCAGCGCAATCAGATTGTGCGCTATACCGTCGCGTCGCTGGATGCCCTGACCACGATGCATATGAGCACCGGTGTCGTCGGTAACTGGACACGTCTTGCACCACAGATCGGGGTTATTTCGGCAGCTGTGGCGGGTGTTGGTTACGCCTATCACGCTGACACGCCGAGCGCTCAAGCCGGGGAACGCTGGGACCCCGTGGCGGTGCAGCGATTGAGCGGGCATATCCGCTCGCTCTCCAGGGAACTGGTGCAGCAGATCATGCGTGGGCATGGTACCGGCGCCTCCTGGGGCAGCACACCGCTGCGGGCCAGGGTCGGCCGTACCGCCGGCGCGACGGCGGCATACGCCGTTGCAACGATCGCCAACGCCGTCTACGGCGGGGAAGTGCCTGCGCTGATGCAACCCAATGTGTCACCCGCGATTGAAGCCTACGATGCAGCGATGGGAACGCTTACGCGCAGTGGTCATCCCACGACGGTCCACGATCACCATGGGCTGACCGTGCAGACACCGGACCCTGTTGGGTTGATGCACGGCGGGCTGAGCAGAATGTTCAATCAGGTATGGACGTATTGGGCCGCAACCGGGGTCGAGGCATTGGCCGTGGCGCTGACGGGCCTGCCCCAGGCCGCGCAAAGCCGCACCACGCGAACGATTGTGATGGTGGCGCGCGGCGTGATTGCATCATTGACCGAATGGCGCGGCTTCGTCGTGGCGTTTGCCCGGCGCGGGTACACACACCTGGCGTCGAACTGGCGCGCCGCCCCGCGATCCTGACGGGCGCGCCATCAGGCAGACGATCGTTCCCACGCTCCGCGTGGGAATGCCGCCCTGGACGCTCTGCGTCCGCTCTTGAAGTCGTGACGCAGAGCGTCACAGGCTGCGTTCCCACGCAGAGCGTAGGAACGATCAGCGATCAGTCAGTTCAGCTCTTCATAGGTGTCGTTTTCGTCCTCATTGACGGTGTACCAGGCCCAATAGGTGGTACGCCGCATGAACCCTCCTGCCGTCAGTGTCCGGGTCGGGCGTCCCAGGGGGTCGTACCATTGCCGGTCGCTGTGGCCCAGTTCGCGCATGGCATGGTCATTGACATAGGCGTGGCTGTTGGTGAAGTAGGCGCGGTAGACCCGTATGACCAAGCCCTTGTTGTTGTATTCGACACGTTCGCTGACGCGCCAGCGGGGGGCGGCCTGCACGTGGCGCAGCTGTTTCTTCACGGTGCCGGCGGCATCCGGCACGTCGTCGACCCACAGATCGCCCTTGGCGTCGACCGCGTGGGCCGGGCCCGGTTCGGTCTTTTGCCGGGTCTGCAACGAACGACCGAAGCCATCCCAGCAGGTCAGGGTCATGCGAATCTGGCGTTCGGCATCGCCGGGGTAACGGTCGGCTTGCAACATGAGCCCATGGACCGGCGTGCGGCTGGCCTTGTCGATCAACGCCTTGAGTTGTTTTTCGCTGTCGCCGAGGGTGTGACGAGCAGCACTCAAGCGCGCCCGTGCGCCCATGCGGATATGCCCGCCGGGGAGCAGGTAGGCCTTGCTGATCCACTCGGGCTTGACCAGGGCCAGGTCGATACTGCCCATCCAACTGAACGGGGCGTAGCAGTGCGCGCTGGCCATGTCTTGCAACACGCTGTGCGCCTGTTCGATGGCCGACCCGGGCGTGACATCATGGCGCGGGCGGTCGCTTTGCAGGTCGGCGAAGCCCACCCTGAGGTTCTGTTCATGGCCGTGGAAACTGCTGGCGAGCAACTGCCCGAAACCGTCATAACGCGCTTCTTGAACAGTGCCATTGGGGTCGACGATTTTTGTCGGCAGCAGCAATTGATAGTCGTATTCGGCGGTGGTCACACAGCCGTCGGGTGTTTTTACCAGCAGGGTCTGCAGTGAGTAGGGGTCATACTGGAGTGTCGTTTCGCCGTGAGCCTCGGTGGCCCGCAGCGCCCTCAACCGACAAAACCGGCTGGGCTTGTCATAGCGGGGAAAGTGGCGGCGTATCGACCACAGGCGATTTTGCGCGGGCGCCACCTCGCCGTCGAACAGGAAAAACATCGCCATGGTGTGATAGCCACTGTCGGTGAGCTTTTGCACCAGGTCCACCCTGGGTTGGTTGGGCATGCTCGGAATGTCGTTGTAGACGCTCAGGGCCTGGTCATCCAGCTCGGCGGTTTCCAGGTAGTCAGGCAATGCCTGGGCCGTGGCGACGCCGGGTTCCAGGGTTTTGCCGAAACCACCGGCCTGCCGGTAGTGCTGGCGCGACAAGCCGCTCAGCGTGCGCCCGGCTCCTGCCGCCAACGGCCCGTCGCGGGTGTCGATGAACACCTCATAGGCGATACGCGCTGGGTCCAGCCCACCAGGTGCCGGCGCCTTGCCGAGCACCAGGGCGTTATGTCGTTGGCGGTAGGGCAAGGCCAGACGCCACTGCTGTGTGTGGTCCAGATGAATCGGCTCTGCCAGGGTTTCGCTCAGGTAATAGGACTGTTGCGCGTCGTCATGGGTATCGCGCCACCAGCGCTGCTGGTGCTCATCCACCAGCACGGCGGGCGGCGGACTGGCGGCGGTGGTGCGGCGGGCGTAATGCAGGGTCACGCCATGCACCAGGCAACCATAGGCGTCCCAGCGCAGGTTGATCTGGTGCTGGCAGACCGGATCGTCCGCCACGCCTTCATATTGGTAGCTGATCGACTCCAGGGCCAATGGCAGCAATCGCGCGTAAGGCGTATGGGGGCTGGGCGGCGCCAGTTCACGCACCAGGTAGCGCTGGTGTTTGATGGAATAGGGCACCGCATCGTGCGCCCCGCCCGCCGCCATCACCTCGACCCGCAGCACCACGCCACTGAGTGCGCGGGCCGCCTCGCGTGCCAGCGTCGGCGCAGGATCGCCGACCACGTCGTCATGATGATCCAGCGGCCGTGCCTGGGCCGCGCCCCTGTAGCGGCTGACCAGCGTGCGGCCGAGGGGCTTGGCGTGCGGGTCGTGCGTGCTGCGGCCGAGGCAGGGCATGTCAAGGGATCGTCCGGTATGGAACCAGGTCTTGCTGAGCAAGGGTGCGCTGGAGCCCGGCGTGAGGGGGGCGTCCTTGGGGTTGTCGGTGTCGGTTTGCAGCAACAGCCCGAAGCCACGGAACTCGCGGTCCACACGGTCGTAATACGCCTGGCGGTAGCTCATGCGGCGGGTCAACTGGTTGCCGGTAATTTCATCGCGCTGGGTGTGTTGGCTGGCCAGCAGCAGCGCAAAGGGTAACTGGCTGATCGCGGGCTGACCCTGGGCCTGCAGCTCGCGTTTTTCGTCCAGCCACTCCTGGGCACTGCTGCGATATTTGATCGACGCCTGGGCGCCCATGTTGTTGTCGGTGCGTGTGAGCAGCCAGGGCTTGTGGTTGAAAAAGTCGTAGCGCCAATGAACCGGGGTCTGATGGACAGCCGTCAGGATCAGGCTCGGACAGCCCAGGCCGAGCACATCGACGACGCTGACCTGGCAGTGATCGTCGTACTGCACGCCCTTAGGCCACGGGACTTTGATCGCCTGTGTCTCGAAACCGTTGCCGCCTTTGTTGAGGAAGATGTTCAGGTGCGTGGCGCTCAGGTACAGCAAGTCTGCCGCGCCGCCGCCGTTGAGGTCGACGAGCAGTACATGCGCCGCGTTGAACGTCTGATACCGCAACGGCAATGTGGCCAATACAAACCCCTGGCCAAAACGGCCGCGCCCCAGGTTCGGCCAGCATTTGACTTCGTTGTGGCGGATTCGCACCAGATGCTGTTGACCCGTGGCGAGTACATCGCTGAACGCCACCACTTCGTTGGGCGAAGTGGAAATGACCGGCAAGCTATCGTCAGGCCTGTGCGCCACTTCGGTGGGAGGGGCGAAGCCGGCGGGTCGGCGATTTTCATACAGGCGCACGCTGCGCGGGCCGATCATCGCAAAGTCATGACGGCCTGCCCCCATCAGGTCGGCGAGCAGGCCCTGGGCGTGGAAGAACTCCGAGGGGAAGGCATCGAACGGCGTATAGGCTGACCAGTTGCGCTGTTCGTCCAGGCTGAAAAAACCATGCATTCCGGGACCCGCCACCAACCAGTCCAGACGCCCATCGCCATCCACATCGGCCAGCGCCTGGTGCACGGGCCGGGTGCTGTCGGCGACCGGCACGCGGGTCAACTCCAGCGCCGCGCCGTAGCTCACCTCGTCGCCGGTGCGTGGCTGCTGCGGTCTCAGCGGCTCATGGTAATACCAGCTTTTGTCTACGTGGTACAACACACCGGGCAGGCCTTCGCCATACAGGTCCACCAGTTGATAACGCACGCCGTCATGCAGCCTGGGCAATGCACTGAATGCCTGGTAGCGGCTCGGATCGACCTTGAGCTGGCTCGTCTGGTAAAAGCACTCCAGCGGCGGGCGGCTCACGCAATTGCCCGCGCTGTCGTAGGCCTGCTCATGGACCGCGCTCAGCAGGCTGACATGGCTGGAGGTGCGGTATTCCAGGAGCAGGCGCTTGACCAGCACCGGGTCGGCGCCCATTCGCGCTTCTTTGGGGAAGTGGTGAAACATCAGGATCTGGCTGCAACGGCGCAGGGTGCGTAACTCGAAGCCGTAGGCAAAATCCGAGCAAGGGTCTTGCCGTGCCGGCCAGTCGCGGATTTTGCGATACGTCGGCCGTTGATCCAGTTCAAGGGCACGTTCGCCGTAATCGAACAGCAATTGAAAGTGCCAGCCCCTGTCCGGTTTATCGTCGGTCTGCCAGAGGTAAAGCTGCTCCTGCTCCCTGGCGCTGAAGTTGGCATAGCAGACACTGTCCAGGTAATGCCGGGCGCGGCAGTCCCTGGGGTAGCGCGTGGTGTCGGTTTCTTTGGTGTAGTGATAATAAATGTGCTCGCCGTGGGCATTCAGGCTTTCCTGCAACAACCATTGCGCCACATGCTGCGCCTGGTCCGGATCGGCAATCCGGGCCAGCGGGGTTTTTCCGTAGAAGTGCTGACTGCCATCGGCAGCGCGCAGCAACCAGAAGCCCGCCGTGTCGATTGCCGATTGCCAGTGTTCGATACGGTCGAAGCGGGTTTCGACCCTGGGGAAGTGGCGAGTAACCGTATACTCGCGCGGCAGTGGCAAGCCATTGAAGGATGTAAGGGGGCTGCTGATGATCGCTCCCTCGGCGTCGCGCTCCGGCAGCCAGATTTGCCCGTCGGGGCCCACCAATGCATCGTCCACCGTGTACCCCGGCACGCCATGGGAGGTGCGTCGGCTGACGGCGCCCAGGTGCACGCCCCAGCCCAGGCCGAAGGGACCGTTACCGGCGCCGCTCTGGTAGGTCAGCGACAGGGCTGGCGTATAGCCGCGCGCGGGCGAAATCGGCAACGCAATCTCAAGGCTTGCCGTACCACTGGAACCGATATCGCCCCAGCCCTTGCCGGTGCCCTGGATAGCGGCACCGCCCTTGGGCATTGCCGGGGTATTGACCTGCAGGTTGTGAGTGGCGTCGCTCATGCCTGGCCCCCGCCGGCAGCGGCCGCCCTGGCGGTGTAGCGCAGGTGAATGACAATATCGTTGATGGATTCCAGCACGGCTTTCTGCCGGTCCGGGTTGGGAAACTCCAGGGTCCAGTCGGAAATGGCCCCGGTGTATTCGAACGGCAAGTAACGCTCGTTGCTGTCGAACGTGAGCGTGAACAGGCCGTTGTCGTCCAGCCCGGTGGAAAGGGCGATTTGCTGATGGGCACGCATGTCCGTGCGCAGCTCGCCCGTGGGCAGTTCGATGTCGTTGCGGGTCTGGGTCAGTATCGCCTTGATGTCTTCATAGGGGCCCAGCGTCGCGGGCAACGATACGCTGATGCCTTTGATCCGGCGCAGGATGTGCCGGGGGTAATCCTCCTCAAACAGGGCGGCGGGCAATTTGAAACAGAGCCTGCCTTTGCTGACCAGTTGCAGTTTGAGGCGTGTCCATTTGTCTTCAGGGCCGGAGGGCGGCGACTGGGAGGTGCCGGGCGAGGCGACCTCGCACTCGTTCAGGCGGTGACGCAGTGAAATGGTTTTGACGATCTCCAGGTCCCGCACGTTATGGTTCAAATAGGCCGTGTTCATGTTCAACAACGACAGCTTCAGCGCTTCGCCCGCCAGATAGCCACGGTAGTTGTTGTTCCAGGCGCCGGGCTGGATAAACGTGCGCTCATGGTCGGCTATCTCGTACTGCCAGCACGCCTGGGCGGTGCGGCACAGGGAGAGGCCAAGGTCATAGAGCTGATAGTAGAACTTGCTCAACTGGGCATTGAGCCAGTCATACAGCTGCGCCTTGGAAAAGCGCTTGGCCAGCAATTGATAGGTCGACCAGGCCTGGGCCAGGGAGGTCTCGGCCAGGCGCAATTGCAGGCGCGTGGCTTTTTCCTGCTCGGCATAGGCTTGTAGTTGGGCATCGACCTGGGCCAGTTCGAGTCGGGCCTGATCCTGGGCATGGGCCCACTCCTGCGCCCGGCGGTTGAATTGCTCGGAGCGATCCAGGTCGGCGGCGTCGCCACGCAGCGCGGTGGCAGCGCCCTGGGCCAAGGCTTGGGCGGCATAGAACGGCCCTTCCCAGCGCGAGCCGCCGACACTGGTGCCGAAGATATTCGGCGCCACCATCGCGATGCCGGCCCCTACGGCGGCGGCCGAAGCAGCGGTGTCGAACCCGCTGCTGAGCAGGTAGAGCCAGCCGGCGTGGGACTCCCCGGCGCTGATGCCTTCGGTGAGCTGGTGTGCGTAGTAGTGCATCCGCGACTCGATCATGCGGCGACTGGCGTCGAGTGCCTCCCGGTTCTTCCCGTCGATCTGCAACGCCTGGGTCTGCTGGGTCACGACGATGTTGGCCAGGTCCCACGCTTGTTGTTGCTGTAACTCCAGATATTCCGCCTGTTCCTTGCGTTCAATCAGGCTCAGCAGCGTATTGCCGAGTTGGATCACCGCTTCGGTGGCCGTGAGCGCGTGGCCCAGCATGACCTGGAAGCGATAATGGCCGACCTGCGCATCCATGAACGGCGCTGCCGCGCTTTCGCTGAAAGCCCCTTTGCCCTGGCTGGCCAATAACTTCAGCGGCGACAGCGGGGCCGCGTAGAGCGCCAGGCGCAAGGGGCTGCCGGTGATGTCAAGATTGTGCCGCAGGTTATGCAGACGGCTTTCGAGCTTGTCCCAGCGCGCCACCAGCTCGGTGTTGAAAGGCAGGCACAGGTTGTCGGTGTCCGTCAGCGAAGCCGGTGCATCGCCTTCGACCGACAGGTTGATGTCCACGGTGGGGTGGGTTTGCTCAAGTCTTTTCAGCGCTTGAGAACCCTGCGTTGCCAACGTGGCAAGGGTGATTTGCGCCCAGGGTTCAGCGGTGGTGACCTTGGGGCGTGGGCCAAGGAAATGGTGGGCTCGGGTGTACCAGAGCTTGGCTTGGGTCAGGCTGTCCGGGGTGAGCTGGCGATAGTCCGCATCGCCGCGATTGATCAGGATGTCCAGGTAAAACAGGTAGATCGCCTTGCGAAAATACACGGGGGCGCGTGTCGCCAGTTCATGGGGATCGTGGCTGGTGTGACCAGGCAGGCGTTCTTCACGGGCGAGTTCGCGCAATCCCCAAAAGGCGGGCCGGTCGTTGGCGGCATCGGCTGCTCGCCCCGGGTCGAACAGGTAGCTGATCCAGACCTGAGCTTCGACATACTGCTGCTCCTGATTCAGGCGATGGGCGATCAGCCAGGGCACGTACAGGAACAGCTCCCAGAAGTACTTGCCGTTGGCTCCCCGGAAGTCAATGCCTTGCGCTTTACCCTCGGGGGTGAGTGGAGGTTCTTGCCAGGTCTCTGGCGTTAACGAGAACAGGTGTTCAAGGCTGACATTTGCCGCCTGCACCAGCTTTGCGGCAAAGCAGGTATTCATGCGCAGGGTGGCGGGCAGGCCGGCAGGCAGGCTTGCCCCGCTATTGGAGAAGTCGATGAATTCAGCGGTGCCGATTCTGTCCGACTCAAGCCTTCTGATCGTCGGCGCCAGTTGAGGGTTGAGCATGGGCTCAGAAGCCGATGTTGTCAGTTTCAGGACCGCCGCATTCAACGCATAGCCGAGGATTTTCGTGCCGTCTTTCTCGGGCTCAAGGGTGACCACGCCATGGATCAGGGTGAGGCCGGAGGTCATCTGCTCCTGTGTCACCGGAATGCGCGTCGTGACCCGATGCCCGGCCGGTAATTCGGCACTCGATCCGGTGAGGCTTTCGTGGGCCGTGTCCTGGAAGTTGATGATGCGATGAGAGTTGGCGTTAATGGTCTCGGTAAAGGGGTAGTCTTTGAAGTTCGCACTCATGATGACGTGTTTAAAGGCGCGCAAGTGGGGCGTGGTCACTTTTGCCTTTTTGGTCAGCAACACATTCTGTGAATGCAGCTTGTTGATTTTATTCTCGGGCTCGGAAAAAGCGCCGTAACGGTTAAGGGTGAAATCGAAGAGTTTGTTTGTGTATAAATTGACGAAGGCGTCTTTTTCGATGAAATGACCTTCCAACAATAGGGTGTCTGGCTCTGTTGCGGTTGTTATATGAGTAAACAATGCGCCGTCAGCATGATGTACAGCATTGGGGAACTCTTCCTGCGTGATCGAATTTCTAAAATACAGTGCGTAAAAGTTGGTTTTCAACGCTGTCGATACACCGGTAATTTTTGACCCCTTGCTCAGTTTAAGCTGAGTCGTTGTCGGGTCATCCAGCGCATCATGGGTGATCAGCGTAATGGTCGCACCCTGCAGTTTGTTTATTGTGACGGTGTACGGCTGCTGGAAGCGGTCACTGAGTGTCGAAGAGAACACGAGTTCATGGGTGTTTGAATCAAAAAAAACCTGAGTGCGGTCGGTGTCCTTTATTTTTGTCTGGTTGTTTTCATGGTTCCAATGCGCTTTGTCCTGGAAAATCTTCTGCGATGCTATGGAAATAGTGTAGTCGGGCGTGGGCGTTATTTTGAACTGCAAGTTGCCCTGGTTCTTGTGCGCAAAGAGCGCGAGAAAGTGCCGCGCGCTGTCAGGCAGCAATTCGCTGTAATACCCGTTGGGACTGTGCGTCTGGCCCTTGAGTATGGCCTGCACTTTGGTCTTCTGGGACGGATCGAAGGGTTCCAGCAGCCGGTTTATTTCTTCGTCCACGTCTGAGTCGGGCAGCACGCTGTAGCGCTCGGGGCTACCGCCATCGGCGACGGTGGTGATGTTGAAAGACTGGTCGATATGCACGGCCTGGAAGAATTTGCCGATGAAATTATCCTGCTGTTTGGGATCTTTGCGGCTGGTGGCGAGGACACTTAAAAAAAGCGCAGGGGTGCTGTTGTCATCAACGATCGCCACCGTTTGCGTAATGCTTTTGAGGAGCTCGGAGGTCGAGGCGTTGACGTCTTCGGTCGCGCAGTATTTCTCAATGCACGCTTGGGGTGCGCTCCAACTGCCATCGTGTTTTTCATACGAAAAGTTGAGCCGGAATTGGACGTAGTGGGTATTGATCCAGTCGGCCAGGAGTTCCTTTTTCTCTGAATCCCATCGCGCCGGCTTGAACGAACTGCTTGGGGTGGGTTTGATGCACTCGGCCCAGATGAAAAATAGTCGGCTATTGAAATACACCGGTCGGATGCTTTGCTCGGCGGTAGCGTCGGAGACCGACAGGTTGATTTTTTTCCAGTCCGACCAGGCGTCCTGCAACAGCACCGCGCCGGCGCGCCTGGACAGGTCCAGGGAGCGCCAGTAATAGGTGTTCCCGGAGCTCGATTTGCCGATGAAGTAATAAGTGCCGCGATGCAGGTTGCTCAAGTCTGCGTCGATATAGCCGTTGATCGTGCGTATGTTGGCGGTTTCCTCGAACCGGGCCAGGTAACTCTGAACCGCCGTGACGACGGCGTCGGCTTGAATTCGGTATTGGCTGAGATCGTTTTCCAACTGTTGAAAACTGTCGGTCTTGTCACGCCGTAACGTCGGGTCCAGATAGTTGGCCGGGTGGTAGCGCAATTGCTGGCTGGCATTCCAGAGCGGGTAGCTGTGCAATTGTTCGCGCCAGACCTTGCTCTGTTGCGCGGTCATGCCCTGATGTTCATAGCCCGGCTCAAGGCCCAGTTGAATACGGGTGATGTATTGCTGCAGGCTGGAAACGGCACAGGCGACCGGGCTGGTCGGCACGGCCTGGCTGACTTGCACGTCGAGTAACCAATACGCGTAAAGGTCATCGGCCGTGCTGAGTCTGGCTTTGAGGGCGCGAGGTACCTTATGGGTGAGGTAGTACGCGAGCATGGCGTCGCGCAGGCTTTCATTAAGCTGGTGGTCAAGCGAATGCGACATGATCAGTCCTTGAGCAGGTCAAAAGGGGACAGGGTGTCAATGGCAGAGGCATGCGCACTGGTCAGCGCCTCGCCGACGGCCTTCCATTGAGCGAACGTCGAGTCGGTTTTAAGTTGGCTGGCGGCAATCAGCTGCGTGGCGGACAGTCCGGTGGCGCTGCTGGCGTGGCGGCAGCGCAGCAGCCAGTCCAGGCGATCCATTGAGGTAATGCGGGGCGGGCTCAGCTGGCCGCTGAAAACGCCTATTTCGCTGGCACTCCAGCCACAGAGTCGGGCCAGATGCTCGTTGGTTTCGTCACTGGTGTTTTGTGCCGCGCTACTGGGCGGTGTATTGGCCAGCCTGAAGTAATCGAGAATCTGTCCTTCGGTCAGGCCGAAGCGGTCGATGCAATGGTTGAACTGCTGCATGAGGTAGAGGGTGTGCGGCGTCAGTTCCAGTAACGAGGACGGTTGATGATCGCTGTCCAGCCAGTGCGGGTTTACCAGAAATTGATCAAGCGCCTGGCGGCTGATCGGCCATTGCAGAACATCGACGGCGTGAGGGAGCAGCAAGATCAGATAGCCGAGGGTTTGCAGCGGTGGGGCACCGGGCGCGTACAAACGCAGGAAATGCCCATGATGGTCATATTTCTGATGCCCGTTGGCGTTGCCTGGCAGTTGGGGGACGGCGTGGATGATGTCTTTGAGGCGCCCGTACAGTGCCCAGAGCTCATCACGTAGCGTGCCCACCAGGGTAAGAAGCATGGATTTGGTTTGTTCGATGAGGAGGACTCTGCGTCTGGGGGCCGTGGTGATTACAACGCCAGCCAGCACTTGATCGAGCGCCACCTCGATGGTCGTGTTCGAGCGCATCCGTTGCAGTACCTGATGGATCAGGGATCGCCAGTCAACGGCGGGCAGGCGAGGTGTTTCGTCAGAGGGTTGTCGAGGCAGTTCAAGCAGGTTCAACTTTGTGGAGACGGACGCCTGATCATAGGCCGTGAACTCTTTCAACAGCAGGTTGATGGCGGGGTCCAGGACCTGCTGGTCAAGCAGTAGCTGATGCCTGAACAGTGACAGGCTGTTGCCGTTTTCCTTGAGCCAGCGGCTGGCCCACTCCAGGTGCATGAGCACATCGAGAAAGTCGGTAGCGCCTATGGCATTGCGACGCAGTGTCGGGTTGCGCAGTTGCGTGAGGACGTTGGCTTTGCCGAGCAACTGCGCCAGTTGCTGGCATTCCATGACCGACAAGCCGAACAGGCGGGCGATTCGCGCTTGTCGATACAGTGCGCTGACGGTCTCGATCGTACGCGTTGCAGGCCCATCGGCGATCAGCAGTTGCAGCGAATCCTGGGTGTCTTGCAGGCCCAGTCCGGCGCAGAGTTGTTGTGCAGTGGTGGCGTCGAACGCCTTGCCGTCGAGGTAAAGGGGCGGCAAGGCGGAACCTGCGCGGTTGAACACCTGATCGAACAATGACACGCGCTCACCCGAGGCGTGAACCGGCAACTGATGGAGCCAGGCGGCAAACTCTTCGGCTTGCAAGTTGTAGCGCTTGCTCAGATGGCAAAACACCCCCAGCGCCCGAAGGGTGTTATGGGTGATCAGCAGCGCGCGGTTGTCGGCGTTTTCGCAGCGCATGGCGCTGACCAGCAAGGTGTCCAATTGTGCGAACGGCAGGCCCAGCCAGCGCTGCAGCCTAATCATCCGTTGCAGCCTGTCGAAGCGCTCGAGGCTCACGTTGACCAGCCTGGCGGGGGCCTTGTTGTCCAGGCTGATCGCGGGTGTGGAGGCCGTCGCGCCATTGATGTAACAGGCACCGTAAGTGAGCCCGGTGTCCTGCTTGCAGTAAGGCGATTTGCGCGGTGTTTGTGTCTGTAGCGCCAACAGCGCTTGAAGTTGTTCGGCGTCCAGTTGCGTAGGGTGCAGAAAGTCAGTGACGTTTTCCGGGCCCTGTGCGGCCGTCCAGTTGAAGTACCTCAGATAGAACGTCGGCGCATCCTGCGCCGAGGCCAAGTCACTTTTGAGCATCGCCTGTTGTTCAGGGCTCAGCCCCGATAACAGACATTGAACCTCGTGATTGTGGGTAACGACTTGCCCGTAAGTACTGGTTTCTGCGGCCAGGGGCAACTGGCGACTGATGCGATAGTTCAACTCACCCAACATGGGCCTGTCGCCCGACAAGCCCAGCCGGCATTGCTGGTGGTGAAAATGATACGGCAGTGAAAAGGGGTACCAGGTTTTGCTCAGTCGTGTGTAGGTGTCGTTGTCGTTGGCACCGGCGATATTGCGCAGCAAGGTGTGATTGATGATCGACAGCATGGGCACCTGGCCCGCGACGCTGTGTGGGTCGATCATCAGATCCTGCAGGTCTGCGCGGCGCTCGGCCAGCTTGACCGCGTCCGCCCCCTTGGCATTCTGTTCCAGTTGCAGGGCGAACAGATAAAGCGCGCGCAGGTAGGCGGCCGGCGAATCGATGGCTGCAATGGACGAACTGGCGCAGAACTGTTCGCGGTTTTCCTTGAACAACGCCTGGTAGGTGGCACCGTCTTGAGCGGCGACATCGCGTTTATCGCGCCGGGAAGGGCGGTCCGACGAGACTTGCTGTTCGCGAAACACGCTTTCCAGTTGCGCAGCAGCGCTGCGAGCCTTGAGGTACACCGCGTGGGCATCGTCGTCGTTGCAGGTGGCCAGTTGCTCTGCAAAGGCCTTTTCGCCGAGTCGCACAATGTCGAATACCGAGTGGATGGCGAGGCGCTGCAGCGCGCTGTTGAAATCGTCCCGACCGGGGGCGGGAGGGCGTGAGTGATCAATCAATTGAGCGAGCAAGGAGCTGCTGTCGGCTTGCATATTCGTACGTTCCTTCACGCCCGCCGATGGGTCCGGCGGGCAATGAAAAACGCTATCACGCAGATTGACGGGGCCAGGTATAGGTATTTACAGGCATCGCCGGCACCCATACGCCGATACCACCTTTATCCACCGCATCAAGCCCAGGCTTTGCCGACCTTTGTGCCATTGAGGTCATGTGATCATGTCTGCTTCGCTTCATCGAAATACGCCCTCGCTCGCGGCATTCGACCCCCGTGGGTTGACCGTGCGCAACGTCGCTTACCTGCGCGCAACCCCCCAGGCGGCGCCAACGGCCCGTGTCATGCGCCAGGTGTTTGGGGCCAGCGGCCTGCTGCTGCAGCAGTGGGACGCGCGCCTGCATGCGCTTAAATTGAGCGAGCCCGCCACCGAGGCCAACCAGGTGTCGGTGTACAGCCTGTCCGGTGCGCTGGTGCGCCGCAACGATGTGGACGCCGGTATGCGGCTGTTGCTGGCAGCGCCATCCGGGCAACTGTTGCATGCCTGGGATGGGCGGGGGGCCTACCAGCGCCACGACTACGACGCCTTGCAGCGTCCGGTGGCAGTGTTCGAACAAGCGGCCAACGAAGCGCGGCCCCGCTGTGTCGAAAGCCTGGCGTATGCCCCGCCAACCCCCGAGCACCGCGCGCTCAACCGCAGCGGCCAACTGGTACGGCATGCCGACCCGGCGGGCACGCAGGTGTACGACGCGTACGGGATTACCGGGCAAGTGCTGCGGCAAACGCGGCGGTTTCGCGACGCGCCCGGTGAGGTCGACTGGCCGCTTGCCCAGACCGAGCAGAACCAGCAGCTGGAAAGCGCGGGTTACACCACGCGCTGGACGTTTGATGCCCTTGGCAGCACCTTGGAACAGGTCGATGCCAAGGGAAACGGTCGGCACTTTGCCTATGGTCTGGACGGACAGGCCACACTTATTCACCTCACTTTGAAAAGTGGCGTGCGCAAGACCGTCATCGAACGCTACGACTACAATGCCGCAGGCGAAGTGGAGACGGCCCTGTTGGGCAATGGCGTGAGCAGCCTGGCCACCTATCGGCCGGAGGACGGCCGTATGCGCCGGTTGATGGCGTACCGCAAAAACGCACCGGCGGCCGCCTTGCAGGACCTGAGCTACGCCTATGATCCCGTGGGCAATGTTTCAAACCTGCTCGATCAGGCGCAACCGACCCAATGGAGCCACAACACGCAAGTGCAGGCTGCCTGCCGCTATGAATACGACTCGCTGTACCAACTGACCCAGGCGACGGGCCGGGAAAGTGCCGGCGCCGCCATTGGCCCGGCGCTGCCCGCGCGTATTTCGTTCGGTTCGACCGATGCCGCTTTATGGCGCAACTACACCCAGCACTATGCCTATGACGAGGGGGGCAACCTGACCCGGCTGCGCCATGTGCCGTCCAGTGGTGTCGGCTACACCCGCGTCATGCAGGTGGCGACGGGCAGTAACCGTGCGTTGTCGAGCGAGCTTGCGCCAACCGAAGGGGCGCAAGGCTTTGACGCCAATGGCAATCAGAAACAGCTGGGGCGCGGCCAGCCCATGGTGTGGAACGTGCGTAATCAGCTGGCCAGGGTCACCTCCATTGAGCGTGAGGGGGAGGATGCCGACGAAGAGACCTATGTGTATGCCGGTGACGGTCAGCGTGCGCTCAAACTCACTCATCAGCAGGTCGCCGGTAGCCGGCAAACGGCGCGGGTGTATTACCTGCCAGGCCTGGAACTGCGCCACCGGCCGATGCGTCGGCTGAATATCGTGCGCCTTGAGGTGGCGCGTTGCACGGTTGAGGTCCTGCAATGGGAGCTGGGACCCGATGACGGCGCTGCGCAGGAGACCCTGCGTTATTGCCTGAAGGATCAGCAATCGAGTCATGGACTGGAGCTGGGCGAAGAGGCCGAGTTATTGAGCCAGGAGAGCTATTTTCCGTACGGGGGCACCGCGTGGTGGGCGTCGCGCAACGCGGTGCAGGGTCGCGACAAAACCCGCCGATATTCTGGCAAGGAGCGTGACGTCAGCGGTTTGTATTACTACGGCTTTCGCTATTACGCCCCGTGGTTGCAGCGCTGGATAAGCCCGGACCCCGCAGGCGGCGGGGCGCAGTTGAATGCTTATCTGATGGCGTCCAACAACCCGCTCACGTTCGTCGACTCAATGGGGTTGCAGCCTGCCGCCGTGGAAAATACTCAAATACAGGGTGGCGTCGTCATCCTGCTGCTGCTGGTCTTGCTGGGCCTGGGAGCGGGGGCACTGCTGGGCAATGCGCGGCTGGGGGCGGCCGTGGGCGCTCTGGTGGGAGGCGTATTGTTTGGTGCCAGCCGCCTCAGTGCCTATCGATATATGCAACCCCAGGCGGTGGCCAGGGCCGCGGAAGGAATCGAAGCACAGTTCGCCAGGAATATCTCGGAATTGGCGATCAATTTGGCGCAGCAGGCGCAACTGAGCCACGAAGAAACGGAGCGGCTGGTGAATTTCGCCTATGGGCGCCGTCCTGCTGAAGGCGGCATGTCGCTTTATGTTTATACAACTCAGGGGTCCAGCTACGGCTATGCGGGGCCGGTGGACCAACCGGGGGAAGTCGAAAGCGTGCTCGCGGGGCAGCGTAACCCGATACCAGAGCTCAGACGCATGGGCTACGGCGCGATTTTGCTGCGAAGTCCGAGCCGTGATCCGGCGGGCGCGAGCGGCCAGCAGGCAGGGGCGAGCGTGTTCGAGGTGGGGGAGACAACACCGGTTGTCGGCACAAGCCGCGCACGCCGTGCTCGGCAAGCCCAGGCGCAGATGCCGTTGGTGGCGTCGGCGGCGGCGAGAGCGGCTGCCCCGCAGGTGGAGTTAGATACCACAGCGCTTGCAGACACCCAACTCTCGGGCCGGGAACGCCGCAGCATTGCCCTTACCCTCAGCCACTTGCGTCAAGGGCGTTTCGGCGCGGTTCATTGGCATGTTCATCGCGACCAACTGTGGTCCGCTGATTTGCACGGCTACGCTGCTGCGCGTGGACGCGGTGCCTATCGCTTGATGTTCAGCCATCTCGGCGGCCAGCGGTACCGAGTGGAGGGCGTACGCAACCCGCACCGCTGAGACCTGTCAGCGGCTGCGTGTCGATGCGGTGGCGGCGTGGTTTTGCTAGAATGCCCGCCGCGTCGCCTGGTCGGCGTCATTTTGCATCCGGTTCACCCCTTACGAGGGTAGCCACCTGGAGAGATTAACCATGACTCAACCTATCGTCGTGGCGGCACTGTACAAGTTCGTCACCCTTGAAGATTACGTCGCCCTGCGCGAGCCACTGTTGCAGGCGATGGTCGACAACGGCATCAAAGGCACCCTGCTGATCGCCGAAGAAGGCATCAATGGCACCGTTTCCGGCAGCCGCGAAGGCATCGACGGCCTGATGGCGTGGCTCAAGCAAGACCCGCGCATGGTCGACATTGACCACAAGGAGTCCTACTGCGACGACCAGCCGTTCTATCGCACCAAGGTCAAGCTCAAGAAAGAGATCGTGACCCTGGGCGTGGAAGGCGTGGACCCGAACAAAAAGGTCGGCACCTACGTCGACCCCAAGGATTGGAACGCGCTGATCAGTGACCCCGAAGTGCTGCTGATCGACACCCGCAACGACTACGAAGTGTCGATCGGCACCTTTGAAGGTGCGATCGACCCGAAGACCACCAGTTTTCGCGAATTCCCCGACTACATCAAAGCCAACTTCGACCCGGCCAAACACAAGAAGGTCGCCATGTTCTGCACCGGCGGCATTCGTTGCGAGAAAGCCTCGAGCTATATGCTCAGCGAAGGCTTCGGCGAGGTCTATCATCTCAAGGGCGGTATCCTTAAATACCTCGAAGAGGTGCCGCAGGAGGAGACCAAGTGGCAGGGCGACTGCTTCGTGTTCGACAATCGCGTCACCGTGCGCCACGATTTGAGCGAAGGCGACTACGATCAATGCCATGCCTGCCGCACACCGGTCAGCGTAGAAGACCGCGCGTCCGAGCACTACGTGGCCGGCATCAGTTGTCCGCATTGCTGGGATAAGCTGCCGGAGAAAACCCGTCGCAGCGCCATCGACCGGCAGAAGCAGATCGAACTGGCGAAGGCCCGTAACATGCCGCACCCGATTGGTTTCAACTACAAGCAAACCCCTTCCGAGGCTTGAACCATGTCCGCGCGCCTGCTCTATGTAATGGACCCGATGTGTTCCTGGTGCTGGGGCTTTGCCCCGGTAGCGCAGGCGCTGGTTGAGCAGGCCCGGGCGGCCGGCGTGGAGTTGCACCTGGTGGTGGGCGGATTGCGCACCGGCAGTGGCGCGGCGCTGGAACCGACTACGCGGCGCTATATCCTGGAGCACTGGCAGGCGGTGACCGACGCCACCGGCCAGCCGTTCAAGCGCGAGGGTGCGTTACCCGAGGGGTTTGTCTATGACACCGAGCCTGCGTGCCGCGCCCTTGTCACTGCGCGCAGCCTGGCGCCGGATTGCGCCTGGACGCTGCTGGGGCTGATCCAGCATGCATTTTATGTAGAAGGCCGCGACGTCACCTCCGCCCACGTGCTGGTGGAACTGGCCGAACAGGCCGGTATTCCGCGTATCGAGTTTGCCGGCGAGTTCGACCGTGCCGAGCAGCACGCGGCCACGGCAGCGGATTTCACCTGGGTGCAGGATTTGGGCATTGCCGGTTTCCCAACCTTGCTGGCCGAGCGCAACGGCCAATTGGCGCTGCTCACCAATGGCTACCAGCCGCTGGACGAGCTGTCACCGTTGCTCGCCCGATGGCTGGAGCGCGCTACCTGTGCGGGATGAGTCAACCATCAGCGACCGCCTGACCTGGGCGGAAATCCGCCGCCTGGCCCTGCGTCACCGCAAATCCCTGTGGATCGCCAACAGCGTCGCCGTGCTGGCGACCTTGTGCAGCGTACCTATCCCGTTGCTGTTGCCGCTGCTGGTCGACGAAGTGCTGCTGGGCCATGGCGACGCCGCACTCAAGGTGATGAACCACGCGTTGCCCCTGGGCTGGCAGAAAGCCGCCGGTTATATCGGCCTGATGCTCTTGATGACCCTGGCCCTGCGCTGCGGCGCACTGGTGTTCAACGTGGTGCAGGCGCGGCTGTTTGCGCGGCTGGCCAAGGACATTGTCTACCGCATCCGCGTGCGCCTGATCGAGCGGCTCAAGCGCATCTCCCTGGGCGAATATGAAAGCCTGGGCAGCGGCACGGTAACCACCCACCTGGTCACCGACCTGGACACCCTGGACAAATTCGTCGGCGAAACCCTCAGCCGCTTCCTGGTGGCGATGCTCACCCTGGTCGGCACGTCGGCGATTCTGGTGTGGATGCACTGGCAACTGGCGCTGCTGATCCTGCTGTTCAACCCGTTGGTGATCTACGCCACGGTGCAGTTGGGCAAGCGCGTCAAACACCTGAAAAAACTCGAAAACGACAGCACCTCGCGGTTCACCCAGGCGCTCACCGAAACCCTGGACGCCATCCAGGAAGTGCGCGCCGGCAACCGCCAGGGCTTTTTCCTCGGGCGTCTGGGCCAGCGGGCCCGGGAAGTGCGGGACTACGCCATTCACTCGCAATGGAAAACCGACGCGTCCAGCCGCGCCAGTGGTTTGCTGTTCCAGTTCGGTATCGACATCTTCCGTGCCGCCGCCATGTTGACCGTGCTGTTTTCCGACTTGTCCATCGGCCAGATGCTCGCGGTGTTCAGTTACCTGTGGTTCATGATCGGCCCGGTGGAGCAGTTGCTCAACCTGCAATACGCCTACTACGCGGCAGGCGGCGCGTTGACGCGCATCAACGAGCTGCTGGCCCGCGCCGACGAGCCGCAATACGCCGGAGGTGCGGACCCCTTCAGCGGGCGTGCGACCGTCGGTATCGAAGTGCGCGGCCTGGACTTCGGCTACGGTGACGACCTGGTGCTCGACCAATTGAACCTGGCCATCGCACCGGGGGAGAAAGTCGCGATTGTCGGCGCCAGCGGCGGCGGCAAAAGTACCCTGGTGCAACTGTTGCTGGGCCTCTATACACCGCAGGCCGGCAGCATTCGTTTTGGCGGCGCGAGCCAGCAGGAAATCGGCCTGGCGACCATCCGTGAAAACGTCGCGGTGGTGCTGCAGCACCCGGCGCTGTTCAACGATACCGTGCGCGCCAACCTGACGATGGGCCGCGAGCGCACGGACCAGGCCTGCTGGCAGGCACTGGAAATCGCCCAGCTGGATGCTACCGTCAAGGCATTGCCGTTGGGCCTGGACAGCGTAGTGGGGCGTTCCGGCGTGCGTTTTTCCGGTGGTCAACGGCAACGCCTGGCCATTGCGCGCATGGTCCTGGCCGAGCCCAAGGTGGTGATTCTGGATGAAGCCACCTCGGCGCTGGACGCGGCCACCGAATACAACCTGCACCAGGCGCTGGCGCGGTTTCTCAGTGGGCGTACTACACTGATTATCGCCCACCGGCTCTCGGCAGTGAAACAGGCTGACCGTGTATTGGTGTTCGATGGCGGGCATATCGCCGAGGATGGCGACCATCAGCAGTTGATTGCCGATGGCGGGTTGTACGCCAAATTGTATGGACACCTGCAACAAGTGCGTTGATTTAGCTTAGGCTGTGCTATCGGGAGCGGATTTTCGCGTGCGTATTGAGCTGTGCATGTGCAAGGGACTTCATGAAGCAAAAGCGGACTCTCGGAACGCCACGGCTGCTGGGCATTGTCTGGCCCTTTATTGCCGTTGTGCTGTTCCAGGCATTGTTAGGCTGCGTCAGTCTCTACGTGCTTTCGGCGGTGCGTGGCTATGTGGCAGGTGAAAGTCTGTGGTCCAAGGGCCAGAAAGACGCCATCTACTACCTGACCCTCTACGCCGATAATCGCGAAGCCGCCACCTACCTCAAGTATCAGCAAGCCATTGCGGTGCCCCAGGGCGGGCACGAATTGCGCATCGCCCTGGACAGCCCCACCCCTGATATTCCGGCTGCGCGCCTGGGAATCATCAAGGGCGGCAACCACCCGGACGACGTCTCCAGCCTGATCTGGCTGTACCTCAACTTTCGTCATTTCAGCTACCTGGAAAAGGCCATCGAACTCTGGACGGTGGGCGACGGCTACCTGTTGCAACTGGATGACCTTGCTCGCCAGATGCATGACGCCATTGCTGCAGGCCGGGTCGGTGCCGACGATGTGCGACTGTGGAAGGCGCGTATCACGGCGATCAACGAAGGTGTGACTCCGGCGGCCAAGGCGTTCAGCGATGCCTTGGGCGAAGGTTCGCGGATGATCCTGCGCCTGCTGTTGATCACTAACCTGGCCACGGCCCTGGGCCTGATCGTCCTGGCGCTGCTGCGCACGCACAAGTTGCTGGCCCAGCGCCACGCGTTTGCCGACGCCCTGCAGGCGGAGAAAGAGCGGGCGCAGATCACCCTGGAGTCGATTGGTGACGGGGTCATCACCACCGACGTGGACGGTGCGATTGCCTATATGAACCCCGCCGCCGAAGCGCTGACCCACTGGAATTCGGCCCAGGCCCAGGGCCTGCCGCTGGCGGCGTTGTTCAAATTGCTGGATGAGAACGCCGAGCCGGACGGCTTCACCCTGATCGAGCACATCATCAAAGGCGAACTCAGTGGCGGCAGTGACCATTCCAAGCTGATCCAGCGCCTGGACGGCAGCACCGTTTCGGTGACCCTGGTGGGCGCGCCGATTCGCAGCGCAGGCAAGGTCAGTGGCGCGGTGCTGGTGCTGCATGACATGACCCAGGAGCGCCAGTACATCGCTAATCTTTCCTGGCAGGCGACCCACGATGCCTTGACCGGCCTGGCCAACCGGCGTGAATTCGAATACCGCCTGGAGCAAGTGCTGCAGCAGGTGTCACGCCAGCCAAACGGCCGGCATGCCTTGATGTTCCTCGACCTGGACCAGTTCAAGCTGGTCAATGACACCTGCGGCCACGCTGCGGGCGACGAGTTGCTGCGGCACATTTGCGCGCTGCTGCAATCGGACTTGCGCGAAGGCGATACCCTGGCGCGCCTGGGCGGCGATGAATTTGGCATCCTCCTGGAAAACTGCCCGGCAGCGGTAGCCGAAAAGATCGCCGAGAGCCTGCGCCACACCGTGCAAAGCCTGCACTTTGTGTGGAAGGGCCGGCCGTTCATGACCACCGTCAGCATCGGCCTGGTGCATATCTCGCAAACGCCCACCACCCTGGAAACGTCGCTGCGCGCCGCCGATATGGCGTGCTACATGGCCAAGGAGAAGGGGCGTAATCGGGTGCAGGTGTATCACGCCGATGACTCGGAGCTGTCCATACGCTTTGGCGAGATGGCGTGGGTGCAACGCCTGCACATGGCCCTTGAGGAGGACCGCTTTTGCCTTTACTCCCAGGAGATTTCACCTCTGGGCCATACCGAAGCGGGCACCGGTCACATCGAAATACTCTTGCGCCTGCACGACGAAGCGGGCCGAACCATTCTGCCCGACAGTTTTATTCCGGCGGCCGAACGTTACGGCTTGATGACGTCGCTGGACCGCTGGGTGGTGGAGAACGTATTCAAGATCATCGCCCGTTGCATGCATGAGCATCCGGGCCGACCCATGGCCATGTGTGCGATTAATCTGTCAGGCATAACCATTGGCGATGATGATTTTCTCGGGTTTTTGCGTGAGAAATTCGACACTTACAGCATTCCTCCGGAAATGATTTGTTTTGAAATAACTGAGACCAGCGCTATCGCCAATTTAGGCAGCGCAATTCGTTTTATTAATGAACTCAAGGCGTTAGGTTGCCACTTTTCCCTTGATGATTTTTGCGCCGGAATGTCCTCATTCGCCTATCTCAAACATTTACCTGTAGACTTCTTGAAGATCGATGGAAGTTTCGTAAAGGATATGCTGGACGACCCGATTAACCGCGCCATGGTCGAAGTGATCAATCACATCGGCCATGTCATGGGTAAACGCACAATTGCCGAGTTTGTTGAAACGTCGCAGATAGAACAGGCGTTACTTGAGATAGGTGTGGACTACGCTCAAGGCTATCTGATCGAACGCCCGCAATTGTTTACCTGTGACCGCCTGCAATGCCGACCCGTGCGGCCGCAGCCCCTGTTATTCAAGGCGCCCGGCACCTTCCGCTGAAACTTGCCGGTCTGTACATCACACTTAAAAAGGAGCCCTACAGTGATCGACACATTCAACAGAACCGGCCCGCTTATGGAAGCCTCAAGTTACCCCGCCTGGGCCCAGCAATTGATCCAGGACTGTAGCGAGAGCAAGCGTCGGGTTGTCGAACACGAACTGTACCACCGCATGCGTGATAACACGCTCAGCGCCAGGACCATGCGCCACTACCTGATCGGCGGTTGGCCTGTGGTGGAGCAGTTTGCCTTGTACATGGCACAGAACCTCACCAAGACCAAATTCGCCCGTCATCCTGGCGAGGACATGGCGCGACGCTGGCTGATGCGCAATATTCGCGTGGAATTGAACCATGCTGATTATTGGGTGAATTGGGCGCGTGCCCATGGCGTCAGTCTTGAAGACCTGCAGGCCCAGGACGTGCCACCGGAGTTGCACGCACTGAGCCATTGGTGCTGGCATACCAGCTCGGCTGACTCGTTGATCGTCGCGATTGCCGCCACCAACTACGCCATCGAGGGCGCGACGGGGGAGTGGTCCGCCGTGGTCTGTTCCACCGGCGTGTATGCCGCTGCCTTCCCCGAGGAAGAGCGCAAGCGTGCGATGAAGTGGCTGAAGATGCACGCCCAGTATGATGACGCGCACCCTTGGGAAGCCCTGGAAATCATCTGCACCCTCGCCGGAACGAACCCGAGCAAAGCCCTGCAGGTGGAGTTGCGACAGGCCGTGTGCAAGAGCTACGACTACATGTATCTGTTCCTGGAAAGTTGCATGCACCTGGAACAAGAGAAGGAAAAGGCGCCGGCGCTCGTGCGTGAGCGCCATGCCCGAGTCGCCAGCGAGGCGTGATGCACAGGCAATGGCGGGGGTTACCCCGCCATTGCCAGGCGATTACGGCCTGCGCGCTTGGCCACGTACAAGGCATTGTCGGCTCGGCGCAGCAGGCTTTCAGCCGACTCAGCCGCCAGTAACGTCGAGCAGCCGAGGCTTACCGTCAATTCGATTCGCGTCCCTTCTACCCAGTAGTCCTGGGCTTGCGCCGCCTGGCGCAGGCGTTCGCCGACCATCCGCGCCGCATCACGGCCGGTGTTGGACAGCAGGATCAGAAACTCTTCCCCGCCAAACCGAAACACCATGTCCACGTTGCGCAGCTGGCCCTTGATCGCCGCAGCCACGGCGCGCAATACGCTGTCGCCGGCGGTATGGCCATGGGTGTCATTGATGCGCTTGAAGTGGTCGATGTCCAGCATCAACAGAGACAGCGGGTGCATGTGCCGCCGCGCCATGTCGATTTCCCGTTGCAGCGTCTGGTCCATGGCGATGCGGTTGCCGGTTTCGGTCAACGGATCGCGCAAGGCGCTGCGGGTGGCGGCGCGGTAGAGCAGGGCATTGCGCATCGGATACAGCAGGGCCGCCAACAGGGATTCGAGTTGGCCCAGTTCCTCTTCCATAAAGCGCTGATTGCGGCGGAACACCAACTCGCCCAGATGCTCGCCATCATGGCTCAAGGTGTAGCTCATCGAATGATGGCCGCGTTGGCCGAACTCCAGGCGCAGGTCAGTGGTGACGTGGCGGTATTGCAAGGCATCCAGCGGCACCAGGCGCTGGATTTCGCGAAAGAACAGGCCAAGGATGCGTTCCGGCTCGAGGCTGGTTTGCAATTGCTGGTTAAGTTGCTGGCGGAGCTGGCCAAGGGTGGCGGGGCGAGCTGAACGCAGGGATGGCTGACCAAATCCCAGGCGTTGCAATTTGGCACTGTCAAAGTCAATTGCGTTGGTCTGGGTGGGTGTTTTCATAGGTGCGCGGCCTCTAAGCACATGACTGTCTTACAGGCGGATGAGAGTGGCAAGTGCCAGGCGTCTTACTGGTCCTTCAGTTCCGTAAAACATTGGGGATCAGTCTAAACCGCTTTACGCCGGGTTATAAGCCCGGGGCACTGCCACACGTCTTGTCATCGTTTGACCTGCTTGAAAGGTGTTAGAGCCAGATTCGTGCCAAATCGTTTTATTTAATAAATAGCTATATGAATCAATTGACTGCCCTGGCTCGAAAAACAGTCGGCAGCGCGTGGCGTCATTTATCTGGCTGGGCAGTCGAAGAATTATCGGGCTACCAGCGTGGAACTGTCGATTTGTTCGATCGACGTGACACCGGTCAGCGTCATCGCCACGCGCATTTCCCTGGCGAAGATATCCAGCAGGTTTTCCACACCGTTCTGCCCGTCGGCAGCCAACGCGTACACGCTGGCGCGCCCGAGCAGGCAGGCCTTGGCCCCCAGGGCGAGCATGCGTACCACGTCTAGCCCGGAACGAATGCCGGAATCCACCAGCACGGTGAGGTCATCGCCGACGGCCTCGGCAATCGGTGGCAACGCCTTGGCGGTAGACAACACGCCATCCAGCTGGCGGCCGCCATGGTTGGAGACCACGATGCCGTCGGCTCCGAAGCTCACGGCATCCTTGGCATCCTGTGGGTCGAGGATGCCCTTGATGATCATCGGCCCCTTCCAGAAGTCGCGAATCCACTCCAAATCTTTCCAACTGATCGAGGGATCGAAGTTGTTGGCCAGCCAGCCTATGTAGTCCTCCAGGTGCGTGGGTTTGCCCAGGTACCGGGAAATATTGCCCAGGTCATGGGGACGGCCCATCAACCCCACATCGAACGCCCATTGCGGCTTGGTCATGGCTTGCAGCATTCGCCGCTGCGCGGCATAGGGGCCGGACATGCCGGAGTGGGCATCGCGATAACGCGCGCCCGGGGTCGGCATATCGACGGTAAACACCAGTGTCGTCACCCCCGTGGCCTGCGCGCGCTCCAGCGCATTGCGCATGAAGCCGCGATCCTTGAGCACGTACAACTGGAACCATATCGACTGCGGGCTTTGCGATGCCACCTCTTCAATCGAGCACACCGACACCGTCGACAAACAGAAGGGCACGCCCTTGTTCGCCGCCGCCTTGGCCGCTTGTACTTCACCGCGCCGGGCATACATGCCCGTCAAACCGACCGGGCTGAGGATGACCGGCATGGCCTGCTCCTGGCCGAACAACGAGGTTTTCAGGCTCAGGTTGTCGACATTGCGCAAGATGCGCTGGCGCAGGCTTATCTCGGCCAGGTCCGAACTGTTGGCCCGCAGCGTGTGCTCGGCGTAGGCGCCGCCATCGATATAGTCGAATAGAAAGCGCGGCAACTTGCGCTTGGCGGCAGCGCGGTAATCGGATGCGGACGAAATGATCATGTAGAGGGGCTCCACTCGGCGAAGCGCTCCACCATAAGCAAAATTCTGGCATGATAAAAACAACTTTTATCGCTGTAATCGAGTCGCAAAGGGAATACTGATGAATCTGCGAACCCTGCGAGCGTTTGTCGAAGTGGTGCGCCAGGGCGGGTTTTCCCAGGCGGCTGACGTGGTATCCCTGACCCAGTCCACGGTCAGCAAAGCGGTCAAGACGCTGGAGGAGGAACTGGGCACCCCGTTGCTTAATCGTCTCGGCCACCGGAACGAACTCACCGCCGCTGGCGAAATTGCCTACCGTCGGGCCTTGGTGATGCTGGCTGAACGCAACGACCTGATAGCCGAGATCAACGACCTGCGCGGCCTCAAGCGCGGCGTGCTGCGCATCGGCCTGCCGCCGGTGGGTTGCGGCGTACTGTTTGCTGCAATGTTTGCCACCTACCGCACGCGTTACCCCGACATCGACATCGAACTCACCGAGTACGGCAGCAAAAAACTGCGCGAATGCCTGGAGGCGGGGGAGGTCGACCTGGCGGCATTGCTGCTACCGGTGGATGAGTGTTTCGACTACCAGCCGGTGCGCAACGAACCGCTGATCGCCGTGCTGCCCATCCACCACCCGCTGGCGCGCCGCGAACGCATCGACTTCACCGACCTGGCGGACTCTGCGTTCATCCTGTTCGAAGCCGGTTTCGCCCTCAACGCGAAAATCCTCGCCGCCTGCGAACGCAAGGGCGTCGTGCCAAAGGTAACGGCCCGCAGTGGGCAGATCGACTTTATCGTCGACCTGGTCGCCGCCGGCCTGGGCGTGGCGTTCCTGCCGCGGATGCTGGCGCACAAACACCAGCACGCCGGCATTGCCCTGATCCCCCTGGACGAACCCCACACCGACTGGCACATCGCCCTGGCCTGGCGCGCCAGCGCCCACTTGCCACCGGCAGCCAGGGCGTGGCTGGAACTGGCCAGGGAGCAGGCGGCTTCGACCGGTCAGCCTTTGCAGTCGTGAAAAATGTTAGAGGAGGCTTGACTTCTTCTTTTTAATCAGTAACATACGGCGCATTCCGCGATAGCTCAGTTGGTAGAGCAAATGACTGTTAATCATTGGGTCCCTGGTTCGAGTCCAGGTCGTGGAGCCAGATAGAGAAAAGCCTGCAGAGATGCAGGCTTTTTTTTGCGTGGGATTTGACGAATTAACCGGCTTTAAAGCAGGGCGATGATGGTTATGGGACAGATTTGCTTTTTGGCTTGGTTGGCTTTGGGGTAGCAAGCATTCGATTCAATTCACCGGCGAGCGCTATCAGCTGTTGCTCCAGTGCTTCGACCTCTGAGACGCTGATGCCGTTGCTGATGACTTGCAGGGTTTTGGCTTGTTTGTTCGAAACAGGCGCGAGGTCATGTGCGTCCGGGCAAACCAACGCCTGTCGCAGCAGGTTGTTGATGACAGTCTGATAGCCGGTGCCGGCATTTTCCGCACGCGCACGGGCGGCTTCGATCACCGCATCGTCCAGCATGATCGTGATGCGGGTTTTTCCTTTGTTGCTGGCGATGGCGCCGCGTTTGGCGCTGCTGAAGTCGTATTCGTCTTTCATGGTTCAAACTTCCAGGTACTGGCGCCGTTCATTTTTGGATGCAAGCCGTGCACTGATAATGCGTACGCAGTTGGGGTCGCGATAGGTGTAGGCCACCACCAATACGCGCCCCTTTGCATCTGTGCCCATAATCACCCAGCGTTCTTCTGCGTGATCGCGGTCTTGCATGGTCAGGGCTGCCTCGTCATAAAACACCGGCTCTGCATCAGCAAGGCTTATGCCTCTGTGCTTGCGCTCGTTGGAGAGGCTTTTTGCATTGTCGAATTGAACCATGAATGTTTTCATTATGCATATTTTATATGTATAAAAAGCGGATAAATGGATCGGCCATCAAGGAACGGCACAGCCCGGATGGGTCGTGTTTGGAGGCGCTATTTCCCACTCGATCAGTTGAAGTTTGATCTTGCAGAAATCGTTCAGGTATTTCCGTAAGTCGCGGGCGACCCCTTACGTAGCCACATTCAGTTCCGATTGTCGGAAGGCATGATTGGATTGACCCGCAGGCTCAGGCAGAGGGTTTTTAAAGGCGGTTTGGGGGGAGGGGTGTAACGTTTTGCCTTGGTGGCGTTGGCAAATAACTGGTAATCATTGGGTCCCTGGTTCGAGTCCAGGTCGTGGAGCCAGATAGAGAAAAGCCTGCAGAGATGCAGGCTTTTTTTTGCGTGGGATTTGCCGCGGCAAGCAAGTGCACGGCGACGATCATCAATTTGATCCAGTGCTAATGCACCCTCACTTAACCCCAGCCATCAGCCTCGACGATTGCCTCTTTGGGAGCACCCTATCGCCATGAAGACACAACCGGGTATCCAAAAGGCAGGGTTTGCGGTGCCCAGGCCTACGGCGATCATTGACACGCCTACTGCAAACATGATGCGTTCTCCATAACCGAAATATCCATTAACCACTGGGCTGAATTTAACATAGGCCCTTAACGACTCAATAACAACTCGCGCTCGGCCGGTAATTTCGGTTCTGCGTCCAGGCTGGGCTTTCCTGTGCACCGCGTCGCCACGCCTATATCCCAGGTCAGCGCATCCGCCACGCGGGCGTTCTCGGGGCTTATCGCCCGACCGCTATCCCGTCGGGTTTATACTGGCCACCTTCAAATACGTCGAGATTCCCATGAGCACCTCTGTTTCCCTGACGCCGGCACGCAAGCCGGTCGCGCCCCTGGTGGCCTTTCTCATCCTGGTGGCAGGCGCCCTGTTTCTGCAAAGCGCGGTGGGCATGCGCCAGGTTGTGTTGCTGATCGTCGGCGCCGCCTTGGGCCTGACGCTGTATCACGCAGCCTTCGGTTTCACCTCGGCCTGGCGTGTGTTTATCAAGGACCGGCGTGGCGCCGGGTTGCGCGCGCAGATGGTGATGCTGGCGGTGGCGGTGGTGCTGTTTTTCCCGGCGTTGGGCGCGGGGACCTTGTTCGGTCAGCCGGTGGTCGGGCTGGTGGCGCCGGCCGGGGTGTCGGTGGTCTTTGGCGCGTTTATCTTCGGCATCGGCATGCAGCTGGGCGGCGGTTGCGCGTCGGGCACCCTGTTCACCGTAGGTGGCGGCAATGCGCGGATGCTGGTGACCCTGTTGTTCTTTATCTGCGGATCGTTGATCGCCACCCATCATGTCGATTGGTGGTTTGCCTTGCCGTCGTTTGCGCCGGTTTCAATCGTCAAAAGTTTCGGCGTACTGCCGGCGTTGCTCCTGAGCCTGGCGGTGTTCGCGGTCATCGCGCTGGTCAGCGTGCGCCTGGAGAAGGGCCGTCATGGCCAACTTGAAACCGGCGTCACGAGTGAGCATCAAGGGCTGCGCCGCTTCCTGCGTGGGCCTTGGCCGTTGGTGTGGGGGGCGATAGGCCTCGCCTTGCTCAACTATGCCACGCTGGCGCTGGCCGGGCGGCCGTGGGGGATTACTTCAGCGTTTGCGCTGTGGGGCGCCAAGGTGGCGAGTGGGCTGGGGGTAGACGTGGCCAGTTGGGCTTTCTGGCAGATGCCGGCCAACGCCAAGGCCCTGGCCGCACCGGTCTGGGAAGACATCACCAGCGTCATGGACATCGGCATCGTGCTTGGCGCGCTGTTGGCCGCGGGTCTTGCCGGACGGTTTGCGCCGAGCTTGAAGATACCGGCGCGCTCGTTGATCGCGGCGGTCATCGGTGGCCTGTTGCTCGGTTATGGTTCGCGCCTGGCGTATGGCTGCAACATCGGCGCCTACTTCAGCGGCATCGCCTCGGGCAGCCTGCATGGCTGGCTGTGGCTGGTGGCTGCGTTTATCGGCAATAGCGTGGGCGTGCGGCTGCGACCGTTCTTTTTCGCTGGCGAACGGCCTCAAGTGGCCTTGAGCGGTTGCTGAGCGAGCGGCTCCAGGTTTGCCTGGCATGTCCGAATCCGTCCTGAGGCGGTCCGCCTTGCGCCTGTTGCGATCCTGGAGAGGGCTTTACCATGATTTGCAGCATCAGCCCCTACCCCAAGCCTGAAGGACCTACCATGAGCCGCACAGCCCTGATCGTAATCGACGCCCAGCATTCATTCCGGCATGCACCCTACTGGTCCGAAAACGACCTGTCGAGCTACCTGGAAAACCAGCAGGCGCTTATTGATGGCTGCGTTCAACAAGGCATCCCGGTGGTGCAGGTGTTTCATGTGGAGGACCAGGGCGCCTTTTCGCTGGCATCGGGTAACGTCAGGGTATTGAGCGAGCTTTCGATCGATCCGCAGCTGGTCATTCATAAGCACTACCACAGCGCCTTCGCCGGTACGCCGCTGGGCGCGCGTCTCATCGAGATGGGCGTCACCCGTTTGATCATCAGTGGTATTCGTACCGAACAGTGCTGCGAGACCACCACGCGGCAGGCCTCGGACAGCGGGTTCAACGTCGACTTCGTCAGTGAGGCCACGCTGACGTTCGCGATGACCCACGCCCGCAGCGGCCGGGTGTACACCCCGGCTGAGATTCGCGAGCGTACAGAGCTGGTGCTGGAAGGCCGGTTTGCGCGCATCGTCACCGTCGCCCAGGCATTGGCGGGGTGAATCAATGAGCGTGCCGGTGCTGTTCGTGTTGTTGCCCAATGTGCTGATGCTGGATCTGGCCGGGCCTGCCGAAGTATTGCGCCTGGCCGCGCAGATGGATGACCCGGCGGCGGTGGATTTCGAGCTGCACTACGTCAGCCCGGTGCCGTCCCTGCACACCTCCATCGGCTTGCCGTTGACGGGCCTGGCACCTTTGCCGGCCAGCCTGGCGCCCGGCACCCTGGTGGTGTTGGTGGGCTCGAGCATGAAGGTAGACGAAGCCGGCCTGCGCGTTTTCGAATCCGCCAGCGACAGCCTGGTGCAGTGGCTGCAAACGGTGTTTGCGCCCTCTGCCGAGCATTTGATATGCGTGTGCGCCGGCGCACTGACGGCCGCCCGCGCCGGGCTGCTTGACGGGCGCCAATGCACCACCCACCACGCGCTGTGCGCTACCCTCCAGGCCCTGGCGCCCAAGGCCCGGGTCCTGGAAAACCGCCTGTACGTCACCGATGGCCCGGTCAGCTGCAGCGCCGGGATCACCGCCGGTATCGATATGATGCTGCACCTGGTCGCCGAGCGTGCCGGGCCCAGACTGGCATGCGCCGTCGCGCGGGATATGGTGGTGTACCTGCGCCGCAGCGGCACTGACCCGCAGCTATCGCCGTGGATCACCGGGCGCAATCACCTGCACCCGGCCGTCCATCGCGTACAGGACGCGATTGCCGCCGCCCCGTGTGACGCCTGGACCGTGACCCGCATGGCGAGCCTGGCCTGCACCGGCAGTCGCCATCTGGCGCGCCTGTTCCACGAGCATGTCGGCATCAGCCCGCTGGATTACCTGCACCGTCTGCGCCTGGCCGTGGCCCGCGAGCTGCTGGTGGCCTCGAGCCTGGACATCGAAACGGTCGCCGAGCGCGCAGGCTTTGGTTCGGCGCGTCATCTGCGGCGTATCTGGGGCAAATATGAAGCGGGCACGCCGTCGGCAATGCGCCTTATTGAGCAGGCGTCTCGGCGGGCGTGATTGGGGCTTGAGCCGCCTCGGCTTCGAGCTTCAAGCGGTCCGCCTTGCTGATGTATTTATCTTTGCTTTTCGGCGCCAGTTTGGCATTGGCCTTTTTGGCTTTCGCCTTGAAAAGCTGCTGGAGTTTTTTCTGGCGGTTCATGTGCGTGGGCCTGGCAGGTAAAGGCGCGAATGATACCAGCTAAAAAACCGTGGATTGAAAGGTTTACCTGCCGAGGAGGCCACCGATCAATGCGCGAGGAACGCGCTGATCAGCGTGATCACCTGTTGCTGAATCTGCGCCCTGGTCCGCCCGGCCTCGCCGTCTCGGCAAATCATGCTGTCACCGGGCATATCCTCGTCGAGTATCGCCGCCGCGCCGGGTTTGCACTGCGCCATAAAGCTGAAGTGGCTCGCGTCGCTGATCTCTACGTACTGCGTGGAGGCTTTCGGCAGCCGTCTGGCCAAGTCGGCAGACTCCAGTCCCACAGCCATGTCCTCCGAGGGCACGCCTCCAGCAATCACCAGCGCCGGCACGGGCAGCGCGGCCAGGCTGGCATCGGTCATGCCCCGCGACAGGCCCAGGTCCAAAGACACCACGGCGGCGACGCGCTTGTCGCTCAAGTCAGCGGCCAGTTGGGCTTTGCCATCGGCAACGCCGGTAGGGTTCATCTGCGCGTAGCCGATGCAACCGCCCAACTTGGGATGGGCCAGGCAGTCCCGGGCGAACAGATCCGCATCGAAACGCGCGCCGGCGATTTCCAGCACCGTCCAGCCACCGAGAGAATGGCCCACCGCCGCAATCCGGTGTTGCGCCACCGCGCCAAATTGCGTTGGCTGCGCAAGCACCGCATCGATGGCGCGGCTCAGGTCTTTGGGCCGTTGCCATAACTGCGCCGCTGCGTCTGCACTGCGATCCTTGGTGGTGGTGCCCGGATGATTCACCGCCGCCACAATATAACCCTGCCGCGCCAGCGCACTCGCCAGCCACATCTGATTGCCCCAATTGCCGCGATAGCCGTGGGAAAGTACCACCAACGGGTGCTCACCACCGGTCGGCGGCGCATCGGGCACGGCGAGGGCGCCGAAGAACACCGCGTCGTCTCGGATCAACCGGGGAGCGGTCCTGATTGCCGTGGGGTACCAGACGGCCATTTCCAGCGCGCGCTGGTTGCGTGCGTCGGGCAGGGTGGTGGTTTTGAAACCGATGGGGTTGTCGTTGGCGAATGCGGGAGTGATCAGACCAATCAGGAGCAAGGCGGCGAGGGTGATTTTCACTGGTTTTTATCGTCCTTGAAGTGAGAGGCGCAGCATGATCTGAAACGGGCGGTTTGGGTAGCGCGCAAGTGGCGTGATCACTGTTCCGCGCTGCCGCTGCTTAGTCGTAGGCGAACTGATCAATCAACCCCAAGCGCGGAATACGGCTGTTGGGCTGCAAGAGTGCGCCGGGAGCTATCACTGCGTTTGCGCCAATCTTGCAGCCATCGCCTACCAGGGCGCCGAATTTGTTCACGCCCGTCTCAATGACGGCATCGGCATAGCGGATTCTGATATGCGCGCCATCCAGTTCGTTACGGTAGTTGGCGATGATTGCACCGGCTTCAATATTGACGCCTTCGCCGATCACCGAATCGCCGACAAAGTTGAAATGCGCCAGCTTGCTTGCATCAAGCATGAAGCTGCTTTTCAGTTCGCAGCTTGGGCCCACGATGCAGTGTTTGCCCAGATAAACGCCGCCACGCAGGTAGGCGCCTGCGGCGACGAATGAGCCTTCACCGATGATGATCGGCCCCTTCAGCACGGCGCCTTCTTCGACGGTGGCGCTTTCATGGATGGCGCAGTTTGCGTGACGGCGGTAGCCTGCGCCGAGGCGTGAGAGCAACGTCAGGACGTGGTTTTCGCAGTCCTGAGTCACCCGCCAGGCGGCGATAGGGCCCAGGTCAAGCGAGGGCCATTGCGCAATGAATGTGCTGATCTCAGGGAGCTTCATGGAGAGTTTTTCCGGTGCGTGAGAAGGCGGGCTCAGGCCATATCTTATAATGGTCTGCCCCGGATTTGGCTAATGGCGCGCGATGTGGGAGGGGGCTTGCCCCCGATGGCGGCCTTTGGGCTGGCCGGGATGTTGGATTGGGCCGAGTACATATCCATTATTCAGGTAACGGCCACTTAGGGTTCCGCCCTGACGGCGGCTCACTTTTGAAAAGCGCAAAAGTAAGCAAAACTCTCTTGCCCCACCACTCGGCACCTCGCTTAGGCTCGGTGTGCCCTCTCTCCGGCTTGAATCCGTGGGCCGCCGCAATGGGCCATCCATGGCCCAGTGCGGCTAACCCGGCGTCCTGCCGGGTTACCCACGGATTCAAGCCTGCGTTCGGCCAGCGTGGTTTAACGGGGCGCCTGAGATCAAGATCAAAAGCAGATCAAGATCAAGAGCGACTCGTTGCGCATCGTGGTTAGCGGGTTAGCGGGTTAGCGTTGGGCGCTACTACGTTGTGTAGATACCCATGCCCCGATCGCGATGCGCCGCCTGATTGGGCTTCAGGTCGAGATTGTTTGGGGGGAGCGCAGCGAAACAAGCGCTAATAGTATCGTCCGGCTGCCTGCGCGGATGCTGGTCTAGGATTTTTTCTTGCGGCTCTAAACGGAATAAAAATTCACTGGCATCTACAAGGAGTAGCCAGTAGGCTACATGTGAATCTGTGACCAATACGATCGGCGGAACGCCTGAGTTCGATGCATGGCTCGACGGCATGAAGGATATTTGCGGAAAAACGGCGGTGCTGGCGCGTCTGGATCGAGCCGAAGAGAACAATTTTGGCGATTGCGCCCCTGTCGGCGACGGCCTGAGCGAAATGCTTGTTTTTGTCGGGCCAGGCTACAGGATCTATTTTGTACGCACGGGCATCGCCGCTTACCTGATGTTATGGGGCGGCGATAAAACCGATCAAAAAAGAGCAATCAGACGGGCAAAAGAAATCCTCGATGCCCTGAGAGGTAGATGAAATGAGCGAATCGACATTCAAACCCGAGGACATGCCAATCCTCGACCTTGATACATCCGGTACCCGCGTTTACGAAGCTTCGCGCTTTCTCGACAGCCCGGAGACCATCAGTGCCTATCTTGCGCAGAGCATGAAGGCCCAAGACCCGCAGATCCTTATGAAAGCACTGGCTGAAGTCGCCAAGGCCCAGGGTGTGAACAAAGTGGCCGAAGCGGCGGGGGTTAATCGGGAAAGTCTTTATAAAACCCTTAAGGGCGGGTCCAAGACGCGCTATGAGACGATCCAGAAGTTGATGGTGGCGTTGGGGGTGGAGCTGACGGTGCAGCCGATTGTAAGCAAAAAGGCCCACAGACCTTAATGCCGGGCACGCCATTGGCAGCAATGAGCAAGCTCGCTCCTGCATAAAGCCGTTTCACCGCACCAGGCAGGCTGCCTCAGGTCAGGCCCCACTCATGGCACATTTGCGCCATGCGCACCGGGCCTTGCATGGAACCGGCGCCTTCTCTGTCGTTGTGGCAGGTTCGGATAAGGTGCAGTTTCGATCGTTCCCACGCTCTGCGTGGGAATGCCGCCCTGGACGCTCTGCGTCCGCTGTTAGGTCGTGACGCAGAGCGTCACAGGCTGCATTACCACGCGGAGCGTGGGAACGATCGATGCCGGGCACGCCATTGGCAGGAACGAGCCAGCTCGCTCCTGCATAAACGGGTCTCACCGCACCAGGCAAGGCTGCTTGTTGTTGAAGCACCATCCCGGCATCAGGAACTGCATCGCCACGCTGTCATCCCGCGCGCCCAGGCCCATGCCCTTGTACAGCTCGTGGGCCTTGGCCACGGCATCCGTGTCGATATCCACCCCGAGGCCAGGCTTGGCCGGCACTTTCACGTAGCCGCCCTCGATCTTCAGCGGCTCCCGGGTCAGGCGTTGGCCGTCCTGCCAGATCCAGTGGGTGTCGATCGCGGTGATTTCGCCCGGCGCCGCTGCCGCCACTTGGGTGAACATGGCCAGGGAAATATCGAAGTGGTTGTTGGAGTGCGAGCCCCAGGTCAGGCCCCACTCATGGCACATCTGCGCCACGCGCACCGAGCCTTGCATGGTCCAGAAGTGCGGGTCGGCGAGGGGAATGTCCACCGATTGCAACTGAATGGCGTGACCCATTTCGCGCCAGTCGGTGGCGATCATGTTGGTGGCGGTTTTCAGGCCGGTGGCGCGGCGGAATTCGGCCATGACTTCGCGGCCCGAATAGCCGTTTTCCGCGCCGCAGGGGTCTTCGGCGTAGGCCAGGACGTGATGCTGGTCGCGGCACAAACGGATGGCTTCCTTGAGTGACCAGGCGCCGTTCGGGTCAAGGGTGATGCGCGCCTCCGGGAAGCGCTCGGCCAGGGCGGTGACGGCTTCGATCTCGGCATCGCCACTCAATACGCCGCCTTTGAGCTTGAAGTCGTTGAAGCCGTATCGGGCCTTGGCGGCTTCGGCCAGGCGTACCACGGCGTCGGCCGTCAGGGCTTTCTCATGGCGCAGGCGCAACCAGTCGTCGTCGGATTCCGCTTCGTTGCGGTAGGCCAGGTCCGTGGCGGTGCGGTCACCGACGTAGAACAGGTAACCGAGCATCTTCACCGCATCGCGTTGCTGCCCCTCACCCAGCAGAGCGGCCACCGGCACCTCGAGGAACTGACCGAGCAAGTCGAGCAGCGCCGCCTCCATCGCGGTTACGGCGTGAATGGTGATGCGCAGGTCGAAGGTTTGCAGCCCACGGCCGGCCGCGTCGCGAGAGGCAAAGGTGCTGCGCATCCGGTTGAGGATGCGCTGGTACTGACCGATCGGCTGGCCGATCACCAGGCTGCGCGCGTCCTCCAGGGTTTCGCGGATGCGCTCGCCGCCGGGCACTTCACCTACGCCGGTGTTGCCGCTGCTGTCCTTGAGGATCACGATATTGCGCGTGAAGTAAGGGCCGTGGGCGCCGCTGAGATTCAGCAGCATGCTGTCGTGACCGGCGACCGGGATGACGTGCAAGTGGGTGATGACGGGAGTATTCATGGCAAGGTCCTTAATACGCTTAAAGAGGTTTGCTGATGGCGTTGGCGGTGGGCGCAATGCCGGGCGACATGAGCCCCGTGGAAGGTGAGGTCCTGGCGAAAAACACCAGGATGGCCGCGAGCACCGAGGTGCCGGCCAGGCCGTAAAGCCCGCCCTGGATCGAGCCGGTGGTTTGCTCCAGAAAGCCAAAGGTGGTGGGTGCGACGAAGCCGCCCAGGTTGCCGATGGAATTGATCAACGCGATCACTGCAGCGGCGATGCGCACGTCCAGGTAGCCCTGGGGAATCGGCCAGAACAACGAAGACGCAGATTTGAAACCGATGGCCGCAAAGCAGATCGCCACGAACGCGAAGATCGGCCCGCCCGTGGTGGACATGAACATCCCGGCCGCTGCGATCAACAAGGCTGCCGCGACCCACGCCTGCTGGAACTTGAACTTGCCGGACAGCGTTGCGAAGGCGTACATGGCGATGATCGAGATCAGCCACGGAATCGAGTTGAAGAAGCCGACTTGTATATCACTCAGGTCACCCATCTTTTTGATGATGCTCGGCAGCCAGAACGTCGCTGCGTAAATCGTCAGTTGGATGCAGAAATACAACACGCAGAACAGCAGGATCTGCCGGTCCTTGAGCAGCTTGCCGAGGGTCGGCTTGACCGTGGTCAGGGCTTCGCGGTCACGCTGTTCCTGATCGATGGCCGCAACCAGTGCGTCCTGTTCTTCGCGGCTCAGCCACTGGGCGTCATGGGGCTTGGAGTCCAGCCAGAACCACACAAAGAAGCCCAGCGCCACCGAGGCCAGGCCTTCAATGGCGAACATCCATTGCCAGCCGTGCAAGCCGAAACCTTCGATCTGTAACAACGCACCCGACAGCGGGCCCGAGATCAATGACGCCACCGCTGAACCGCTGAGGAAGATCGCAATGGCCTTGCCACGCTCAACCCCGGGCAACCAGCGCGTGAAGTAGTAGATCACCCCGGGAAAGAAACCCGCTTCAGCCACGCCGAGCAAAAAACGCAGGATGTAGAAGTGGGTTTCGTTCTGGATGAACGCCATCAGCGTGGCGACGATGCCCCAGGTGAACATGATGCGGGTCAGCCAGATGCGTGCGCCGACCTTTTGCAGCAGCATGTTGGACGGCACTTCAAACAGCGCGTAGCCGATGAAGAACAGCCCGGCGCCGAAGCCATAGGCCGCCGCGCCGATGCCCAGGTCGTGCTCCATGTGCGTACGCACGAAGCCGATATTGACCCGGTCGATGTAGTTGAGGATGAACATGACCACGAACAGCGGGAGCACATGGCCCTTCACTTTGCTCACGGCGCGCGTGAGCACCGAGTCGGTTTCGGGTGCAGCGGATGCATGGCTGGAATGGTTCACGATGGAAAACGCCCCCTGATTTGTTTTTATGCGGGTTGTGGTTTTGTTGCCAGACATCATACAAGTTGTTTTTTGAAAATCGCAATGCGCCGCAATGAGTATTTGTTCTCATAAAGGTGCTTATGGAATGATATTTTGGTTATTTGCCCGTGCTATAAGGGCTTTTCTACCAGCGGAACTCGGTTCGGTCCGCAGGATGGTTCGGGGTGACATACAGGTTTATCAGATTGGTTGTCATACAAGTTGACTGTCTTTTGAATCAACGCGGCGTCGTCGGTGAACGGGATGTTAAGCTCCCTCCAGCCCAACCCCGTGGACCCTTAGCGATGCCCATTGAAAACGCACCTCCCGTGCGCAGACGCTCCACCAACCTGGCCCAGGGCGTGGTCGACGCGCTGACCCAGCGCATCCTGCTTGGCCAGCTCAAGCCGGGCGAAAAACTGCCGTCCGAATCCACCATCGTGCTTGAGCATGGGGTGAGCCGCACGGTGGTACGCGAAGCCATCTCCAAGCTGCAGGCGTCGGGGCTGGTGGAGACGCGGCACGGCATCGGCACGTTCGTGCTGGAGCAACACGCCCGGCAGGGCCTGCGCCTGCACGTCGACACCGTCGCCAGCGTGCGCAACATGCTGGAACTGCGCCTGGGTCTGGAGGTGCAGGCGGTGGCGTTAGCCGCGTTGCGCCGTACCGACGCGCAACTGGCGCACATGCGCCAGGCGCTGGACGACTATCAGGCCTGCCTGGCCAACAACGACAGCTGCGTGGAAGACGACAAACGCTTCCACCAACTGATCGCCGAAGCCACCGGCAATACGTTTTTCAGTGAAATCATGCAGCACCTGGGCGCCGCGATGATCCCCCGCACCCAGGTCAAGGCTGACGAGCGCGGCGGGGCGGATTTTGCCAAGCTGGGTCAACTGGCGAGCCTGGAGCATGAGGCGATCTTCAATGCAATCAAGCGCCAGGACCCGGATGCGGCGCGGGCGGCAATGGTGCTGCATCTGACCAATAGCCGCGACCGTTTTTCCGGCGAATGAAAAGGAACCCGCGTTGAACCCACACACATTGTCCCTGCGCCTGGAGCGCGTGGCGGCGCACGTGCCGGCCGGCGCGCGCCTGGCCGATATCGGCTCGGACCATGGCTACTTGCCGGTGGCGCTGATGCGGCGTGGCGTGATTGCCGGCGCGGTGGCGGGGGAGGCTGCAACCACGCCCTTTCATGCGGCCCGGCGCACCGTGCGCGACAACGGCCTTGAAGCGCACATCAGCGTGCGCCTGGCCGATGGTCTGGCGGCCATCGAGTCGGGCGACGCCATCACGGCCGTCAGTCTGTGCGGCATGGGCGGCGAGACCATTCGTGACATTCTCGACAACGGCAAGGCGCGGTTGAATGGCCAGGAGCGCCTGGTCCTGCAACCCAATGGCGGCGAGTATCCGTTGCGCCACTGGTTGATGCACAACGGCTACCGCATCGTGGGCGAAGAGCTGCTGCACGAGAACCGCTTCTACTACGAAATTATCGTCGCCGAACCGACCGGGCCTGTGTCCTACACCGAACAACAGCTGTATTTCGGACCGCTGCAGTTGCTGGCGCGCAGTCCCGCGTTCGTGGCGAAGTGGCAGCGCTTGCTGCAGCAGAAACAAAAGACCCTGGCCAGTTTCGAGAAAGCCAGGCAGTCGGTGCCGGAAGAGAAAGTCCACGGGATCGCACGGGAAATTCAGTGGATCACTCAACTGCTGACCTGAGGAACGTTCGTGATTGTCAGCGCTCGACCTCTCCCGCGTCGCGCCGTGTCCCCGGCGGTTACAGGCGCGCGCCCGATAATGAGTGCTTTCGCCCCATTTTCGCGCACCGATCAAAGGTTTCTTAGCGCCATCGCACGTGTCGTCACGCTTGTATCCCACGGCCCAGATCTTGCTTGAGCCAGAAGAATCAATGACATGGCATTTTGCCGTTAGTCATTCCCGGCTGTGAAGTATGGGGTTGTTCAGGGGAGTGTGTAGGGCATGCAAAGATTTTTATCACCCGGTATCCGTCTGCTCGGGCGGTTCGGCTTCGCGCGTAAGTTCCAGGTGCTGTTCCTGCTGTTCATGCTGCCGCTCGCCGGCAGCCTGTGGATGATCGGCCAGGACTACCACGACAAACTCGCGGTGATTTCCAGCGAACAGTCCGGCGTGCGCCAGCTGTTGGCGCTGGACCTGCTCGATGGGCAACTGAGCGCCCAGCGCAACCTGGCCGCCCGTTGGAAAGCCCTGGATATCCTGCATACGCCGACCCCTGCCGCCCAGGCCGCGATGGCCAGGGTGGATGCGGGCAGCCCGCTGATTCAGCAAGGCCTGCAAACCCTGGGGGACGCCCTCAAGACCCATCATGCCAGCGCCGCTACCCAGGCGCGCTTCGACACGCTGCAGGCCGCGGTCAAGGGCATGGACACCCAGTCCCTGCGCACCGTCGGCTGGTGGCCGGATGGCTACGACCGTTTCACCGCCGCCCTGACCGCGATGCAATCGCTACGCGAACAGATCACCCTGGACGCCGGGCTGATCCTCGATCCCTGGCTGGAAACCTATCTGCTGATGCAGATTTCCAGCCAGCACACACCGGACCTGATCGAGCGTATCGGCCGTACGGCCAGCGTTGGCCAATCCTCCATTGCCTCGGGCCAGTTCACCTTGCAAAGCCGCTTGCAGATGCGTGACCTGCGCGGCCGCATCGGTGATGCGCGGGACCAGTTGGTCAAGGCCGCCACGGCGCTGAAGGCCAAGCAATACCCCGGCCTTGAACCCTGGACCGAACAATACGACGCCAGCCTGCAACGCCTGGACAGCGAACTCAAAACCCTCGACGACGGCGTATTCGGCGGCACCATCAAGCTCGACACCGCCGCATTCGATCAAAGTGTCGACGCCATGCTCGCGGCGTTGGGTGCGCTGCGCAGCCAGTCGCTGCATTCGCTCGATGCACGCTTGGGGTACTACCGTGAGCGATCGTTGCAGCACTTCATTCCCGTGGCGGCCACGTTCAGCCTGTTGGCGTTGGCGGCGCTGTACCTGTTCATCTGCCTGCAAGCCTCGATCCGTCGCAGCGCCAGTGGCATCACCACGCTCGCCGAGTCCCTGCGTGACGGTAACCTGCACGTCGAAGTGGCGGTGCAGGGGCGCGACGAACTCGCCGCCATCAGCACCGCGCTCAATGTGGCCGTGGTGCAACTGCGCACCAGCCTGCTCGGGGTCAATCACGAGACCGAGCAACTGGGCGCCACCGTGCTGACCCTCAGCGCGCAATCGGGCAGCACCCTCACCGACGTCGAAGATCAGCGCCACCAGATCAGCCAGATCGCCGCGGCCGCCACCCAATTGGCCGCCACCTCCCTGGGCGTTGCCAAAAGCTGCGAGCAGGCGGCCGACAGCGCCCGGCACACCCGCCGTATCGCCGAAGACAGCAGTCGCGACAGCCAGCGCACCACCGCCAGTATCCAGCAACTCAACCAGCGCCTGAGCGACACCGCCAATGCCCTGGAACAGGTCAGCCAGCAGGGCCAGCAGATTCAATCGGTGGTCGACACCATTCGCGGCATTGCCGAGCAGACCAACCTGCTGGCCCTTAACGCCGCCATCGAAGCCGCCCGCGCCGGCGAGCAAGGCCGAGGGTTTGCAGTGGTTGCCGATGAGGTACGCAGCCTGTCGCAACGCACCCAGGCGTCCACTGCGCAGATCGCCGGCACGGTGGACAGCCTGCGCGCCACGGTCAGCCAGGCCGTCAGCCTGATGGGCGCCGCGTGCGAGCAGGCGCTCACCGATGCCGAATCCGTCACCGGCCTGGGCACGCGCCTGGGGGAAATTGCCGGTGCGGTGCAGCACGTCACCGACACCTTGGCGCACATCGCCGCCGCCGTGGAAGAACAGGCTGCGACGGCGGACGAAGTGAGCGGCAATATCCAGCAGGTCGACCAGGCGGCCGGGCGTCTGCTCGACGGCGCGCGGGCGGTCAATCAGGCTGCCGACAGCCTGAGCCAGGGCAGCCGGGCGTTGAGCGACAACACGGCGCGGTTTCGATTGGGATGACGTCCATTCAGGGCACTCCATCGCTGTGTTGTAGTCTTCTCCTTAACCCCAATGGAGCTGCTTCCCTATGATTACCGTCCATCACCTCAACAATTCCCGCTCCCAGCGCATCCTCTGGCTGCTGGAGGAGCTGGGCCTGCCTTACCAAATCAAGCGCTACCAACGCGACCCGAAAACCAACCTCGCGCCACCCGAGCTCAAGGCGATTCATCCCTTGGGAAAATCGCCGGTGATCGAGGACGGAGGCCGTGTATTGATTGAGTCGGCGGCCATTATCGATTACCTGATTCGTCGTCACGGCAAGGGACGGCTGCAACCCGATCCGGCCAGCGCCACCTACGACGATTACGTGCAATGGCTGCATTTTGCCGAAGGCTCGGCCATGCTGCCGCTGATGCTCAACCTCTACGTCGGGCGCCTGGGTGAAGCCGGCGCGCCGCTGCACCCGCGCATTGAATCGGAGTTGGCCAACTACCTCGGCTACCTTAATGACGTGCTTGGGCAAACGCCGTATCTGGTGGGTGACGAACTGACGGGTGCGGACATTCAGATGAGTTTTATCGGCGAAATCGCCAGGGCCCAGGGCAAGTTGCAGGCGTATCCGAACCTTGCGGCGTGGGTGGACAGGCTTCAGCAGCGGCCGGCTTATCGCAAGGCGGTGGAGCAGGGCGGTGAGTACGCGTTTGCTAAATGAATTCAGTGTGGGAGGGGGCTTGCTCCCGATGGCGCCTGTCAGCCAACGGTTATCCAGCTGATACACCTCGGTCCAAATGTGGGAGGGGGCTTGCCCCCGATGGCGGCCTCTGGGCCGACCGGGATGCCGGATCAGACCGAGTACATATCCGTTTCTGCGGTCACGGCTGCTAATGGTTCCGCTTTTACAGCGGCTCACTTTTGAAAAGCGCAAAAGTAAGCA
>NZ_CVTU01000121.1:47598-76387 GCF_900004965.1 Pseudomonas sp. 44 R 15
GATTCAAGCCTGCGTTCGGCCAGCGTGGTTTAACGGGGCGCCTGAGATCAAGATCAAAAGCCAGATCAAGAGCGGCTCGCTTCGCATCGTGGTTAGCGGGGGGCTACAGCGTTGTGTAGCTAGCTATGGCTATCGAGGCAAGCCGCATCGATGAACCTTCGAGCCTTTCAGCGCTCACTTATGAGGTGGCACTGTTTTTCGTCGAAAGGAATCTGCATGCACCCCACCTCGGCAATCACCCCCGTACAACGTGAACTCAGCCTGCGCGCGGTCATCACCGGGATCCTGCTCGGTATCCTGCTCACGCCGTCCAATGTGTACGCCGGCCTCAAGATCGGCTGGTCGTTCAACATGTCGATCATCGCGTTGCTGATCGGCTACGCGATCTGGCAGGGCCTGGCCAAACGCTCTGCTGCGCCATTGCCGTGGACGCTGCACGAAAGCAATATCAACCAGACCGTCGCTTCGGCCGCGGCGTCGATCATTTCCGGTGGGCTGGTCGCGCCCATCCCGGCCTACACCTTGCTCACGGGCAATCAACTGGAGGCGATCCCGATGATCGCCTGGGTGTTTTCCGTGAGCTTCCTGGGGATCTGGATCGCGTGGTACCTGCGGCCCTCATTGCTCAACGACAAGGCGCTGAAGTTTCCCGAAGGCATGGCCACCCTGGAGACTCTGCTGCATATCTACAACCACGGTCGCGAAGCGGCGACGCGCTTGAAAGTGCTGCTCGGCGCCGCGTTGCTGTCGGGGTTGGTCAAGTGGGTGGACACCTTCCTGTGGGCGTTGCCGCGTTGGTCGCCGACGGCCCAGTTGGAACGCCTGACGTTTACCACAGACCCGTCGCTGTTGCTGCTCGGCTTTGGTGGCATCATCGGCCTGCGCGTGGGCCTGACCTTGTTGCTCGGCGCCTTGCTGGCCTGGGGCGGGCTGGGGCCCTGGCTGTTGGCGCAGGGGCTGGTGCACGTTGCGCCGGGCAGCAGCGGCCCGCAATTCGCCGCGCTGGTGGAGTGGCTGCTGTGGCCCGGCGTGAGCCTGATGGTCTGTTCTACCCTGGCGTCCCTGGCGATTCGCTTGTGGGCATTGCACCGAACCACCCGCGCGGACGGCGGCACGCCCTGGACCCTGCCGAAACGGGGCCCGGCTGCCGGGTTTGCCCTGGCGATCATCCTGGTCGTGAGCCTGCAGGCGTTGTTGTTCGGCATCAACCCGTGGATGGCGCTGCTCACCATCCCCCTGGCCATCTGCCTGGCCGCCGTGGCCGCGCGGGTGGTGGGCGCCACCGGCATTCCGCCGATTGGCGCAATTGGGCAATTGTCCCAGCTGAGCTTCGGCATCGTCGCGCCGGGGCAGGTGCCGATCAACCTGATGAGCGCCAACACGGCCGGCGGTTCGGCCGGGCAGTGCACGGACTTGATGAATGATTTCAAGGTCGGCAAGGCGATTGGCGCCACGCCTCACAAGCAAGTGATCGCGCAGATCCTGGGGATTTTTGTCGGCAGTATCGTCGGCGTATTCGCCTACCTGGCGCTGATTCCCGACCCACACACCATGCTCCTCACCGAACAATGGCCGGCCCCGGCCGTCGCCACCTGGAAAGCCGTGGCGCAAACCCTGACCCACGGGCTGGACTCGTTATCGCCGAGCATTCGCTGGGCCATCGCCATCGCAGGCTTGATCGGCGTGTTGCTGGGTGTGCTCGACAGCACCTTGTCTGCGCATCGCGCGCGCTACCTGCCCAGCGCCGCCGCCCTGGGATTGGCGTTTGTACTGCCGGCGTCCATTTCGCTGATGATGGCTTTGGGAGCGGTGCTGACCTGGTTGGTCAGCTGTCGTCGGCCACGTCTTACCGAACGTTTTGCGATTACCGCGGCGGCCGGGCTTATTGCCGGCGAAAGCATCACCGGCGTTGGGGCTTCCTTGTGGCAAATGATGGTGCAGGCGGGCTGATAGGCAAATCGCGCAGCTATTGCCCAATGGAACTGTTCGTGGACGGCCGCCACTCATCTCTCGCCTCTCTCACATTCGCTGAGCAGGGCGCCAACGGGTAACTCAGGGACGCCAGTTATAACTCCAGAAGCAAGGCTGCTTACGCTGAGGGGATAGGCCGTGAGTTCTGATATTGCGAAAATACTCCGCGAAACTTTATTGGACCTTGGCGTACCCCAGGAACGCCTCGGCTCCTTTGATCGCCACTCCTCGATCGCGCTTAACTTTAAAACCATCAGCCCGATCATGCTCACTGCCGACCGTCATGGGGTGTGGATGTGGAGTGAGTTGAAAAATCTGAACAGCGCCACGCTGAATATCCATGCGGAAAAACTGCTGCTTTCACTGCAACACGCATTGCCATCGGTGGTGACCGGCCAGCCGGTGTTGGGCAAAGGTCTGCGCGGTTACGAAGTCAAAGCCCTGCTGGACGACGCGTGCACGGGGTCGGCCAAAACATTGCAGATTGCGTTGGATGGTTTTTTCAACCTGATGACATCGCTGCACAGCATTTTCAAATAAACCGTCGCAACGACGCTCGCCGCCTTATTCAAAGGTAGAGGCAACCACTATGCTGATCAATAATGATAACGGCTCCAGTGCTGCGGCCCAATTGCAGGCCAACGCTGGTAACCGGGTATTGAAGAATGTCGAGTTTGTGAAGAACTTCGACTCCATAAAAAACAAACCTATTGAAGTCACTTCCAACGCCCTGCCTACGGTCACGCTCAAAGCCGACGGGCAAGAGCGCCCGGTCAGTTTTCTGTACGGCGGCCCGCAGGTCGCGCAAATCAGGAACGGTGCTATTTATAACGCCGTGATTGACAGTGATATCGTTGAAAAACACTCCCAGGATCGTATCGCGCCGGGCAAGGCGTCCATCAAGGATGGCGCGCTGAGCCTGGGCTTGAACAGGTTCAGGATCGCGGGGCCGGCTGAAACCGAAACCCAGAAGATCCTTACCCGACTGCGCGGCCTTATCGATCCGGAGCAGCGTAGAGCCGAGCTGACCAAGCTGGTCGCCAACGGCTCGCCGCACGCAGCCGACGGTTCGATGAGGCTGAAAATGGTCAACGACCCGGTGCGGCGCGCGTTCGAAAGTTACTATGCCAAGCATGCCCTGCAAGATTATTTCCGTTCGCCGGACACCTATAAAACCTTTGTCGCTATCTCAAACAATCAGGTCAATTACATCAAGGACAACTACGTGTCTGCGCCGTTGTTCGAGAAATACGAGGCGGCTTGGAAGAACCAGCGTTTCGACACGAGCATCGAGGGTTTGGATCAACTCCAGGGGTTCTATACGCGTGCCGAGAAAACCCTGGAGACCTTGAATATCTCGCCCGAGGCCAGGACGGCCTTGTTTGATATCTACAAACACCGTTATTTAAGTTACGCGCTGAGGAATGAGCCGGATGTCGCGGCAAAACTCCCTGCGGGCCATTGGGACAATGTATTTGATCCCATCAAGGCACCCGGAAAAGGCCGTATTGAACTCAACGCCCGAGAAGGTAATTTGTTCCGGCAGGCAGACAGTCATAACGTCGGTATTTTGCGAAATATCGATGCGACCCCCCGGGACTTGCGCCTGAATGAGCCGTTCAATATCAAATATGAAAGCGATTACCGGAGCCAGTTGCTGGCCGGCGCCAGCACCCGTTGCCCCGACAGGCTTGAGATGCAGGATCCCGAGCATCCGGATGCATCCAAGCCGGGTTCTTATGTGAAGGCTTTGTTTGAAAAAGGCACGGGGACTTACGTTAACGGGCCGTCGGGTTCGATTGTGATCGAACAGGGGGCGGTGCGTGCCTGCAAGGATGTGCATGCCAATACCCGGCCGGACGACCTTGAAGCCTATTTGGCCATTCAATCCGCGCTGTTCATTTACGTGGATGGCGGGCATTCGATGGATGAAATTTCATATGCGCTGGCCCATCCGGCTGTACGCGGCAAATTGCTTGAAACGTTCCCGGGAAGGCCCGGCTTCGAGCACATCGGCGATAGGCTTTTCATGAATGACAGCGCCCTGGAAAACGCCGCCAGGGACGCCGGGGTCTTCAATGAGGTGCTCAAGGCCAAGGATGCCGTGCATCAGCACATCACCCATGGCAACCCGGCGGGCCAGTCCGCTCAGGCGACCACCAAAGCGTTGGCGTTGGCACAGACTGTCGCGGCGCGAAACGTGCTCTACAAGCCCGGCGACGTCTTGACTCATGAGCTGGCCGGTGCCGCCAGCGTCTTGCACCGTGTGGTCTCGAACCTGAGCCCGCAGCATCAGGGCACGTTGGGCGCTCATTTATTGGGGGAAGGCAGGCTGTTGGCGGGGAAGACAACGGATGACTTGCTGGCAGCATTGGCGCGCGCCGGCAGCGGATCGGCAAGCGCCACCGATAGAGCGGTGGCCATCGCATTGATGGGCGATATCGGCGGGTTTTACACCACCCCCGGCAACGCGGACCAGGGACTGATGACGGCGCTCAACCGGCAGCTCCAGGCACAGGGGCTGCAAGTGCCGGATGCCGCCGCCGTCCAGCGCATGCGCGAGCACGGCGGCTCTGCGGCGGTAGGCCCGGATAAGCGCGCTGAACGAAAAGTCCGTTCGTTCGATTCGCCTGCCCACATGCCTTTTCGGGCAGGCGTGCACAACAGCGGGCTGGAGGCGGATAAAGCGCTCAATGTGCCGGCATCCGAGCGTATTCCTGATAATCGCTGGGCGGTTTTCGATATCGGTACGGCCCGCATCAAGGAAACTACCGAGCCGCTTGTCGGGCATATGTCAGCCTCGCCGGCCGAAATTTTGCAGACCTGGGACATGCTGCGCGGGGTGAGCGCGAGCGATCAATACGTGGGCGCGCTGCCCGCTCGGGACGGTAGCGGGCTCACGCCTATGTCGGATTTGACGCCGGCCGAGCAGGAGCAGCGTTATGCGCGTGCGGCTGGGACCGGCGCGTTTTTGGTCGGCTTGGGTTATCACAGCGCAGTCGAAGTGCTTGAGGGAACGTTGGTTTATACCGGGCAGAGCATCAGAGGCGAAGGCACACTGGACCCCTCCCAGCGTGACTCCGCGCATGTCTTCGGGCACGGAGCGGCCACCGAACTCATGAGCGAATTATTCAAGGCCGGTACCGCAACCTGAGGAGCGGTCGGTTGCAGGCGCCGGCTCGCCAGCCGCCGCAACCGATCGACAAATGACGAGATCAGACACGACGATGGCGTACTCAGGCTACTTTGGCCCGGCGCAGCACCCTTAAGGTGAGGGGTATTGGTCGCCCGAGAACAACAAAAACAATGAATAGCCTAAATTCCAACGATTCCAACGGTCAGTTGGCGCAGGGTTTCAAGCCGCGCCACGTCACCATGTTGTCCATCGCAGGCATCATCGGCGCGGGGTTATTTGTCGGTTCCGGCCATGCCATCGCGGCGGCGGGGCCGGCGGTGTTGCTGGCGTATCTGTTCTCCGGCCTGCTGGTGGTGCTGGTGATGCGCATGCTCGGAGAAATGGCGGTGGCGCGTCCCGACACCGGTTCCTTTTCTACTTACGCCGACCAGGCCATCGGCCGTTGGGCGGGCTTCACCATCGGCTGGTTGTATTGGTGGTTCTGGGTGTTGGTGATTCCGATCGAGGCGCTGGCTGCCGGTTATGTACTCAATCAGTGGTTTCCCCAGGTCGATGCGTGGCTGTTCGCCTTGCTGTCGATCATCCTGCTGGTGATCACCAACCTGTTCAGCGTGGCCAAATATGGTGAGTTCGAGTTCTGGTTCGCGATGGCCAAGGTGATCGCCATTATCGGGTTTATCGGCCTGGGATTCAGCGTGCTGATGGGCTGGGTGCCTGATCACCAAGCCAGTGGCTTGAGCCGGTTGATGGAGGAGCACGGTGGTTTTGCGCCTAACGGTTTGTCGGCGGTGGTCGGGGCGTTCATCACCATCATGTTCAGTTTTATCGGTACGGAGGCGGTGACCATCGCGGCGGCCGAATCGAGTAATCCGGCGCAGAACATCGCCAGGGCGACACGCTCGGTGATTTGGCGCATCGGTGTGTTTTACCTGCTGTCGATCTTCGTCGTTATCTCCGTGGTGCCCTGGAACGACCCGTTGCTGGCGTCCGTGGGTTCCTATCAGCGCGCGCTGGAATTGATGAACGTCCCCAACGCCAAATTCATGGTCGACGTGGTGGTGTTGATCGCCGTTGCCAGTTGCATGAACTCCTCGATCTACATCTCCTCGCGCATGCTGTTCTCCCTGGGTAAACGCGGCGACGCGCCTGTGGCGCTTAAACGCACCTCAGCCGCGGGCGTGCCCAGGGCGGCGGTGATTGCCAGCACCATCATCGGCGCAGGGGTGACGCTGCTGAGCTACTTCATGCCCGCCGGTCTGTTCCAGTTTCTGCTCGCCAGCTCCGGTGCCATCGCGTTGCTGGTGTACCTGGTCATCGCCATCTCGCAACTGCGCATGCGGCGGATGCTGCTCAGGCAGAACGTCGAGCTGGCCTTTCGTATGTGGCTGTTTCCCTGGCTGACTTACCTGGTGATCGTGTTCATCTGCGCAGCATTGGCCGTGATGATGGTGACACCGGAACACCGCACGGAAGTGTCCTCAACGATTGGCCTGGCCTTGCTGATCTCCTTGATCGGCGTGGTCACGGCGCGTCAGCACGGGCAGTCGGCCAAGGCCATTGTGGTTGAGCCCTCTTGATCACGCGTGCGGAGTACTGTGATGGAACCTGACGCGCCTGCCTGCAAGACCCTCGGCTTTTTGCTGCTGGACCAATTCACCCTGATATCGCTGTCCTGTGCGGTCGAGCCCTTGCGCATGGCCAATCAACTGGCCGGTGAGGAACTCTATCGCTGGCGCACCCTCAGCCTTAACGGTGAACCGGTGTGGGCGAGCGATGGCGTGTCGGTCACACCGGATGCGGTGGCGCATGAACAGCGCGACCTGGACGCCGTGATCGTGTGTGGCGGCGTGGGCATCCAACAGGCCGCCACACCCGCGCATATCACCTGGTTGCGCAACCAGGCGCGTCTGTACTGCAACCGCCTCGGCGCGGTGTGCACCGGCAGTTGGGCGCTGGCCAGGGCGGGCTTGCTTGATGGTTTCCAGTGCAGCGTGCATTGGGAACTGATGGCCTCCATGCAGGAAGCCTTTCCCCGTGTCACGGTCAGCGCCAGCGTCTTCTCCCTCGATGGCAACCGCTTCACCAGTTCGGGCGGCACCGCGCCGTTGGACATGATGCTGCACCTGATCGGGCGCGATCACGGGCATGAACTGTCGGCGGCGATTTCGCAGATGTTTGTGTACGAGCGCATCCGCAACGAGCGCGACACCCAGCGCGTGCCGCTCAAGCATCTGCTGGGCACGCAACAGCCCAAGCTGCAGGAAGTGGTGGCCTTGATGGAAGCCAACCTGGAAGAACCCATCGACCTGGATGAACTGGCCGCGTTCGTCCAGGTATCGCGGCGCCAGCTGGAGCGCATGTTCCAGCGCTACCTGTACTGCACGCCGTCGCGCTACTACCTCAAGCTTCGCCTGACCCGGGCTCGCCAGTTACTCATGCAGACCCCTATCTCGATGGTGGAGCTTGCGGCGATCTGCGGCTTTGTGTCCACGCCGCACTTTTCCAAGTGCTATCGGGACTTCTTCGGCGTGGCGCCCAGTGACGAACGCTCGGACATGCGCCTGCGCCTGCCGATTGCGCCGCGCCCTGTGGCCAAGCCGGGGGCGCCGGCCAAACCCAAGAACATACTGGAGCAGGCAAGGGAAGAATCGACGTTTGCCAGTGTGAAGCTTCAGCGGCGTTGAGGTGGGGGGCTGCTGCGCGATAGCCCTGGCTCAGGCGGCCAAACTATCGATTATGCCGCCGCTCGCCATTACCGCACCCGCGTGCGACTCTGCACCGCCAGGTCCAGCGCCTTTTGCATATCCAGCCGCGCCGAGCGCCCCACATCCTTGTCATTGAGCTGGTAATTGCGCTCCGACGGCAGGATCGGTGCCGTGAGGTCCTGGGCGTCGCTGCGTTCGAAGTCATGGTTATCGCCGATCGCCAGGGCGCTGCGGCGCAACAGCGTGCGCAACTGTTCGGGTTGCAGCTGCGGGTTGATCGACAGCATCGCCGCCAGCAGGCCAGCGACCATCGGCGTGGCGTAGGAGGTGCCGCAATGCACGGCGCCTTCCTGGTCGGCGCCCGTTGTTGACGCGTGAGCGCAGGCGGCGGCGGTGATGTCGACGCGCATGTCCACGTTCGAAGAGCTGCGCGTGACGGCGTAGGCAGGATCATCGACGGCGACGTCGTTGCGCTCATTGCGCTGGTGCCCACCCACCACCAGCAATTGCTCGGTAATGAACGAGGAGGGCAGGCGGTACTCGTCGCTGCCCGAGAAGGCCGAACCGTTACCGGCGGAGTTCACCACGATCACGTCGGGGTGTTCCTTGCGCAGCCACAGGAAAAACTCTTCGAGCAGTTCTTCGTAGCCGCTCATGGCTATTCCCGAGCGCACCAGCGAGTCGACGTCATGGCCGTTGACGTCCTTGGTGCCGACGCGATGAACGCCCCAGCTCCAGTTGAGCACGCGCACGCCGTCCTCCACGAGGTTGACTGATGCGGCGATGTTGGCGGTGATTCCGGCATCGGAGTTGCGCTCGACAATCACCTCAAAGCCCCCGCCGGCCTTGTCCAGGCCACGCAAAAAGCCGGTATTGCCGCCGTTGTTCCAGCCTGCTGCGAGGATGCCGGCGACGGTGGTGCCATGGCTGTCCGCCGAACCCGTATCTCCCGCGTAGACGCAGGTGCGTCGGGGGGCGCAGGCGCCCAGGTAGTCAGCGAAATCCGCCGTGTCGAAATCCACCCCGCGCTCGATCACCCCGATGCGCACCGGTTGCGGCACGATGGGCGTGTGCTGGCCCGGGATGCGTCGCTGGTAATAGGCCACCGCATCGAGAAAGCGGTTGGCGGCCCATTCATCGGAGTCGGGCGCCGGCTTCTTCGGCGCCTCACGGCGAGGGGCGGCTTGCTCGGCTTCTTCGGCGGCGGACTCTTCGATGACCACCGCATCGACGCTGGTCTCGCTGCCCAGGCGCAGCACCAGGGCGTCGCGCTGGATCAGGTCGGTGGCGGGCAGGCGCAGTTGAAAAACGTTCAGCGGCGCGATACTGCCCACCACCGTTGCCCCGTATTTGCGCGCCAGACGCTCGGCTTCCTGGCGGCCATTCTGGTCCTCTTCGATCAGTACGCTGACCAGATCGACATAGGTGGTCAGGCCGTCCATGTTCTTCGCCACTTCGCTGGGCCCGGCGGCCACTACCTGGCTGTTGCGCAGGCTCAGCCAGGCGGCGTTGCTGGCGCGCGGGCCGTCTTCGAGCCACAGCGGGCCGCTCTGGTAGCGGCGGCTGTCCAGGCGCAGGCGCAGGTGGTCGCCGTCGCGCTGCACGGCGTCCTGCGGCAGCACCTTGCCGCCCAGTTTCAATTGCACGGTGGTATCGCCCATGCCGCGCACGCGCAGGCACCAGTCCTGCTGTTGGTCTTCCAGCAGGTCACCGCAGCGTTTCAGCTGTTCCAGACGCAGCGGTTCCTGGGAGGCGAGCGCCGTACCGGCGGCCAGGCTCAACAGCAGTGCGAAAGCAGCAGGGTTCAGAGGCATCAGTGGGTTCCTTGCCGGGGCCTGATAGTGCGACTGCGCCATCCGCCCCTTCGTTCAGCGTAACCCCGTTGAACTCCCCCTCAAAAGACTCACTCATAACTGACGAGGGACTGCACATGACGGATGTGACAATGACCCAACCACACTCCACCACCCCTGGCGCGCTGTTCGAAACCGACCTGCCCGCACGCCTGGACCGCCTGCCCTGGGGCCGCTTCCACACTTTGCTGGTGTTCGCCCTGGGCATTACCTGGCTGCTCGACGGTCTTGAAGTGACCCTGGCGGGTTCAGTGTCCGGTGCGCTGAAAAGCAGCACGGGCTTGAATTTCAGCAACGTCGACATCGGCCTCGCCGGTGGCGTCTACATCGCCGGCGCGGTGTTGGGTGCGCTGCTGTTCGGTTGGCTCACTGACCGCCTGGGCCGGCGCAAACTGTTCTTCATCACCCTGTGGCTCTATGTGGGCGCCACCGCCGCCACGGCGTTTTCCTTCAACCTGGAAAGCTTTCTGCTGTTCCGCTTCCTCACCGGCATGGGCATCGGCGGCGAATACACGGCGATCAACTCGACCATCCAGGAATTCACCCCGGCACGCTATCGCGGCTGGGTCGACCTGACCATCAACGGCACCTTCTGGCTGGGCGCCGCCCTCGGTGCCGGTGGCGCCATTGTGCTGCTCGACCCGCAGATCGTCGGCGGCGACCTCGGCTGGCGCCTGTGCTTCGGCATCGGTGCCGCGTTGGGCCTGGTTATCCTGGTGATGCGCCTGTGGTTGCCGGAGAGCCCGCGCTGGTTGTTGATCCACGGCCGCCACGCCGAAGCACAGCGCATTGTCGACGGCATCGAGGCGCGCCTGCGCGAGCAGGGCCATGCGCTGGCACCCGTCAGCAGTCCGCCGCTGCGCCTGCATGCCCGCGACCACACGCCATTGGCGGAAATTTTCCACACCCTGTTCGTCAGCTATCGTCGTCGCGCCCTGGTCGGCATGACCCTGCTCACCGCCCAGGCATTTTTCTACAACGCGATCTTTTTCACCTACGCGCTGGTGCTCACCGACTTCTACCAGGTGCCCGCCGAGCACGTCGGCTGGTACGTGCTGCCCCTTGCCCTCGGCAACTTCTGCGGGCCGCTGCTGCTCGGCCGGCTGTTCGACGTGATCGGTCGGCGCGTGATGATCAGCTTTACCTACGCCACCTCCGGCGTGTTGCTGGCGCTCAGCGGCTATGCCTTCCAGCAAGGCTGGTTCGACGTGACCGAGCAAGCCATCGCCTGGATGGTGATTTTCTTCTTCGCCTCGGCCGCAGCGAGTTCGGCGTACCTGACCGTGGCGGAGACCTTCCCCCTGGAGATACGCGCGCTGGCGATTGCCGTGTTCTACGCGTTCGGCACGGGGCTGGGCGGGATCATCGGGCCGACGTTGTTTGGCGAGTTGATCCAGACGCAGCAGCGAAGCAGCCTGTTGATCGGCTACCTGATCGGCGCGGCGCTGATGCTCATCGCAGCGGTGGTGCAGGCGATCTGGGGCGTGGCGGCTGAGCGCAAGGCCCTGGAACAGGTGGCGCGGCCGTTGTCGCAGGCGGCTGGGTAAGGGGGCATTTCAACGGTGGTTGTTTACAACTGTTAACGGTTTTCGCGGGCTATTCGATTTAGGCTGTGGTACGCGAATCCCATCTGCTACAGAGCGCATTCCCATGAACCTGCACGCTATCGCCGCCACGCTTCTCGTTTTCGCTGCCGCCCAGGCGCACGCCGCCACGCCGATCACCCATGTGGCGATCTATCGAGGCCCGGCAGGCTGTGCCGACTGTTCGCAAAACGTCAAAGCGGCGCTGCTGCGCCTGGACCCGCATTACCAGATCGATTTTGTCGGCGCCGATGAACCGGTCGACATCACCCCGCAAACCCTCGCGCGCTACGACCTCTACGTTCAACCGGGGGGCGGCCAGGACATCCCGGCCGCGCTGGACAGCCTGGGCGATGCGCGCGCCGATGCCATCCGCGATTACGTCGCCGGGGGCGGGCGCTACCTGGGGTTGTGCATGGGCGCTTACCTGGCCGATGACAACAACCTCGGCTTGATTACCCAGGACCTCGACAGCGAAGCAGGCCGGCCAGGCTTCGAAGTGAGCGGCATCGAAGACGCCGCCGTGCGCGTCACCTGGGACGGCAAGCCGGATACGGTGTTCTACCAGGATGGCCCGTACTTCCCCAAGGCCACCTCGACCTCTGCCTATACCACCCTGGCGACTTACCAGAACGGCGACGTGGCGGCCGCGCGTTACACCTATAAAAAGGGCGTGGTGGTGCTCAGCGGACCCCACCCCGAAGCCGGGCAGGCCTGGTTCGAGGACGCCGACATCCCACTGGACAAGATGCCGCGTGGGAACCTGTTCGGCACGCTGATACGCAGTGTGCAAGAGTAAGGCTTGCTGGCCCGAGCGCGCCTAAAGATCGAGCCCTTTACGTCGATAACCTCCATGAACCCGCCAATCATGGACCGATAGAAATGGCACTTTCCGTCAGCGCTGCCCATTTAGCCCCAGCCAATACGCGTCTTGCGCCTTCCGAGCAGACACTCACGCCCCAGGCGCCGTCCGAGGCCGCCGGCCAGGCCTTGGCAAACGCCGGCCCGGCGGCTATTTACCATCCCAGCGAAGCCGCCCAAACCCTGCGCGAACCCTTGCAGGTCATAGACGTCTGGGTCGGCCGCTCCGAATCGCCTGAGTTTCCTCGCTTCGCCGAGCGTTTCAATGGTGCACAAGCCGTGCTGAAAAGCGCCTTCACCGCATTCGAATCAGCCTTGGCCAGCACCGCCCCTGACCTGGCCGCAACCGATTATGGCTTTACCGTCGAAGCCGACGGCCGCCTGAAAGTGCTCGACAAGGCCGGTCAGCTAGGCGAAGCGAACATCAAACGCCTCACCGTGCTGCTCAACGGCTCCGCTGAGCTGAAAACCGCCGCCGTGGCCTACCGCGACGCCACCATCGACATGACGGACGCGGGCTCGCCCTGGTCCGGCAGTGTCATGGGCTACTACAGCGTGACCAACGAAAACTTCGCCAAATCCATCGACCTGGCGCCGATGCTCAGAACCTATGACCCGTCGGATCTGACGGATATCAAGGACCGGTTTTTGGTGACCCAGTTGGCGTACAAGGGGGAGCGGGCGACGGAGGAGACGGAGAGGGCGATGTATGAGCGGCGTGGGTGGAGTCTTCAGGACTGAGATCGTCAGTACGAAAACTATGTCGCTTATTTGATTTTCTCGGCGGAGGAAGTTCTTGAGGTTGACGACTTAAGGGCGCAGCGCGGGTGGTGTGAAACTATTCGAGATCAGTTCAAGTACCACGCGCTTTATCTGAACAGCCCTATGGCTAATGCCAGTCAGTTAAGCGAACACCACCCTCTGTAGGAGCGAGCTTGCTCGCGAAAAACGTCAACGATAACGCGTGTTTCCTGAATGAACACGGTGCCTGTGAGTTTTTCGCAAGCAACAGCCAGGCGCCCCCTCGCTCCTACAAAAAGCCTTAACTGGCTGGCATTAGCCGAAAGCGGCCCCTTTCTTCGCCAGCCGGTTTACCATGCTCGCCCCGGCAGTGGTTACACGCGCTACCGACCTCATTCTTAAAGGTACCGCCATGTCCATCGACCAAATCTCCCTGCCCAAAGGTGTAGGCCCGCACGCCGCAAAACTCCTCGACGCCATCACTGGCGCTGCCACCCACGAAGAACTCAACCGCGCCGGCGGCAAGGCCGAAGGGTTTGTGTTGGGCCTGGAGTCCACCAAGGCCATCAAAAGCCAGATCGCCGAGTCGTTGTACGTGGCCTACGATGATGCGGCGAGCAATCGTGCCGGTGAGTTGAAGGGCTGAGGGTACGACGGTCCTGATGCCGGTTTTTCCGCCACCAGGGCCCAGCTCAGAGCAACGCTCAGGTTGTTTGCCGATCCTTGCAGTCCACGGCCAGTTCGGTGAGGGCGATCATGCGCTCGTAGCGCACAATGATGAACTGCACATAGCAGCACATCACGAAGAAAAAGGTATTGATCGCCGCTATCGCCAATAGCCACTCCATATGCTCAGTAATGCCGACGCTGACCAGCATGGTGTCCAGGCTTGAGAGCGCGACAACGAGCGCCAGCAAGCCGGGGAGGATACCAACCTTCTCCAGCGCGCCCGTCACCATATGCGTGCGTTTTTCCAGGCTGTCGCGCTCGCTTTTCAGTTCCAGCGCACCCAGCTTCAGCGTCTCGCGCGAGAGGGTTGCCAATTGCGGTAAATAACGGGCCTCTACCTGCATGAGCGTTTTGACGTTCAACTCCAGCAGGTTGGCGAAGGGCGCGGTGAACACTTTTTTCAGCGAGTCGCGGTACAGCAACACCCCCAGCAGCGGGTAGAAAAACATCGCCAGGTAAGATAGCGCGATCAGCCCCGCACTCACGTTGTACAGCCAGTAGGCTTGAGTCCATTTGCCAATAATGGTCAGCGGTATGGCCAGAATCGACGGTCCGACCAGGGCGAACCAGAAGTAAGCCCTGTCCAGCCGAGCATCTTTGCCTGCCCGACTTTGCTGGCGTTTGCTGCGCAGCGTTTGTTTGTAGGTTTGCTCGATCTCGGCGTTGATTTGCAGGTATTTTTCGATTTCGGCGGACATTGGTTCTCCTTCGTGCCTGCTTGGCGATAAGCGGTCGTGCTTCCGAAGACCGGGGGCCGACTGTCATTATTCTGAGTGGTGGTGTGACCCCAATTTTACTCGTCGCCTTTGGCCACTATCGTCCCAAACTGTCGTTCGTGAACTGCCGGGTTCAGTAAAAAGATAGTCTATTTGTAATTTCTGGAAGTTGGCAGTTTGGTGTTCGCATTATTTATAGGGTCTGGTGATGTTTAGAACCTCAGGTAAAAGTTGTATGTATATCAGGTTAAAAGCCTCATTATATCCTAGGTCCAGGAGTGGGTGATTTACTCTCAAGGCTTTTTTTACTAGGTCTAGCATTGCTAGATAAACTTTAGGGATGAGCTCTGGAATGTTAAATGATTCATGTCTTTTATGAATAAAGGTGCTTAGCTCCCTATCATTTTCCATGGAGCACTCATCAACTAAAAATTTTGCAGATTCAGAAGTGTTCCTTTCCAGTTGACTTACGTTATGTTTGATAATGTTAGCTAAGGCCCTGATAATTTGTAAGTCCTTAAGGTATATTACATCGTGATTGTTTTTTATGGGGTCGAACTTGAATTTTACATATCTCTTCAGCTCAATGGTTATATCCTCGATAGCTTTTGAAAGCGCCATAATAGAATTTTCATGTAGGGATTCGTAAAATTGATATGTTGCACTGCCGACCTCTTTCATTCGCTGCTTCAGTTCATATCTGTCCAGCTCGTTATTAGACCAATTCGTACTTGAAACCTCAGAGATTTTCTCCAATGTGGCCAGATATGATAGGGCAATGCCGCCAAGTCTAGTGTTTATGCTGGTAAAGAAGGCGAGCGCTTCGATCTGGCTGTTAATATTGGTCATATTTAATGCTTGCTCATGGTTTGTAAGTTTGTTGTTGGCGTTAAGAGGTTTTGAAGTTGAATTCACTATCTCAAGATTGTTACAAATCGGGAGGCAGAGTATCACTGTTCAAATGTCGTCCAGACCCAGGTTTCACTAGCCTTCCAATGTCCGAAGCTTTTCCTCGAAGTAGCGGATTTGTGCAAAGTCTTCGGGGTCGACCTGTCTGAGTATTTGCAGCGCTTTTGTATAGGCCTCGCGCGCTTTGGCGGTGTCACCTTCAGCCTCGTAGACTCTTGCCAGGTTGAAATAGCGCAAAATTACCTTGGGGTGGTTCTCCCCGAACGTTGCGCGGTCACTGTTCAGCGCCTTGGTCAGGTAGGTTAGCGCTTTGTCGTACTGGCCCAGGCCGCGATAGGCGTCGCCGAGGTTGTTCCAACGGATGGCGACCGTCGGATGCCGGGGCCCGTGCAGGGCCATGTCGATGTCCAGTGCCTGCTGAAAAAGCGGCAGTGCGGCCTGGTGGTTGCCTTGGAGGTTATAGGCATTGCCCAGGTTGTTCAGTGACACGGCGACCGAAGCGTCGTGGTCTCCCACTATTCGCTTTCTCAGCGCGAGATTTTTGCGCAGGTTTTCGAAGGCCTCTTCATATCGGCCCAATTTGCTCTGAGCGGTACCTATGTTGTTATAGGTATCGGCAATCAGCAGGTCATCTGCGCTCAGAACCGCGAGGCGCATTTTCAAGGCTTTTTCATAGTAGCCCAGGGCAATGTCCAGATTGCGTTGTCGTTCGTGCAAATAACCGAGGTTGTTCCAGTAGGTCGCCTGTTGTGCGATGGATACCTGGCCATTCTGTTTAGCCGCCTCCAGTGCCTGGGTAACCAGGCGGATCGCGGTGCGGTCATCACCCCGCGCGGACACTGCCAACGCCTTGATATTCAACACCTCGGGGTTGGCCGGATCGGTTTGAAGCACGCGATCCGCTTCCTCAATCGTCGCCCGGTATTGTTGCGCTTCGAAGAGGCTTACCGCTTTGTCGCTCGCTGCCACTGTGGCGGCTTCGGCGCAACACATCATGACGAGCAGTGACCACGGTAATAGAGCTTTCAGTCCATGAAGGTGCATGAGGGGCCTTTCAACGATCCGTTATTTGCAGTGATGCTAAGGCGCTCATGGTTTACAGACAAATTTAAATGTCTGGTTTGGAACGGCGCAGCTGCATTTGGGGAAATTGGCTCAGCTTCATGCGTGTGCGGGGAAATGCGCTTGCGCCTCTTCAAGCCTCAGTAAAAATCATAATAAAACGCCCATTCCCCAGTCTCAACGTGCTTCCAGAACATCAGGCTCCCATTGTCGACCACATTCAAATTGATCTTCGCATCCGACGAAATCTGGAAGACAAACTCGAAGCCTTCGCCCGGACCCACCCCTGACTGGCAAAACGACGGATAGCCGCCAATTTTGTGCTCGTAGGTGTGAGTGACCAGATCGTAGTAGCTCTGCAGTTCGCCCGCGCGTTGCAGCTCGAGTATCGCCTGCTCAACATCAGCCGGTACGCCGCCACCATCCCACAGCGGAAAATCCTCCGGCACGACCTGGGCGTTCAGCGCGAAGGCTTTGAGAAACGTACCCTCCACCGGCAGCACCTTGCGCACCAACATATCCTGTGGCCCGTATTCGCGGATCACCCAATTGTCGCCCATGGGCTCAAAGGGTTCGGGAAATGGATTTGAAATAAATACCGTCAGCACACGCACTCCCGTTAGTAACGGGCTGATAAAGGGCAGGGCGGGCAGGTAGAACTGGGCATAGGGCAGCAACGGCTGCCCTGCCTGATTGACCGGCACGCCTTCATCGGGACTGAACAGGAAGACGTTGACTAGCCAGCTTTCTTCGTCAGTACCGAGAGGGCGAAAGCCCCCGGCGGTGAGTTTCAGTGTGGGACGGGCCAGGTGGTGTTTGATTTGGTGGAGGTCCATGGGGGAGGCGTCCTTGCTATCAGGTATTAGCTAGGCACTCAGGCGTGCCGTCACTTCATTCAACTGTCCGGACAACCCGTGAAGGTTGTGGCTTGCCGCTTCGGTGCGCTGCACATTGTCCAGGTTGGTACTGGCAATCGAGGTGATTTCGGTGAGGTTGCGCGAGATATCTTCGGCCACAGAGGTTTGCTCTTCGGCGGCGGTAGCAATCTGACGGTTCATGTCGCGAATGGCTTCCACCGCATGGGTGATGCGCTCCAGCATGACACCGGCCTGATTCACTTGCGCGACACTTTCTTCACTGCGCGTCTGGCCGCTTTCAATCGCCTTGGCCGCGTCTTCCGCGCCGGTTTGCACGGTCTGGATGATCTGATTGATCTCGATGATCGATGTCGCCGTACGCTGAGCCAGGCTGCGCACCTCGTCTGCGACTACCGCAAAACCGCGTCCGGCGTCACCTGCACGGGCCGCTTCGATCGCCGCGTTCAGTGCCAGCAAGTTAGTCTGCTCGGCGATGCCGCGAATGACCTCCAGCACCTTGCTGATGCGACCACTGTCGGTTTCCAGACGACGGATCACGGTGGCGGTGTTGACGATCTCGCCACGCATCTGGGTGATGGTGTGAATGGTGTTGCTCATGACTTTTTCGCCCTGCTGCGCCGACTGGTCGGCATCATCGGCCGCCCGTGCGGCATCGGCCGCATGACGTGCCACTTCCTGGGCGGTGGCGGACATTTCGTTCATCGCCGTCGCCACTTGATCGGTACGGTTGAACTGCTCGTTGGTGCCGCTGGCGATGAGGCCGGCGATGGCACTCAGCTCTCCACTGGCGCTGTCCAGGTCATTGGCGCTGCGCTGCAGGCGGCTGAAGGTTTCGGCAAGAAAATCGCGCAGGGTGTTGGCGGCCATGGCCAGTTTGCCTAACTCGTCTTCACGGGAGCTGACCACGCGTTCGGCAAATTTTCCTCGGCTCAGCTGCTCCACGTAGTCGATCAGCTTGCGGATGGGGTCAACCAGGTTGCGGTTTATCAACCAAAGGCTCAACAGGCCGATCAACAGCCCCGAGGTGAGCATCACGGTAGTCCCCAATATCACCGTGCGATCGGCTGCTGCGCTGATCAGCGCCGATTGCTCGGTGCCCTGCTGACGCAGTTCGCTGACCAGTTCGCTCATCTGATCGCTGGTGGCGCGGTCCACACCTTTGACGGCGGCGTCGCCTGCGGTCGGGTCCGCCCCGGCGGCGATATAGGCATCGCGACCTTTCTGGTAAGCGCTGCCCAACTGACGGTGTTCGTCACGCAGGCGTTCGATGCGGGTCTTGAGTTGGCCGTCCAGGCCTTTCTGGCCGGCCAGCTCGCCGAGTATCCCCTGTACGTCGCGCTGACGGTCTTCGAATTGCTTCCAGTATTTGTCCAGGTCCGCCGGCTGCTTGCCCCGCAGCAATACGTTTTTCCACTCCTGAACCTGCACCTTGAATTGCAAGTTGGCCTCATCGATCAATTGCGAAGTGTGCAACGGACCTTCGATCAGGTTGGCGTAGTTTTGCACGCCTTTGGACAGAAAATGAAAGCAGGCCAGGGCAATCAGCAATATCGCCAGCAGGCTGGCGCTCAGCAGCGTGAGGATTTGAGCTCTCAGGGATTTTTGCAGCATGGGTTGATACTCATGACAGGATTGAGGTGCGCCGGGTTGGGCGTGAAAAACGGCCAAACTTCCCTGTCTGCGGTATCGGTTGGCGGCTGTGGCCGCGCAAGCTATTAGCCTTGTCATCGGCGTGGTAGAGCGGTTCTTGAGGGGAGTTCGACCGGCGGCGTTAGGAATTTTTGTTGTGTTTCCCTTGGAGATATCCTGTTGTTTGGAGTTGAGATGAAGGGCGGCTTTCGGCCAAAAGCAGTCGTTCACGGGAGGCGGCTCTCGACCCACAGCAGTAATCTCGCATTGATTTAAAGCAATGCCTCCTGCCCATCCTAAAATCGTGATGGCAGTTCATTTCCGGCCTGGGCATCCGAAAAGACCTCATCTGGATCTGCCTGACACCAATATCTGAAAAGTAGGCGAGGCTCGATATTTCCGAAATATTGATCCACGATGCTCTCGGGGCGCACGACCAATTTAGGTTCTGGCCATTGCCGGGCTAAAACACCTAATGGTTTGCCAGATGAATAAACAACCCAAGTGGCCTTGCCTCCACTGATACGAGGTAGGTAGTCCATATCTTGTATCACTTCGATCAAGGTGCGCAGTGTTGCTGATTGATCGAATGTGATCGATATTGCATGACTTTCCAGATCATCTCCCGCATGAACGCTATCTCGATCAACGGCAACTACCAACATGACTGCTCCTTTTAGTGGTGTGCTTTCACCAGATCGATCAGCGTAGAGACATCAGCGGCTAACTGTCGAGTGCGCTTCTAGCCGAAACCTGCCGTACCAGGCTACCGCTTTCGGCAAGAAGTGGCCATTCTCCTCAAAATCGGCGGCATCTCGATCTACGCTAAACAAGGCAATAATGCCGTCGTACTTATTAAGCCGCGATCGGCAACAATTCATTTTTTTGCGCCAGCGATCTTGATAAACGCTCTAGCCATCGATGTTCTTCAGTGCCTGAACTAACTAAAAATCATGCTTTTCATCAAATAGTTTGCTCATAAAGCTTTCAGGGTTAGCAAAGTAACTTTTCATAATTAGGTAGTTTTCAGTTTCTGAATATTCCTTCTCTACCAATCCACTATTGGTAAACTCCCAAATTCTGGCGCCCGGGTAAGCAATTAAAATTGGTGAGTGAGTTGCAATTATGAACTGCGAATTTTGTTTTGCGAGTTCCGCTATACGTACCAGCAGAGATAATTGGCGTTGGGGAGATAGCGCAGATTCAGGCTCGTCTAGTAAATACAATCCGTTTCCTCCGAATCGATGTAAAATCAGATCCATAAAAGCCTCCCCATGAGACCTCGTATGAAGATCGTTTCCCCCGTATGAGTCCTTAATAGCTGGCCCGCCAGGTCCGCAATCCAACTTATTCATCTCTGTAATTACATTATAAAAACTTTCTGCGCGATAAAAATAGCCATCTCGAGGTCGCTTTGCTGTGCGTGACAAGCGCAATGCCTTGGACAGTAGGGATTTTTCATCGCTGGAAGAAAACTTGAAATTCTTACTGCCTCCCTCATGATTAAAGCCACATGAAACTGCAATGGCCTCTAAGAGGGTTGACTTACCGCTACCGTTTTCTCCAACGAAAAAATTTATCACGGGATGAAGCTCGATTTTGCTAATTGATTGAATTGAAGGCAAATAGAAGGGGAAATTATTCTCTTCTCTATAGTTCTCTAAGATTTCAATTCTCTTAATGTAAGGCATTAACTTCCTGGCTTTATTTATCTTATTTGATGGTTATAGTTATATGTGTGATACTTAGGGTAATTATAAATAGTCTTTCTGTAGTTTGGCTATTTTTTATAAGCACTAGATATGTCCGACATAAAAATAAACCATTCTTGGCTCGCGCCGCAGTTGCGGCGCAGTTGCGGCGCTGTTTCGGCCAAACTTCTAATTTGCAATTTATCGTCTATTGACGGCGTTTGCTCAACGGTCTCCGTATATTTTATTCAATTTCAGATTATGGTTCTTATTGCAGAGTTCGGCTTTAGCGATCCAATCATTGATGCTCCAGTTTTACGCTGCGTTCGGGGAAATTATCGAGTCAGGTGGGCACCAATGCGTTCGGCTAGCATGATAGTAGTAAGATTTGTCGCCACCGATGGGATATCCGGGATGATAGAGGCATCCACAACACGCAGTGCCGCGATACCTCGCACCGCGCCCCAATTGTTGACTACGGCGGCCTTGTCACCGTCCGCGCCCATCGGCACGCTCGACGTGGGGTGCTGATAGCCGGCGACATTGTTTACGATGTTTTGTCGCAAAGCCTTGCCTTCAAGTACGCTGCTACCCGGTGTCATTTCATGGTCAACCAAGTCAGCAAACGGTGCACTGCGGCCAATCTTGCGAGACAGTTCTACAGCTTCGACCATGCGATCCAAGTCATTTTCCTGTTCAAAAAAGTTGTACCGAATGTTCGGCGCAACTCGGGGGTCACGGCTGGTCAAGCGTACGCTACCGTTGGATTTAGGTAATGTGACGGCGCATGCCAGCACTATCGCACCGCCGGTAGGGCTTGCCTTTGGGTCGATCAGGTGTGTACCGGAGATATGTAAGTCCAGATCGTCCGGTGCGGCGTGTTGCGAACGAGTCCAGGCGATGGCGCCGCCGGCTGGGGTCATAGCAATTGCGGAGGTCTTCAGCGCGTAGACGTTGAAGAAAAACGGATGTTCTTGCAACCGTTCACCTACCGGTAGATCAGCGACGGTGGCGATTCCCATCTCGCGAAGATGGCCTTGTGGGCCGATACCGGAGCGTAGCAGGATAGCGGGGCTGCCTATGGCACCGGCCGACAAGATTACTTCGCCGGCTGGAACTATCTCGCCGTCTACTAGCAATACACCTATGGCGCGTTCTCGTTCTATCAGGACGCGGTCGGCTTCAGCGTGGCCGCGGATAGTGAGGTTGGCGCGAGCCCGCACGTCTGCACTCAGGTAAGCCATGCCGGTATTGATTCGGGTGCCGTTGATGACATTCAACGGGTAGGGACCTACGCCGTGCTGGCGCGCGCCGTTGAAGTCATCCACGAGCGGCAGTCCAACTGACTCGGCAGCCGCCACGAAAGCACGCATTGAGATAGTATTCTGCGCAGCAGTGCGCTGACGCACTGGAAATGGGCCGGTACGGCCATGCCATGCATCTTCGCCAGTTGGCGTGTTTTCCATCGTTCGGTAGGCGGACAGCACTTCCGGCCAAGCCCAACCTTCGATTCCGCGTCCGGCCCAGCGCGCAAAGTCGGCAGGACGCGCACGCATCGCCACAGCAGCATTGACCGCGGAGCTACCACCGATCACTCGGCCGCGTGGGATGGCTATGTCGTGACCTATCCGAGCTGAGTCGTCACTATGGTAATGCCAGTCGTATTCGGGAGAGGCGGCAACTAGGTCGGCGTTCGTCAGCACTGCTGGATACCGGTCGGGCGCAAAGTCGGGACCTGCGTCGAGCAGCAGCACACTGCGCAGCGGGTCGGCACTGAGACGTGCTGCAAGGACGGCACCGGCAGATCCACCACCGACGATCACCACGTCAAACTGCTTGCCAGTCCGAGGGGTCTCTTTAGTTTTACTGGAGCTGCGCGTTGCACTAGAGGCAAACGTAGCAGCGCCTGCCGTCATTGCAACCAGCACTGCCTGTGCTCCCAAAGCTATCGCGCCGCGTCGTGTGATTGTCAAAGTCATAGATTCCAGATCAGGTATCGTTAGTGCCGTCGAGGATGAGAGGCAAGAAACCATGGTAGGAACGCGTACCTGACCCAGCAAGACGGGGTTTCTGGAATCTGTGTCCGGTGGAATGGACGTCGAGAACTCCCCCTATCTTCGGCGCCTACCCGCTCGGTAGTGCCGCCGTAGTTGCTGTATTCGGTAAAAAAATGTGCTGTATTCACGGAGAAGCCGCTGCAACGATTTGCCCAGCGTATTAAGGATGGCTTTACAGCTAGAGGATCTTGGGAAACTCCAAAGCCAAGTGATCCAAGAAAACACGTACTGACGGCAGTAATCCTTTGCGGGAAGGTACCAGTGCAGTGATCCTGGCATCGCCAGCTATCCATTCGGGCAGAACTCGATGAAGCTCACCACGCGCAACGGCCGCCCGCGCGATGTAACTCGGCAGGGCCACAATCCCAAGCCCGCTGATAGCTGCATGTTGCAGGCTGAGCATGTCCTCGCTTTGCAGCCGCGGCATGATGGGCACAGCAATTTCTTCGATCGATAAAGTGACATGGCGCAACCGCCAGTTCATGGGGGCATTAGCTCGCGCAAAGAAAATCGAGGCGTGGCTGCTTAGCTCCGCTGGCGTGGCCGGTGCGCCATGTTCGGCCAGATAGCTTGATCCGGCGAACAGAAACCAGGGAGCGACCCCGAGCATGCGCTGGACAAGATCGGAGTCCGGCAATGGAGCCTCATGCGCCCGGATGGCGACGTCGTAATTTTCGCCAACAATATCGATGGTTCGATCGGCTGCATGAGCGACCATATTGATCTTGGGATAGACACGAAGGAAGTCAGCGATCATGCCCGCCATGGCGAAATTCATGGTCGCGACTCCAGCGGTACACCGGATGGTCCCGACGGGCTCCAACAACCGCTGACGCACTGACATTTCTGCCATCTCCGCTTCTCGCAGCGCGGCCAGCGCGTGCTGGTAAAACTCTTCTCCTGCCTCGGTCATACCGAAGCGACGCGACGTTCGGCTGAGCAAACGCACACCTAATTCGCCCTCCAATTGTTGCATGCGGTGGCTAAGCGTTGACTTGGGCATACCGGTACTTGCAACTGCGGCAGTAAACCCACCGCGATCGACCACATTGACAAAAATAAACAGATCGTTCAGGTCCAGCCGATTCACGTATGGCCCAATCATAGGAAGGCAATTTTTAATCTTGAAGAGTTCCAAGGGTACCGTCTAGAACTATGTGGTTATTTGGCAATGTTTCGCTGGGAAGGAGCGTCCAATGAGCGGGAAGTTGAATCTGGCCAAACCGGCTTGTTGGGGGGAGGCCCAATACCTAACATCCGGTGAATAGCCAAACCCCGGAGCAGAGAATGAAATCAATAAATGGCAAAGTCGTCCTCGTTACTGGTGCCTCATCGGGATTGGGGCGCGAGTTAGTGCATCAACTGCTGGAAAAAGGTGCGCTAGTCGCAGCCACCTTTCGCAAGCAAGAAGAAGTGGATTTCTATAACGGTAAACATGCTGCGCAGGGCATGGGCGTTTTGGTAGACGTGACAGACGATGTGGCGGTCAAAACGGGTGTGGCCCAGGTGCTGGATCACTTTGGACGTATCGACATTGTCGCCAACTGTGCGGGTGCTGGCACAGTGGGTGCAGTTGAAGAAATGACGGATCGAGAAGCGCGGCGTGTATTCGATCTGAATTTCTTTGGCGGCCTGAACATCATTCGCGCTGTAACCCCTGCGATGCGCAAGCAGCGCAGCGGGCACATCATTCAATTCTCCGCAATCGGTGGCTTCATTGGCTACCCGGGCATGGGCGTGTACTCGGCCGCTAAGGGCGCTACTGACATCCTGGGGGAAGCACTGGCAGGTGAACTTGCACCCTTTAACATCGCCACGACTGTGTTGACCATCGGTGTATTCGAGACCCAATTTGCGGGTCGCTCACTGGCTTACGTCGAGCAAAAAATCGATGACTATGAAGGCACACCCGTCGGTAAGTTCCGTGTAGCTATAGGTGGTCTGCAAGGTAAGCAGCCGAATGTTCCAGGAAAAGGGGCTTTGGCGATTATCAACCTGATGGAGGCGGATCATCCACCCGTACACGCGGCCTTGGGTGCCGATGCGATGGGCGGAATGCGTGCAAAAATGGCCAAAGTCGAGCAGGAACTTGTCCAGTGGCAGGGCAACGCAACCTCTACAGAACGCAGCATCAACGGAATCTGATCATGCGAATGACCAACAAAGTTGTACTGATTACCGGCGCATCGCGCGGGCTCGGATTATCCCTGGCACGTCGTTTTGCCAGAGAGGGGGCTTCCGTTGCGTTGACGTACAACACTGACGCTGCCGCAGCCGACCGAAATGTCGAGGCTCTCGTTGCTGAGGGCGCTCAAGCGATGGCCATCGGGGGAGACATCAGCGACCCGGACGCTGTCAAAGCCATATTCGCAGCAGTGCTGGCTCGATTTGGGCGCATCGATATTGTCGTGGCCAATGCCGGGCGGGAGCTTATCGACACACCGATCACGGAAATCGATAACGCGATGTTCGAGGCTGTCACCAAAACCAATGTGTTTGGCACCTTCTATACGCTTCGCGAAAGTGCGCGCCATGTTACCGATGGTGGACGCATCATCGTGATTTCGTCCACTACGACGATCGTACCGAACGCAGGCTTCACCGCGTATGCCGGAAGCAAAGCCGCCGGCCGGCTTTACGTTGAATGTCTCGCGCAGGAAATGGGCAAGCGTAACGTCACGGTGAACGGTGTGGTACCGGGGCCGCTACGTGACGCCGGTGTCATCGCAAACCTTCAGGAAAATGACTATCAGGCATTGGCACAGTTGTCGCCATTTGCGCGCTTGGGCTCTGTCGCCGATGTCGAAGGCGCCGTGCTTTTCCTGGCAAGTGACGATGCAGCTTGGATTTCCGGTCATCACCTGGTTGTCAACGGCGCCGCCAAAGTATAGGGCAGACCCACATGACCAGGCGGTGGGGCAGTCCTCATCGTTCGGCCACCGTTCGACGTCCGTTTTTTTGTTCTTTTCAAATTGATTACCCCCTTTAAAGCCACTTAAATCAAGGTCCCATCATGTCGCCTAAAAAGATTGCCGTCATTGTCGGCAGCCTGCGCAAAGAGTCGTTGAACCGCCTATTTGCTCAAGAAGTAATCGCGCTTGCGCCACCGAGCCTTTTATTAGAAATAGTCGAGATCAATGAACTGAATCTGTTTAACCAAGACTTGGAAGAAAACGGTAAGAGTGCCCCTGAAGCCTGGACTCGTTTTCGCCAAAATATGGCGTCGAAAGATGGAGTACTGTTTTTCACTCCCGAATACAACAGGTCAGTTCCTGGTGTATTGAAGAACGCCATTGATATTGGTTCTCGCCCTTACGGCGAGTCTGTGTGGGCAGGCAAACCCGCAGCTATCGTAAGCGTATCGCCCGGTGCCAGCGGCGGCTTCGGTGCTAACCATCATTTACGTCAGTCTATGGTATTTCTGGACATGCCACTTTTGCAGCAGCCGGAAGCGTATATCGGTGGGGCGACAAGGCTACTGGGGCCAGGCGGAAATTTGAATGACGACGGAACTACTCAGTTCTTGAAAAAATTCATTGACGCCTTTGCTGCATGGGTCGAAATCAATACCGCCAAGTCAACGGGTTTAATCTAGGGTGCTAGAAACTCTCTGCTTTGGCTGATCTAAGGCGTTGTATGAGTCGTCTCAGGTTTCACGTACGGCCTTAGTGTCCGCTAATGGCCGGGAGCTGCGGTACGCAACTGAAAGCTTCCGGCCCAAAAAAGCGGCTCCGAATCGCCGAATGAAGGCTAAGAAACCTGATCACCTATCACTATGATGGGTGCTCCGAAGGTTACATCAGATAGCCGAGTAGCCTCAGCTAATGCCCGTAAAGGGGCAGGCAAATCGAAAAGTGTCAGTGGATTCAGTGGGCGGCATTGCAGCTCATACCCCCTCAAGGCCTGGCGTGAATCGCGATGAACGTCTGACCAGTCGTACGCGAAGAACCCACGTTTGGCAAATTCAACGAAAGCGTTTACGCCAGCCCTGGCAGTGACCCGATCTACATCGGACACCTCCGGCAATGAAAGGACAAATTCTTCGGAGTTTTCGACGGAGGGCATTGCGGAATCAGGAACCGGCCCTGGCCCCCCCGTAGTGAAGAGCGCAACCTGCCCGACGGCGTCGGTGGCGACCCATCCAACATCAAAGTCCTGGAGAACGAAGGGAGCCACCATTTGCACCTACTTTATAAAAAGGGACGAGTTGATTTCCTAACTCTACTTGCCAGCCCAGAGTGTGTAAAAGCGCGTCGGCAAACTCTTAAAGCGGGAAGAAATTCGACGAGTTCATTGCCCCAGCTTTAAACATCCGGTTCTGGCCGATTACTGCCCGCTACGACAGGCAGAAATCGGCCAATAGCGGAAAGTTGGTGACTAGAAAAGTCGAAAGCGGAACGAGCCATCGAGACTGCGGCGACTACGCCCTATCTATTCGCCCGGAGTAGCAACCCTGCTTGGCATTGTGAACGTGAATGTAACTAACCCCTGGATCAGCAAACATCCGAGTAACAACAGGTTCTATCGCTATTCCATCTACGACGTCGGCATTGAGCATCATCCCATCATCAGTGAATGCACGAAGTGATAGCAGACGGATTCGCATAGACTCGGGTATCTGATCGACTGCGTCATAAGCTTGCGTAGCCCACTCCCTTATGAAGATCGCATGTGAGGCACGGTATGGCGTCTCGGCTGGCTGAGAGAGATGGTTGAGTAAAAGCACATTCTGACCTAGCTCTGCATCCTTTATTTCGATACGGTCAGGAAAGCCTGGGTTGCTGTCGACCATGTAACGCTTTATCCCGAGAGATGCTAGCTCTTGGTCGGGCAATCCAAACAGTGACTGGAATGGCTCGGGGGAAAGGCCAGTTATACGAAACGCCATGGTTAAACTCCTATTAGTTGGAGTCGTATCAGGCTGGAATTCGTCCAGCACTTACTATCCGTTTCTTGCTGCCTTATTCAAGCTGACCGAGACCGACTGCTTAGGGTCGAAAACGGTCTCACCTGAGCGACTGCTTTTGGCCGATTGCAGCCCATCGCGACAGGCAGTTATCGATCCCAAAGGGACACCGGAGCAGGTTATCTACCAGCTGTGTGTTTGGAGGTGTGTATTGTTGAATTTGCCGTTACCCTTCTGGGACATCACGCAATAAGGACTATGCACATGAATGCCGGAATGGCTCATGCGATTGAGGCCGCAGAAAGCGAGTATTTGTGTGCCCGCGTCGAGAGTTTGTCTCGGATAAGTGGAAACCCTTTTGGTGCTCGTGTGTTTTTCAACGAAGCTTTTCCATGCTTTCAGGTGAAGGCATCACCTAGCCCGATGCTCAATCGCATCTACGGCGATAGTACCGACAGACCCAAGTCACTATTGAGCTTGCTCAAGGAATCAGCAGAGTATTCGACAGTAACGCCTCTTATCGGAAAGGCCTCGACTTTGGAACAGTACGCTTTGGTGGGTGAGAAGCGGCTGGAGCGTCTGAGGGGGTGGACGCATCTGCAACTCGCGTGCACCATCGAAAATGTGGTCTTGAATCACCACTCATTCGAAATCGAAGAAGCCACCTCACAAACGCTTCCTGAGTTCGCAGCCGTGCATGCGAGTGGATTTCATACCAAGCCAGAGCATCTTCAGTTGAGCCAGGCTTCGTTAGCAGGACTGATGACAAATGAACGTCTGAAAATCTACGTTCTTAAGGCTGATGGAAAGGTCGTGGCAGGAGCGTTGATGTACCTGGCCTGCAATGGAGTTGCCTACCTTGGGACGGCTGCCACCCGAAAAAATGCACGAGGCCAGGGCTACCATGGAGCCCTGATATCTCATCGGATAGAGCAAGCAAAAAAACACGGCAGTATTGTGATCGCCGCAACCGCGCTTCCCAGCTCGCAAAGTCGCCGAAATTTGCAGCGTACAGGGCTAGCGACATCCCACGCTCAAGCGCTATATCGCCTGGTAGATAGCTGAAGTCTGCTCTTGGCCGATTTCTGCCGGTCAAGGCTAACCAGTGTGCTGGTCAAGTCAATGCAAACAACCGGTCAAGTCCATGCAATTACGCATATGCGCAAGTGCTTAGGGACGTCAGCTGAAAAAAGGTCAAACGCGATGCAGCTAATAGAGGGTTGGATCAATGCAATGACGTATGGGCACCCCCTAGATTTTTCGCGGGAAAATGGAGGTGAAGTATGGACATCAGAGATCAGAGTCAACAGCAGACCATGACTGCTCTGTGGCTATGTCCATAGTTCACAATCTTTCCTTTAA
>NZ_CVTU01000119.1:0-1786 GCF_900004965.1 Pseudomonas sp. 44 R 15
CGGCGTTTTTCAAGGTAGTTGTCGCGTCCACCGTCGCGCTACGCGACTTTTATTACCACGGTCAGCTCCCTTTCGGGGTTCAGATACACCGTCCCGATAGGGTTCCAGTTGCGTGTCTCTCCTGACCATCGTTCCGGTCTTTTCTCTCTGGCCTGCCGGTATGTCGCATCTCGACGAGCCAAGATTTCTCGGTCTTTTCCTTCATGACGTTGAGCCGGTGTTACGAAGCGGATCCGGCTATGACGGTGCACAGTGTTGTACCAGGTCATAAAATCCCTCACCCAGATACGCGCATCTTCCAGGCTGGTAAACCCCGCCTGTGGCCACTGCGGGCAGTATTTCAGTGTCCTGAACAGTGATTCCGAGTACGGGTTGTCGTTGCTAACCCGTGGTCGACCGCGAGACGGTGTGATGCCCAGGTCATACATCTTGGTCAGTAACGTCACCGATTTCATCGGTGCTCCGTTGTCCGAGTGAAGCACCAGCGGCTGGCGCCAGCACTTCTCCTGAGTCACGCTTCGTTGCAGCAACGCTGCTGCCTTCTCCCCGCTCTCTGCTTCATAAACTTCCCAGCCCACGGCTTTTCGGCTGTAGATGTCTTCGATCAGATAGAGGTAGTAAAATTTCCCACGAACCGGGGACGGCAGGTAGGTGATGTCCCACGACCATACCTGGTTAGCTGAAGTCGCTGCGTAAGTGGTCGGTGCCTCATGGCGATGCGGCCGCTTGGCTCTGGACCGGTGATGCTGCTGACCTGCCGCATGCAGCACACGATAAAAAGTCGACTCCGAGGCTACATATCTTCCTTCATCGGCCAATTGCGGCACGATCTGGCTTGGCGGGAGGTGCGCATAGGCTTTGCTGTTGCACAGGGTCACGATGCCTTGTCGTTCAAGCTCACTGAGTGCATTACTCGGTATCGGCCTTAGCGTCGTCGTGCGTCCATCTGCCAAGAGTTCTTGCGGCAAGCTCCAGCGTTGCAGCGTCCTCAGTGAAATGCCTACCTCCTGACAAGCAGGCGCCCTGCGGGCGCCCGCCAGAATGGCTTCATTAAGCCAATCAACGAGTAAATACCGTTCTGGCAACAAGGTCAGTTGGCCTCGTCGTCGCTCCCCCAGTAGGCATTGAGCTTTTTTCGTAGTACCAGTAAGGCCGCTGTTTCAGCCAGAGCTGCATCTTTGCGGCGCAGCTCACGCTCAAGTTCACGGATACGATTTTTATCATCCCGTGACTGTCCGGAGGTTGCAGTTTTCGCGGTTGACTGTTTCGTGCTGCCGGCAATAAAAGCGTTGCGCCAATCGGTTATTTGCTCGGGAAAAATACCTTTTCGTCGGCAGTACTCACCGACCTCCAGTTCCGATAGCGAACCTGTTTCTATGATGATCGTCAGCTTGGACTCGGCGGACCAATTTTCGGCCGGTTGCTTGGCATCGGACAATTGCGTTCCTCTGGCGGCAGCTTGTTTGCGCCAATAATGGAGAGACATATCGCTGCAACCCTCGCGCCGAGCGACCTCCGCCGCCGAGAGACTCAGGGGCGGAAGCATCATTTTCAGCAGCGCAGCTTTACGTTCTTCTGAATAGAAAGGCATGACCATACTCTTGCCGCCCCCGGAATGCTTTTCAAAAAGCGGGGGACACGACAACTACCCTGACACCGGGGGCTGATCTGCTTTTGATCTTGATCTCAGGTGCCCCGTTAAACCACGCTGGCCGAACGCAGGCTTGAATCCGTGGGTAACCCGGCAGGACGCCGGGTTAGCCGCACTGGGCCATGGATGGCCCAT
>NZ_CVTU01000119.1:1836-8006 GCF_900004965.1 Pseudomonas sp. 44 R 15
ACCCGGCAGGACGCCGGGTTAGCCGCACTGGGCCATGGATGGCCCATTGCGGCGGCCCACGGATTCAAGCCTGCGTTCGGGCACACCGAGCCTGAGCGAGGTGCCGAGTGGTGGGGCAAGAGCCCTTTGGTTACTTTGGGGCTTTTCCAAAGTGACCCGCCGTCAGGGCGGAACCCTAAGTCGCCGTTACCGCAGAAACGGATATGTACTCGGTCCAATCCAGCATCCTGGTCGGCCCAGAGGCCGCCATCGGGGGCAAGCCCCCTCCCACATTTGGACCTCGGAGCGTCAGGTAGATACGCGTTAGCTCCCTCGCCACAGGTGCAGTCTCGCGCCAAAATTGTGTAGATACCTATGCCCCGATGGCGGTGTGTCAGCTTGAACATCTGTGTCTGACTGACCGCCATCGGGGGCAAGCCCCCTCCCACATTTTTAGTTCCATGCCGTACGGATCAACCGTTTGTCTTCTATATAGCTCCATAAACTTGAATTTCTTGCTATAAACGCACTCCGATGACCGTTCGCCAAGCCCGTCCTGGTGCTTTTGGGGGTTGATCGGGAAAAAATGCCTGTCATTTCAGTTGCTGCGCCTTCAAGTCGGCCTTAGACTGCCGCCCCTCGTAAATTGAGTGCCGGGTGGCGCTTGGAATGGATGGCGCCTTTCCGAGACCTGCAGAGGTCGGCCGGAACGCTCCCTTATTCGCCTTAATGCACGTATTTTTTATAGAGAAATCAATGACAAAGGAAAAGTTGCTGGCCATGCCGGCGGATGACTACATGAATGCCGAACAGCACGCTTTTTTCGAGAAGTTGCTGCAAGACATGAAAGTGGAACACCACGAGCGCATTGAACAGAACCGTATCGCCATTGAAAGCCTGGACACCCCGGCCGATCCGGCCGACGCTGCTTCCGTGGAAGAAGAGCGCACCTGGCTGGTCAATGCCATCGACCGCGACCAGCGCATGTTGCCGCAACTGGAACGTGCCCTGGAACGCATCAAGGAAGATTCCTTTGGCTGGTGTGATGACAGCGGCGAGCCTATCGGCCTCAAACGCCTGCTGATCAGCCCGACCACCAAATACTGCATCGAAGCGCAAGAGCGCCACGAGCAGATCGACAAGCACCAGCGTCAAGCCTGACGCGGTTGCACGGGGGCCGTATCATCGGCCCCCGCAGAGTTTTGCGTGACACCCCCGTTATTGATCTACTGCAAGCCCCTGTACTAAAGGCCCATGGATAATGGCCTGTTAGTGGCGTTTAATGCAGACACAATAACGACAAGCAGTGGGGTAACGACAATGGCTGGAGATGGATCTCTGATGGGCGCAGCAGTACCACCGCAACCGGTGGCGCGGGTGCTGCCCGGCTGGCTGATACCGCTCGCGCAGAGTACCGTCCTGGTGCTGCTACTGCTGGGCCTGGCCTTTGCCGGCTGGCCGATCTACCTGTGCCTGCCGCTGGCCTTGCTGGTGATCTGGCTACCCCGCCTGAAAAGTCCCAAACCTTCTGTGACCCACGCTGCGGCCGGCGATGCGATTGGCGAGCTGGCGCGCGACCTGTCCCATACCACCAGCCATAATGCACTCTGCGCTGCGGGCGTGGCCTATTCGGTCAAGCAACTGGCGGCGCGCCTGCAGTCGCAGTTGAGCGCCTCCCAGCAAATCGTCAGCAGCGCGCAGGTGATGATCGGCACCGAACAGGTCACCTCCCAGCTCAGCCGCCAGGCCCTGGGCGCGTCCAGCCAGGCCCGTCAGCGCAGCAGCGAAGGCCGTGAAGTATTGGTGCAGTCGATCACCCGCATGCATCAGCTCAGCCAGCGTGCCGATGCCAGCCGTACGCTGATCGAAGCCTTGAGCCAGCGCAGCGAGGAAATCCAGCGCGTGACGCTGGTGATCCAGTCCATCGCCAGCCAGACCAACCTGCTGGCGTTGAACGCGGCGATTGAAGCGGCGCGGGCCGGAGAGCACGGGCGCGGGTTTGCGGTGGTCGCCGATGAGGTGCGCGGCCTCGCCGGACGTACGGCCACGGCCACCGATGAAGTCGGGGTGATGGTCGCCGACATCCAGCAGCGCACGGCCCAGGTGGTGGAGCAGATTCGCCAGCTGTCGGCGGACCTGCACACCGGTGTAGAGCAAGTGGAAGATGCCGGCGAACACCTGGCGAGCATCGCCGGCCTGGCGGCGGATGTGGAACAGCAGGTCAGTGAAATCGCCCAGGGCACCGACACCAACCGCACTCAACTCGACAGCCTGTTCCACGCCGTGGAGCAGATGCGCAGCGACCTGGCGGTCAGCGACCAGCAAACCCGCCAACTCGCCGACGCCGCCGTGCAGATGGAAGGGCAGGCGGAAACCATCAGCGAGCGCCTGGCGCAGGTCGGCCTGGATGGCTATCACCAGCGCATCTACGACCTGGCCCGCGAAGGCGCCCGGCGAATTGGCGAACAGTTCGAGGCGGATGTGCTGCACAGCCGGGTCAGCCTGGAAGATCTGTTCGATCGCAACTACACGCTGATTGCAAATACCCACCCGAGCAAATACAAGACACGTTTTGACGCCTACACCGACCAGGTATTACCCGCCATTCAAGAGGCGCTGTTGCCGCTTCATGAGGGTTTGGTGTTTGCCATTGCCTGCACGCCCCAGGGCTACGTGCCGACACACAACAACGCGTTTTCCCACGCATTGACCGGTGATGCCCAGGTGGACGCGGTGCAGAACCGCACCAAGCGCAAATTTGACGACCGTACCGGCCTGCGGTGCGGTAGCCATCAACAAGCCATGTTGCTGCAGACCTACACGCGCGATACCGGCGAGCTGATGCACGACCTGTCGGTGCCGATCATGGTTCGGGGTCGGCATTGGGGTGGCTTGCGCCTGGGCTACAAGCCGCAAGGGGGCAGGTCCGCGTAGCGGCACAAGCCGCGCGTAGCAGCAAGCGCGCTCCTGCGGGAGGAGCGGCGTGCGGTCAGTGCGTTTGAATCAAGCAACGGGAGACTCATGCAGCAGGGCGTTGAGGTCATCGACCGCAGGCGCCCATTCGGCATCGACATGCAGCTGTTCCTTGAGGAAACTCGCCTGTTGCTCGCTCCAGAAAGGTGCGTCGACGAGTTTCACGTCATCCGGCAGACGGTGCTCGGCGGTGAAGCGTTCGATGCCTTCCTGACTGGAATCCAGGCCTAACTGGTCGAAGAGGGTTTCAAGTGTCGGGGTCGTGGTGTCCATCATATTCTCCATGCGGGCTGATCATCGTTCTGCATGTGAGGGGGATGGCGCGCCAGAGTTCTATCGGATTGTCACGAATTGAGTGCGCCTGAATCCACGGCGGCTTTCAGGGCCCTGGCGGCGTCTTTGCCGGCAATGGCGGCAGCGTCGACGGTTTTGAACCAGCGGTCTTTTTCGACCTGATGCGTTGTTACTGTGGTCAACGGCGGTTTGGCCCGCATGATGATGACCGCTTGAAACTCTCCGTCCACTTCCCTCGCATCGCCATGGATAAAAAATTCGCCAATATCAAATTCCGTCACGTATAGCCTTCCCTTCGCGGTAACTGCACTGATGAAACCTGACCCGCAGGGGGCAAACTTCAAGGACGGGTCAGTATGGCAGTTGTTGAAGGGCCGCTGTGCAGTAAAGTGTGCACTACACTCAGCCAGCTGACGAAACGAGTGTGCCGTGCAGGCCATACAGATTGGCTTCCAGCGCTTTTGCCAGTGCGCAGGCCTTGCTGTGATCGCTGCGAAAGCCTTTTATCCTGCCGCTGGTCACTTCCTGGATATGAAAAAAGTTTCTTCCGGCCGGCACCACTCGATAAAGCACGGAATGGGAGTACCCATCGGGTGTGGGTAGGCAGTAGTATTGGTGTGCGTCTGGACATGATGAACGAGTGTGAAAAGACGCAGTGTCGTGTTGACGTCGTTGCATGCTCAGCTCCTGTCGATCGACCTGGTTGATATCAGCGGCTGGTTTTGACCGGTGTTGCTGTTTAGTATTGTCGTCGGCAACGCGCGCCTGGTTCCATGGCCGGGTATTTTCTTTTGTGATGCGTGTCGGAAAACAGTGTTTTTAATCGGGTTATTCTCTGAAGTTGTTCGACTCGTATTCTCGGGTCGTTGAACCTGTGATTTGCTGTGTCGCCGGATGACCTCGCACAAGGGCCACCGCGGCTGTCTGTACGGCTCTTATGGTTGTCTTCAGGTTTTTAACGAGTATGTCTTTCGTGCCGTAACGGCCGTTTTTTTGTGCTGCCCGCTCAAGCGGTCAGTGCTTTATCGATGTGGGGGCGTTTCCTTGGCAGTCAGTAATCTGGATATGCACGCGTTATTCGTGCTGGGTGATTTACGCGCAAAGTTGGTCAAGCAGTTTCAATCTCGTTTTGTCTACGTTACCGAACAGACCCCGGAAGGTATCTACATCGCCGAGATCGACACTGAAGCGGCGTTGGTCGTGGACGACAAACCACGGCTGGAACTCAAGGTGGGCGATCATTTTCGCGCGGCAGTATTGCCCAGCCGTGAAGGTGGCAAGTTTGAACTCAAGTTTCGCGATATCAAGTTGACCGTGTACGGCCTGGGCGACTACGCCTTTGTGTCTTCGGCCGAAGGCGAAGGCATTGTGTTCAAGGAAGGCCACAGCGTCATGCTGGTATTTGCCGCCAGGGAACAACTGCAGGAAGGCCTGACCAAGACCCTCAAGGCCGTCACCGGCAAGGCCGCCAAGTGGCGCAAGGGCGAACTGGTGACGTTCAAGGCCAGTGAGTAAGCGCAATCACGGCGAACTTCTTTTATCTCCCGGAACCTCTACTACAGTTGAGTTGACTTAACTACGAGAGAGGCTTCGCGCATAGCAGCAAAGCCGTCCGCTGATGGCTGCGATATCGCGAGGTGCAAAGGAATGAAAGGATTGAGAACGCTGTTGGCTGCATCGCTGACGAGCCTGGGCCTGTCCATGGCGTCAGTGCCGGTATCGGCCGCCCAGGCGCCGGTGCACTTTGCCGACCTGAACTGGGAAAGCGGCAGCCTGATCACCGAGGTACTGCGGTTCATTGTCGAGAAGGGCTACGACTTGCCCACCGACACCTTGCCCGGTACCACCATCACCCTGGAAACTGCCCTGGCCAAGAACGACATTCAGGTGATCGGCGAAGAGTGGGCGGGCCGCAGCCCTGTCTGGGTCAAGGCCGAGGCTGAAGGCAAGGTGGTGGGCCTGGGCGATACGGTCAAGGGCGCCACCGAAGGCTGGTGGGTGCCGGAGTACGTGGTCAAGGGTGATCCGGCCAAAGGTATCAAGCCGCTGGCCCCTGACTTGAAAAGCGTACAAGACCTGGCGCGCTACAAGGATGTGTTCAAGGACCCGGAATCACCGGACAAGGGGCGGTTTCTCAATAGCCCTATCGGTTGGACTTCGGAAGTGGTCAACCGGCAAAAGCTCAAGGCTTACGGCCTGGACGACAGCTACGTGAACTTTCGCAGCGGCTCGGGGGCGGCGCTGGATGCGGAGATTGCTTCGTCGATTCGTCGGGGCAAGCCGGTGCTGTTTTACTATTGGTCGCCCACGCCGTTGATGGGCCGCTACAAGTTGATTCAACTGCAAGAGCCGCCGTTCGATGCGCAGGCCTGGAAGACGCTGACGGATGCGGACAATCCTGATCCCAAGCCGACGCGGTCGCTGGCGTCCAGGTTGAGCATCGGGGTGTCTACGCCGTTCCAGAAAGAGCATCCGCAGATTGCGCAGTTTTTCGAGAAGGTTGAGTTTCCTATTGAGCCGCTTAATCAGGCGTTGGCGAAAATGAGTGAGAATCATACGCCGCCTCGGGAGGTGGCCCAGGTATTTCTCAGGGCTCATCCTGAGGTGTGGAAGGCGTGGTTGACGGAGGATGTGGCTCTCAAGGTTGAGTCGGCCCTCAAGTAATTCGACAGTATCGCTACCTGATGGCGATCCAAATGTGGGAGGGGCTTGCTCCCATGACGGTGGGACAGCCTATAGCTGTCTGACTGATGCACTGCGATCCAAATGTGGAGACTTGCTCCCATGAAGGCGGGACAGCCTATAGCTATCTGACTGATGTAATGCAATCCAAATGTGGGAGGGGGCTTGCCCCCGATGGCGGCCTCTGGGCCGACCAGGATGTTGGATTGGGTTGAGTACATATCCGTTTCTGCGGTAACGGC
>NZ_CVTU01000119.1:8077-87011 GCF_900004965.1 Pseudomonas sp. 44 R 15
CCACGGATTCAAGCCTGCGTTCGGCCAGCGTGGTTTAACGGGGCGCCTGAGATCAAAAGCAGATCAAGAGCGACTCGCTTCGCATCGTGGTTACCGTTGGCTGCTACGGTCTGGAACGTTGTGTAGGTACCTATGCTCCGATAGCAGTCAGCCAGATACCGATGTGCAAGCTGACACACTGCAATCGGGGGCAAGCCCCCTCCCACATTGTTTGTATTCCAGCGTTAGAATCGGGTTTGTACAGCCACCTCGAACGTTCGCGGTGAGCCGAGGTAATACGCCGGTGATACGTGGGCGAATTCGGCATACACCTCATTGGTCAGGTTGCGCACCCGGCCGGTTATCGAGGTATGTGTGTCCACTTTATAGCGCAGAAAACTGCCAAACAGCGTGTAGGCCGGTACCGTCTGGGTGTTGGCATTGTCGGCATACACCTGGGCGACATGGCGCGCGTCGACGCCGCCTTGCCAATTTTCTGAAAAGTCATAGGTCAGCCATAGATTGCCCACGCGCTTGGGCACGTTGGTCGGTGTATTGCCTTGACGCGACACCACGGAGCCGCTGGCGGTTTTCTCGTTGAAGTCGTCGTATTGCGCGTCGACCCAGGCGATGTTGCCTTCAGCCAGCAATCGGGGGGTGATGCGCAGCGAACTGGCCAGTTCGATGCCCCTGGATGACTGCGCACCCACGGGAATGCTGCGGGTGGGGTCCAGTGGGTCGGTTACCGCAAAGTCCTTGCGCTCGATCCTGTACACGGCAAGCGTGGCGGCGCCACGGCCTTCGAGGTAGTCGAACTTGCTGCCTATTTCCCATTGCTTGCCGGTCGATACGTCGAACACCTGAGTCGTGGTGCTCGGCTGTTCGGCGGCGGTGCTGTATTGCACGTAGACGTTGGCGGAGGGCATGAACTGGTAGGTCAAACCCACGCGCCCGGTCACCGGTTCCCAACTGCGCTGGAGGTGCCTGGGGTTGGCGGCTGTCACCGTCCTGTGGTTGGTCACGTCCAGGTCGATGGCGTCGTAGCGCAGGCCGGTGAGCAGCGACAAGGTGTCGGTCAAGCCCAGGCGGTTTTCCACGAACAGCGCTTTTGTAGTCACTGCACTGGTCTTGTCTTTGACAAAACCGGGTCGGGTGCCCGGTATGTCGTAGAAATGGCCGGGCTGATAGCCGTTCGGCTCGACGGTGCTGTTGCCCGGCACGTTCAACGGGCTGTTGGTGGTGCTGTTGACCTTGTATTCGAAGCCTGCGGACCAGGTGGTGGCCAGGCCGAAGACGGCGTCCTCATGGCGCAGCTCGAACTGGTTGCCGTTCTGCTCACCCTGATGCCGCACCTGATAGGCAGTGGAGCGGTTCACCGCGCTGTTGTCGGCGTTGTACTGGTAGGTTTCCAGGTTGCGGTAATCGCGCTGGCTGTCGAGGTGGTAGAGGGTGTTTTTCAGGGTGGTGCTGTCGTTGATCCGGTAGTCAATGATCGAGCGTGCCCAGCGTGTGCGCTGCTCATAGCGACCGTCCGCGACGTTGTAGTTGTTGAAGCGGTTGTGCCGGTCGATCTTCAGCTCGCCGGCCTTGGGGTTGAGCACCGGGGTGCCCCAGTAGGGGCTGTCTTCATGCTCGTCCTGATATTCCAGCGCCAGGGTGTGGGACAGGTCCGGGGTCAGGTCGCTGAGCAGGGAAAACGCCACGCTCCAGGCCTCGCGCTGGTCGCGGTCGATATAGCTGTGCTGGGTGTTGCGGCTCACATCCAGGCGTGCGTAATGCTGCACCTCGGCGCCGGGCTCGGTGAGCGCATGGTTGAGGCCCAGCGCCAGGCCGGCGGTGTCATGGCTGCCATAGGTCAACTGGCTTTCGACGGCGTGTTCCTCACGGCTGGCCAGCCTGGTCACGTAGTTCAGCGAACCGCCTACGGAGCCTGCGCCATTGATCAGGGAGGAGGGACCGCCGACCAGTTCGACACGGTCGTAGATCCACGCGTCCACCGGCCGCGCCAGGCCGGTGGCGACGTTGATACCGTTGAACATCTGGGTGATCTGGCTGCTGGTGAACCCGCGGTATGAGACGAACCCGCCAAAGCCCGGTGGCGCGCTGGCGTTGACGCCGGGCAGGGTATTGGCTGCATCGCGAAAGGTCTTGGCGCCATGGCGCTCGATGTCGTTGCGCGTGGCAATGGCCACCGACGCCGGGGCTTCACGCATGCTCAATCCCAGCCGCGACGCCATGCCGCTGGGTTGATCCAGGGCCAGGCCGGGATCGACGGTTTGCTCGCCTTCAATGGTGGTCGGGGCCAGCTCAAGGGCTGGGGCGCAAACAGGCAGGCAGCCGCACAGGCCCGCCAGCAAGGGTAAATGTTTCATGGTTGAATCCTGAAAACTTGGCGTGAAAACAACACACGACCGCGCGTATTTCCGCATGGAAACAGGGGCAGTGCAGAGGGACAGCGCAGGGATCAGGCGAAGGCGGGCGGCGCGCGCGGGTGGGCCGTGGGCCAGGTGAGACGGGCGGGGATGTCGGCGGCAAGTACCACGGCCGCAGGCGGGGCGTGCGGCTGTGGCAACACCGCTACATTCAGGTGACTGCTGAGCGCAGGGCCCATGCCGCCGGTGGAGCACAGGGGGCAACCGAACGCCTTGGACAGTGTTGGCAGGCTCTCATCGGTAGAGTTTGATTGCACGGGCGCCTGGGTGCGCGGGTCGACCGTACAGAACTGACCGCTGATGCCGTTGAGCTGCATCCCGACCATTTGCCCGTGCCCGATGCTGCAGGCGAACACATTGAACAGGACGCAGCCATACAGCATCCAGGCAATGAGCGAGCGGTCGGTTCGGGCAAGTTTCATAGGGCGGCACTTTAACATCAGCTGCCGACGAAATACCTGCAAAAAATATCAGGGCGTCTATGCTCATTCCCACCATTTCTGGGGACGCCCGCCATGAGCTTCGTCGTTGCGCGCTGGATCGTCGGGATTTTCACCTGCATCAGCATGGTGCATTTGTACTGGGCCGCCGGCGGAAAATTCGGCAGCCTGGCCGCCATACCGCAATTACCCGGCGAATTCGCCGGCGGGCCAAGACCGGCTTTCAAGCCCTCGACGCTGGGTACATTCCTGGTGGCAATGGGATTGGTGGCGATTGCGCTGCTGGTCTGCCTGCGCGCCGGACTGTATTTTTCGCCGGTGTCCCATGGGGCGCTGCAATGGGGGATCAGTGCGATTGCCGTGGTGATGTTTGCCAGGGCAATCGGCGATTCGGAGTTGGTGGGGTTCTTCAAAAAGGTGGTGGGCTCAAGGTTCGCCAGGCTGGACACCTATTTTTATTCGCCGCTGTGCCTGGTGCTGGGCGCTGGCCTGTTGGTAGTGGCATGGGCCTGAGATAAGGCAATCTGATGGCCCCTCTGTAACAAAATTCTCGCCAGAATCGCTTTTATTTCAGGTGGTTAGGTGAGGAAGCCAATGCGCACTGTGGGAATCATGCTGGTTGCTTGTTCACTGGCCGGCGGCGCGGCAGCCGTGCAGGCACGAGAGCTGCGCGAGGGCGACAAATATATGTGCAGCTGGGGCGCGGGCACAGCCGCCAGGGCCCAGGAATTGAAGCTCTCGGGGGTGTCGCTGTACGCCGCGCGGCAGAAGATCCAGACCCTCAAGTTCAACAAATCGTGGATGCGCATGATGGCCATGGGCATTACCGAGCAGACCTATGACAGCCGCTCACGGCTCAAGCCCGAGGCGATTCGCCAGAGTTTCTACCAGGATTGCCTGCGCTATAAAGTGGCGCGCAAATAAGCGCCTGTCGCAGGTTCCTGCGCAGCGGTTTACAAATCCACGACAAATGCCGTGTAAGTATTTGCATACAATCACCTCCTTGATCGGGAGGCGTGTATGCATGTGCTTATTCGAGCGGCGACCGTCGATGACGTCGACACGCTCATTACAATCCGTACGTCTGTGGTGCAAAACCACCTGAGTGTCGAACAGATGGCTGACGATGCCGACGTTCGCTACAGAAAGCGCAGGGCGCGCTGACTCATGAGCGCTTCGGTCTCCCAGTCAGCCAACAGCTTGCGCAACTTCGTGGTGGGCGTGCTGGGGGTTGCGGCGCTGCTGGGGTTCTATTTTGTACAACTCAATGCCGAGGCGGACCGCCAGCGTGAAGCCGCCGCCGAGCAGTTGGCGTTGTGCGTTCGTCTGAAGCGGGTCGCCGGTGCGAACGCCTCAACCCATGTCGAACTTGGCCAGGCATGCAGGCAATTGAACGTAGAGTTTTTAAACCGCGTAAAAGTGGAATAAGTAATAACCTTATTTTATAAGATGGATTAAGTTCGGTATCGCTCGCTAACTTGCACCAAAAAGTGGCAAAAACAGGCCTCTCACCTTAAAAAACATGTGGTTATTGAATGACTTACAACGGTTTAATCCGACGAAAGGAATAAAATAATCTTGTGAGCCGATTTTGCAGTCGCTACTATAGCCGGGCGTTCACCTCCCACGGTTTATGCATTTTTAAATCCCAAGTTTCCATCAGCTACTTGGGATTTTTTTTGCCCGGAATTTGATCTTCGCCCCCCTGTGCCGACACAACTCGCCCGTCAGAGCGCCGTATCAGAGGCGGCGCAGAAAGGACTTGACGATGTGTCGGGTGGCGTCGGTAGTGTCCAATTCGTCGAGGGTGCCGTAGGCGTACCACTGGCATTCGACGATCTCGTTGCACGGCCGTGCCTCGTCGATATTCACGACCGACGCTTCAAACACATGATGCACGGTGTCGCGGGCCTTGAGCTCCTGCAGGTACAGCAAGCCGTCCACGTTCAACCCCGTCTCTTCTTCCAGCTCGCGTTGCGCCGCGCCTACCGGGCGTTCACCACGCTCTACCTTGCCGCCCGGCAATGCCCATTTCGATCTGGCCTTGCGCACAAAGAGGATGTGCCCTTCGTGTTCGCAGATGACGGTGGCCCGTATTTTCATCGTTTATACCTGCTACGGGATAGTTGTCATAAAAGTGTAATGCAATTGTCATGCTAAGTGGTTATGGCGCGTCGGGTCGTGTATGTGGATACTGCCCGACTGACTTGAACGAACGAGGAGAGCAGATGAGCACCGTACGTTGGGGCATGATCGGCTGTGGCAGTGTGACCGAACTGAAGAGTGGACCGGCTTTCTACAAAGCGCCAGGTTCGGCCCTGGTGGCCGTGATGGGACGCCGTGAGGAAGCCGTGCGCGATTATGCGACACGCCATGGCATTGCCCGCTTCTACACCGATGCCCAAGCCCTGATCGACGACCCCGAGGTGGACGCGGTGTACATCGCCACGCCACCCGACAGCCACCTTGAGTACAGCTTGATGGTGGCGGCGGCGGGCAAGCATTGCTGCGTCGAAAAGCCCATGGCGTTGAACGCCGAACAAAGTGCGCTGATGCAGCGCACCTTCGAGCGCGCCGGGTTGCATCTGTTCGTCTCCTACTATCGGCGCTCATTGCCGCGCTTCCAGCAGGTGCGCACCTGGTTGCAGGAAGGCCGTATCGGCGAGTTGCGCCACCTGACCTGGACCCTGTGCAAGCCCGCAGCGCCGGCAGACACCCACCCGGCCAACTGGCGCACGGATCCTGCGATTGCCGGCGGTGGTTACTTTGCCGACCTGGCCAGCCACGGCTTTGACCTGTTCCAGTACCTGGCGGGCGATATCGTCGAAGTCTCGGGCTTTACCGCGCGGCAGGCCGGACGCTATGCGGCGGAGGACGCAGTGACGGCCTGCTGGACCTTCGCCAGTGGCGCATTGGGCATGGGCTGCTGGAACTTTGTCGCTGACCGCCGCGAAGACCGGGTCGAGCTGATCGGCAGTCGTGGGCGCATCACGTTTGCGGTATTCGAAGACCAGCCGCTGCGCCTCGAAGGGGAGACCGACGAGGTGCTGGAGGTGCCTTGCCACGCGCATATCCAATGGCACCACGTCCTGGCGATGAATGCCCATATCCGGGGCGATGCCAAACACCCTTCGCTGGCGATCGAGGCGTTGAAGACCGATCGCATCCTGGACAAAGTGCTACAACGTTACTCCCAACACCCTTAGCCGTCGCGATAGCGTGGTGCTTCACTTTTATTGAGAAGGTTATCGCGATGAAATACTCGATGCTGTTGTGGCTGTTTATCGTGACTGGCGCGACGGCGGCGCCGAGCAGTCAGGGGCAGGCGGGGGAATTTGATTTTTATGTGTTGTCGCTGTCATGGTCGCCGACGTTTTGCCTGACGCACCCGAACAATGAGCAATGTTCGGGCAAAGGCTACGGCTTTGTACTGCATGGACTGTGGCCGCAATATGCCAAAGGCGGGTGGCCGGCGTCCTGCGCGACGCAATCGCGGTTGAGCGATGAAGCGCTGGAAAAAGGCGCCACGCTGTTCCCTTCGCGTGCGTTGCTCAAGCACGAATGGGCCAAACATGGGACCTGCAGCGGGCTTGAGCCGATGGAGTATTTGGAAAAGTCCGACACGGCGTTGGGCGCGGTGGTCATTCCGCAACAACTGCAGCCGTTCAACACGCCACCGTCGTTGTCGTCCGGCGAGATCGAGGCATTGTTTCGCGACAGCAACCCGCGCATGGGCAACCACGGCATGGCCGTCATCTGCAAAGGCAAGGTGTTGTCTGAGGTGCGGGTATGCCTGACCAAGGACCTGGCCTTCGCCGGCTGCCCACGCAGTGTGAAAAGCCAGTGCCGGGATGGCGATATCCGCATCCCCGCCCAGCGCTGAGCAGTGTTGAGCCAGATCAAGGGCTGCGGCGTTTTTCATGGCTGCATCGCCACCCGATAGCGCTCATCGAAATCGTCTGCCAACTGCGCAAGGGTCACGTCGCCCAGGCGCTTCAAAAGCACGGCCTGGGCCTGGGCGAAGGCGTCCGTCAATGCCGCGTTGACGGCCTGTTCGACCAGGCATTGGGGGTGATCGGTGGACAGGCCGATGGCAAAGATCGACGGCGTACCCAGGGCATTGTGAATCTCCAGCAAGGTGATTTCACTCAAGGGCTTGCCCAGGGTCCAACCCCCCTGGTGACCCTTTTCCGAGCATACGTAGCCCTTTTCCTTGAGCAGGCCGAGCGTGCGCCGCACCACCACAGGGTTAGTGCCCAGCATCCGGGCAATGGTCTGCGACGTGGCTCGTTCTTCATGGCGTCCCATATGGATCAATACGTGCAGCATGCGCGAAAGCCGGGTGTCGTTTCTCATTCAGTCATTCCCAATCGGTTCGACGCACAGTATCTTCCGTAACCTGAAAAGGTGCGAGACGCTTGACGCGTTAATTTCATGTCACTGTCGCCGAGGGCGCGGCGCTACGAGGCAAAAAGGTCATTTTGTTCAATACGCTGAACGTCTATCCCCTTATCGTGAACCCGACTTCGTTTGGCATCACATAAGGAGCTGCAATGAGCTTGACTCTTTCCATGGCCGCCTTCGCCCTGGCCACGTCCATCACGCCGGGACCGGTCAATGTGGTCGCCTTGAGTGCCGGCGCGCGCTTCGGGTTTGCCGCGAGCCAGAAGCACGTGCTTGGCGCGGCTGTCGGCTTCACATTGCTGCTGGTGTTGATCGGCCTGGGCTTGCACGAAGTGCTGCTGCGCTGGCCGATCCTGACCCAACTGATCCAGTGGGGCGGGGTGGCATTCTTGTTGTACATGGCCTGGAAGCTTGCCGTGGATGATGGGCAGTTGCACGCCCATGGCGCCGCCACTGCGCCCTCGATGCTGTATGGCGCGATCATGCAGTGGCTCAACCCCAAAGCCTGGCTGGCCTGTGTGGCGGGGATGGGGTTGTTTGCGGCGGACGGCGAGGCCAGGCAAGTCTGGCTGTTTGCCAGCCTCTATCTGGTGATCTGCTACCTGTCGGTGGCGTGCTGGGCCTACGCCGGAACCTTTCTGCGGCGCTACCTGCACAATCCCAAGGGGGTCAGAGTCTTCAACCGCTCCATGGCCGCGTTGCTGGTGGCCAGTGTGGGTTATTTGCTGATGGCTTGAGCGTTTCGCGGTATTGCCCGGGCGTGGCGGCGAAATGCTGCTTGAACGCACGCTGGAAATGCGCCTGGTCGGCAAAGCCTGCGGCCAGGGCGACATCGGCGATCAGCGCGCCATTGCGCAGTTGAGTGCGGGCGAACTGGATGCGGTGGTTGACCAGGAACGCATGGGGCGTCAGCCCGTAATAGTGCTTGAAGGCGCGGATCAGGTAGGACGGCGACAGCTCGGCCGCGAGGCAAATGTCCTCGAGCTTCAAGGCCTCGGTACAGTGTTCACGGATGTAGTCGGCGGCCCGCTCCAGCTTGTGATTGACCTCGCGCATGGGGGTGAGGGAAGGGTTCAGGCGTTGCTGCACTTCGCTGAAGTAGCCCACCAGCGCGCTCTGCTTGTGCAGCAGTTCGGCCCGTTCATCCACCAACAGCCGGTACAGCGCCAGCAAGCCGTTGTACAACGCGGTGTCCCGCGTATGGGGCGTGTTGAACGCACGGTAACCCTGGTCGGTGCTGAAACCCAACTGATGCTGCAGGTCGGTCAGCCAGGGCGTGTCGAGGTAGAGCATATGGTAGGACCAATGCTCGTTTTCGATGGGATTGCACGCATGCACGTCGCCGGGGTTCATCAACACCACGGTGCCGGCGCTGATCACGAAGGTCTGTTCGCCATAGTGGTAATAGCTGCGCCCGGCGGTGATAGCGCCAATGGAAAAATGCTCATGGGCGTGGCGGGTGTAGGTGACCTTGCGCCCATCGGCAATGGTGCGCGCCTCGATGAACGGCAGACGCTCGTCGCGCCAGAAACGCGGCGAGTGCGCAGGGTGAGCGGGGCTGTTCAACGACATGGCGAGGGCTCCTGCCTGTTATGCGGGCACCAGAAAGGCCGCTTCCAGCAATTGCCGAGTATAGGCATGTTGCGGGTTGGCGAAAATCGTCGCGGCATCCCCTTGCTCCACGACCTGGCCCTGCTTGACCACCATCAACTGATGAGTCAGCGCCTTGACCACCGCCAGGTCATGGCTGATGAACAGGTAGGTCAGGTTGTACTTGGCCTGCAAGCTGCGCAGCAGTTCCACCACCTGGCGTTGCACCGTACGGTCCAGCGCCGACGTCGGTTCGTCCAGCAGGATCAGGCGCGGCTTGAGCACCAGGGCGCGGGCAATGGCGATGCGCTGGCGCTGGCCACCGGAAAACTCATGGGGGTAGCGATGCCGCGATTGCGGGTCCAGGCCGACCTCCTTGAGCGCGGCGATGATCGCGGCTTCCTGCTCGGCCGGCGTGCCCATCTTGTGAATGCGCAACCCTTCGCCGACGATCTCGCTGACGCACATGCGCGGGCTCAGGCTACCGAAGGGGTCCTGGAACACCACCTGCATTTCCCGGCGCAGCGGGCGTACCTGTTGCTGGGTGAGGCGATCAAGCTGCTGGCCTTCGAAGCGAATCCCGCCCTGGCTGCCAATCAAGCGCAGGATCGCCAGGCCCAAGGTGGATTTGCCCGAGCCGCTTTCGCCGACGATGCCCAGGGTCTGCCCCTGGGGCAGGCTGAAGTTGATGCCGTCCACGGCCTTGACGTAATCGACGGTGTTGCGCAAAAAGCCTTTTTTGATCGGGAACCAGACTTTCAGGTCGTCCACTTCCAGCAGCGTTGGCCCCACGGCGTTGCCGGCCGGCCCGCCACTGGGCTCGGCCGCCAGCAGTTCCTGGGTGTAAGGGTGTTGCGGCGCCTGGAACAGCGTCTCGCAGTCGGCCTGTTCGACGATGCAGCCCTGTTGCATCACGCACACACGGTGAGCGATCCGGCGGACCAGGTTCAGGTCGTGGCTGATCAACAGCAACGCCATGCCCAGGCGCGCCTGCAGTTCCTTGAGCAGTTCCAGGATTTTCAATTGCACCGTCACGTCGAGGGCCGTGGTCGGCTCATCGGCAATCAGCAGTTCCGGCTCGTTGGCCAGGGCCATGGCGATCATCACGCGCTGACGCTGGCCTCCGGAGAGTTCGTGGGGCAGCGCCTTGAGGCGTTTGTGCGGTTCGGGAATGCCCACCAGTTCCAGCAGTTCCAGGGTGCGCCGGGTGGCGACCTTGCCGGTGAGGCCTTTGTGCAGGCCGAGCACTTCATTGATCTGTTTTTCGATGCAGTGCAGCGGGTTCAACGAGGTCATCGGCTCCTGGAAGATCATCGCGATGCGGTTGCCGCGAATGTGCCGCAGGGTCTTTTCCTTGAGCGTCAGCAGGTCTTGCCCGGCGTAGTTGATGGTACCGGAGGGGTGCCGGGCCAGAGGGTAGGGCAAGAGGCGCAGGATCGAATGCGCCGTCACCGATTTGCCCGAGCCGCTTTCGCCGACCAGGGCCAGGGTTTCGCCGCGTTTGATATCGAAGCTGACGTGATTGACCACGCGATGCTGATGCTCGCCCGTGACGAACTCGACACTGAGGTCGCGGATTTCGATCAGATTGTCCTGATTCATCTCATTTCCTCGGGTCGAAGGCGTCGCGAGCGGACTCGCCGATAAACACCAGCAGGCTCAACATGATCGCCAGCACGGCGAACGCGCTCATGCCCAGCCACGGCGCCTGCAGGTTGGATTTGCCCTGGGCCACCAGTTCGCCCAGTGACGGTGAGCCGGCCGGCAGGCCGAAACCCAGGAAGTCCAGGGCGGTGAGGGTGCCGATGGCGCCGGTGAGGATGAACGGCATGAACGTCATGGTCGAGACCATCGCATTGGGCAGGATATGGCGGAACATGATCGCGCCGTTCTGCATGCCCAGCGCGCGGGCCGCGCGCACGTATTCGAGGTTGCGCCCGCGCAGGAACTCGGCACGCACCACGTCCACCAGGCTCATCCACGAGAACAACAGCATGATGCCCAGCAACCACCAGAAGTTGGGCTGCACGAAGCTGGCGAGAATGATCAGCAGGTACAGCACCGGCAACCCGGACCAGATCTCCAGGAAGCGTTGCCCGGCCAGGTCCACCCAGCCGCCATAGAAACCCTGCAGGGCGCCGGCGATCACGCCGATGATCGAGCTGAGCACGGTCAGCGTCAACGCGAACAGCACCGATACGCGAAACCCGTAGATGACCCGCGCCAGGACATCGCGGCCCTGGTCATCGGTGCCCAGCAGGTTGACGCTCGACGGCGGCGCGGGGGCCGGCACTTTCAGGTCGTAGTTGATGCTCTGGTAGCTGAACGGGATCGGTGCCCACAAGGTCCAGGCATCCTTGGCCTTGAGCAGTTCCTGGATATACGGGCTCTTATAGTTGGCTTCCAGGGGGAACTCGCCGCCGAAGGTGGTTTCCGGGTAGCGCTTGAGCGCCGGGAAATACCAGTCGCCGTCAAAGTGCACGGCCAGGGGCTTGTCGTTGGCAATCAATTCGGCGCCCAGGCTCAGCACGAACACGATCAGGAACAGCCACAGCGACCACCAGCCACGCTTGTTCGCCTTGAACCGCTCGAACCGGCGGCGATTGAGGGGGGACAGGTTCATCTCAATGCTCCCGGCTGGCGAAGTCGATCCGCGGATCGACCAGGGTGTAGGTGAGGTCGCCGATCAGTTTCACGATCAGCCCCAGCAGGGTAAAGATAAACAGCGTACCGAACACCACCGGATAGTCGCGGTTGATCGCCGCTTCAAAGCTCATCAGGCCCAGGCCATCGAGGGAGAAGATCACTTCCACCAGCAACGAGCCGGTAAAGAAGATACCGATAAAGGCCGAGGGGAAACCGGCGATCACCAGCAGCATCGCGTTGCGAAACACATGGCCGTAGAGCACGCGGTGGTTGGTCAGGCCCTTGGCCTTGGCGGTGACCACGTACTGTTTGTTGATCTCGTCGAGAAAGCTGTTCTTGGTCAGCAGGGTCATGGTGGCGAAGTTGCCGATCACCAGGGCGGTCACGGGCAGGGCCAGGTGCCAGAAGTAATCGAGAATTTTGCCGCTCCAACTCAATTCGTCGAAGTTGTTCGACGTGAGCCCGCGCAAGGGGAACCAGTCCAGGTAACTGCCGCCGGCAAACACCACGATCAGCAGGATGGCGAACAGGAACGCCGGGATCGCATAGCCGACGATGATTGCCGAGCTGGTCCACACATCGAAGTGGCTGCCGTGACGCGTGGCCTTGGCGATGCCCAGGGGGATCGACACCAGGTACATGATCAGGGTGCTCCACAACCCGAGGGAAATCGACACCGGCATCTTTTCCTTGATCAGGTCGATGACCTTGGCGTCACGGAAGAAGCTGTCGCCGAAGTCCAGCCGGGCGTAGTTCTTGACCATGATCCACAAGCGTTCCGGCGCCGACTTGTCGAAACCGTACATTTTCTCGATTTCCTTGATCAGCGCCGGGTCCAGGCCCTGGGCGCCACGGTAGCTGCTGGAGCCGGCCACCGAAACTTCGGCGCCGCCACCGGCAATGCGGCTGGTGGCACCGTCAAAGCCTTCGAGCTTGGCGATCATCTGCTCCACCGGGCCGCCCGGGGCGGCCTGGATGATGACGAAGTTGATCAGCAGGATCCCGAACAGCGTGGGGATGATCAGCAACAGGCGACGAACAATATAGGCCAGCATTCAATCGCCTCCGCTCGCCGCTTCGGCGCTGTGCGTAGTGTCCAGGGGAACAGCCGGTTTGACGTCGGGTTTGGCCCACCAGGTGGCGGTGCCGACGTCATAGCGCGGCGAGACTTTCGGGTGGCCGAGGTGATCCCAGTACGCCACACGGAACGTCTTGATGTGCCAGTTGGGAATCACGTAGTAGCCAAACTGCAGCACGCGGTCCAGTGCCATGGCGTGGGCGATCAGGCTTTTGCGCGAGTCGGCATCGATCAGTTGCTCGACCAACTGATCGACGGCGGGGTCCTTGAGCCCCATGTAGTTGCGGCTGCCCGGTTTGTCGGCGCTGGACGACTTCCAGAACTCACGCTGCTCATTACCCGGTGAAGTGGATTGCGGAAAGCTGCCGACCAGCATGTCGAAATCCCTTGAGCGCAGGCGGTTGATGAACTGCGACACGTCGACCCGGCGAATCACCAGGTCGATACCCAGGTCGGCCAGGTTGCGCTTGAACGGCAACAGGATGCGCTCGAACTCGGTCTGGGCCAGTAGGAATTCGATGGTCACCGGTTTGCCGGTGGTGTCGACCATCTTGTCATCGACGATCTTCCAGCCGGCTTCCTGCAGCAACTGGTACGCCTGGCGCTGCTGCGCGCGGATCATGCCGCTGCCGTCGGTTTTGGGCGGTTCGAACGCCTGGGTGAAGACCTCGGCGGGGATCTTGTCGCGCAGCGGTTCGAGAATGGCCAGTTCATCCGGGCCGGGCAGGCCGGTGGCGGCCATTTCCGAGTTCTCGAAGTAACTGCGGGTGCGCGTGTAGGCGCCGTTGAACAGCTGTTTGTTGCTCCATTCGAAATCCAGCAACAGGCTGATGGCCTTGCGTACCCGCACGTCCTGGAACATCGGCTTGCGCGTGTTGAACACGAAACCCTGCATGCCGGTGGGGTTGCCGTTGGGGATTTCTTCCTTGATCAAACGACCCTGGGTCACGGCCGGAATGTTGTAGGCGTTGGCCCAGTTTTTCGCGCTGAACTCCAGCCAATAGTCGAACTGCCCGGCTTTCAGGGCTTCCAGGGACACCGTGCTGTCGCGGTAATAATCGGTGATGCGGTTATCGAAGTTATAGAAACCCTTGGCCACCGGCAGGTCCCTGGCCCAGTAGTCCTTGACCCGCTCGTAGCGAATCATGCGCCCGGCCTTGACCTCGGCCACCTTGTACGGGCCACTGCCCAGCGGTATTTCCAGATTGCCTTTGGAAAAGTCGCGGTTGGCCCACCAGTGCTTGGGCAGCACCGGCAATTGCCCGAGGATCAGTGGCAGCTCGCGGTTGTTGGTGCGCTTGAATTTGAACAGCACCCGCAGCGGGTCTTCGGCGACCACTTCATCCACGTCGGCGTAGTAGGTGCGGTAGAGCGGGGTGCCGTCCTTGATCAGAGTCTGGAAGGTGAACACTACGTCTTCGGCGCGGATCGGGTGGCCGTCATGGAAGCGTGCCTCGGGGCGCAGGTAGAAGCGCACCCAGCTGTTGTCGGGGGCCTTCTCGATTTTTCCGGCCACCAGGCCGTATTCGGTAATGGGCTCGTCCAGGCTCTGCATCGCCAGCGTGTCGTAGATCAGCGTCAGATTGTCCGCGGGCACGCCCTTGCTGATATACGGGTTGAGACTGTCGAAGCCACCCATGGCCGATTCGCGGAAGGTACCGCCTTTGGGGGCGTCGGGATTCACGTAGTCGAAATGCTTGAAGTCGGCGGGGTACTTGGGGGGCTCGTTATAGAGCGTCAACGCATGTTGCGGGGCGGCCTGGGCCGCGCCGCACAGCAACAGGCCGGCCAATACAGTACTGCGCAAGGACATCATTGGGCTTTCTCCGAAGCTTTCAGCCACCACGCGCTCAAGCCCAGGCTGTAGGGCGGCGTGGTGACAAAGGCGAACCGATTGCGGTACGCCAGGCGATGATAGTTGAGGTACCAGTTGGGAATGCTGTAGTGCTGCCAGAGCAGCACCCGGTCCAGGGCGCGACCTGCAGCCAGTTGTTCTTCGCGGGTCTGTGCCGCGAGCAGTTGTTCGAGCAGGTGATCGACCACGGGGTTGGCGATGCCCGCGTAATTCTTGCTGCCCTTGATGGTGGCCTGGCTGGAATGAAAATACTGCCATTGTTCCAGCCCTGGGCTGAGGGTCTGGTTGAGGGTGACCAGGACCATGTCGAAGTCGAACTGATCCAGGCGCTGCTTGTACTGTGCGCGGTCAACGGTGCGCAGGCGCGCGTCGATGCCGATGCTGATCAGGTTCTCGACATAGGGCTGCAGGATGCGCTCCAGGTTCGGATTGACCAGCAGGATTTCCAGGCGCAGCGGTTGCCCGTCCCTGTTCAGCAGGCGTTGGCCGGACAGCTTCCACCCGGCCTCGCCAAGCAGGGCCAGGGCACGACGCAGGGTTCCACGCGGGATGCCGCGACCGTCGGTCTGCGGCAGGCTGAAGGCCTGGGTGAACAGATTGGCCGGCAGTTGCTCGCGGTAGGGCGAAAGCATCAGCCACTCGTGCCCGACCGGCACGCCCGTGGCCGAGAACTCGCTGTTGGGGTAGTAGCTCAAGGCGCGTTTGTAGGCGCTGCTGAACAGGGTGCGGTTGGTCCATTCGAAGTCGAACATCAGCCCCAGGGCTTCGCGCACCCTGGTCTGGCTGAAGGCCGGTCGCCGGGTGTTGATGAACAGGCCCTGGCTCTGGGTAGGAATCCGGTGGGCGATCTGCGCCTTGATGACCTCGCCGCGATTCACCGCCGGGAAGTTGTAGCCGGTGGTCCAGTTCTTGGCCTGGTGTTCGATATAAATGTCGAATTCGCCTGCTTTGAAGGCTTCAAAGGCGACGTCGCTGTCGCGGTAGAACTCCACCTCGACCTTGTTGTAGTTATACAACCCCTGATTGACCGGCAGGTCCTTGCCCCAGTAATCCTTGACCCGTTCGAACACCAGTTGGCGACCAGGAGTGACCTTGCTGATGCGGTACGGCCCGCTGCCCAGTGGCGGTTCGAAGGTGGTGGCCTTGAAGTCGCGATGCTTCCAGTAATGCTGGGGCAGCACGGGCAGCTCGCCCAGGCGCAGGATCAGCAGCGGGTTGCCGGCGCGCTTGAATACAAAGCGGATGCGATGGCGATTGAGCACATCGACCCGCGCCACTTCCTGCAGGTTGGTACGGTACTGCGGGTGGCCTTCGGTCAACAGGGTGCGATAGGAAAATGCCACGTCATCGGCGGTAATCGGCGTGCCGTCGTGAAAACGCGCCTCGTGGCGCAGGTTGAACACCACCCAGCTGCGGTCTTCGCTGTATTCCACCGATTGGGCAATCAGGCCGTAGCTGGAAGTCGGCTCGTCACCGGACGGCGCGTACTGGCCGGTGCCGACCATCAGCGGCTCGTTGAGCTCGTTGACGCCGTACTGCAGGAAGTTGGGGGTGGAAACCGGGCTGGAGCCCTTGAAGGTGTAGGGGTTGAGGGTGTCGAACGTGCCAAAGGCCATTACCCGCAGTGTGCCGCCTTTGGGCGCTGCAGGGTTTACCCAATCGTAATGGGTGAATTTGGCCGGGTACTTGAGCGTGCCGAACTGCGCGTAACCGTGGCTCTCGGTAATCGTCGCGTTCGCCGCAAAGCTCAAGGCCAGACTTATTAGTAGAAGGAGGGGACGCTTCAAGTCAGAGATCCGATCCGGGCGGCTTGGGCTTTATGATCGGTACAGTAACAGCTTGTTCCGGTTGGAAAAAGCCAGTTGGGACGATGGAGATCAATGTGGGAGGGGGCTTGCCCCCGATGGCGACCATAGGGCCGACCAAGATGCTGGATCAGACCGAGTACATATCCGTTTCTGCGGTAACGGCTGCTTAGGGTTCCGCTTTTACAGCGGCTCACTTTTGAAAAGCGCAAAAGTAAGCAAAACGCTCTTGCCCCACCACTCGGCACCTCGCTTAGGCTCGGTGTGCCCTCTCTCCGGCTTGAATCCGTGGGCCGCCGCAATGGGCCATCCCTGGCCCAGTGCGGCTAACCCGGCGTCCTGCCGGGTTGCCCACGGATTCAAGCCTGCGTTCGGCCAGCGTGGTTTAACGGGGCGCCTGAGATCAAGATCAAAAGCCAGATCAAGAGCGACTCGCTTCGCATCGTGGTTACCGTCGGCTGCTACGGTCTGAAACGTTGTGTAGATACCTATGCCCCGATAGCAGGCAGCCAGACAGCGATGTGTAAGCTGACCCACCGCAATCGGGGGCAAGCCCCCTCCCACATGAGTTCCTCGGTGTTTCTGAGGCCTCAGCGCGGCCCCGACACCACCAGCATCTGCCCGGGCTTCAATGCCTGGCCGGTACGCGGGTTCCAGCGCTTGAGGTGTTGCATCTCGACATTGAAGCGCTTGGCGACCATGTACAGCGAGTCGCCTTTCTTGACCTTGTACTGCACCGGCTTTTTCGCGGCGGCTTTGCGCGTGTCCTGCATCACCAGGGTCTGGCCGACCTTGAGCGCCTGGCCGTTGAGCTTGTTCCAACGCTGCAGGTCGTGCACATCGACCTTGTTGGCCTTGGCGATCAGCGTGAGGTTGTCGCCGTTGCGCACTTTGTAGCTGCGGGTACGCCCGGCAACCGTCTTGGTCTCGACTTCGTCGAACACCGGCTTTTTCGGGCGCATGCTCAACAACTCTTCGGGCTTCATCATCGACAGGGTGCTGGTGAGCAGTTGCGCCTTGGAGGTGGGCACCAGCAGATGCTGGGGACCGTCCAGGGTGGTGCGTTGTTTCAGGGCCGGGTTGAGCTGGAACAGCTCGTCTTCATCGATTTCCGCCAGCGCGGCGACCCGGGACAGGTCCATGCTTTGCTTGACTTCAACCACTTCGAAATACGGCGTGTTGGCGATCGGGTTCAGGTTGACGCCATAGGCCTCGGGGGCCAGCACCACCTGGGACAGCGCCAGGAATTTGGGCACGTAGTCCTTGGTTTCCTGGGGCAGGGGCAGGTTCCAGTAGTCTGTCGGCAGGCCAAGCTTCTCGTTGCGCTCGATGGCCCGACTGACCGTACCTTCACCGGCATTGTAGGCCGCCAGGGCCAGCAGCCAGTCACCGTTGAACATGTCATGCAGACGGGTCAGGTAGTCCAGGGCGGCGGTAGTGGAGGCGGTGATATCGCGGCGGCCATCGTAGGCGCGGGTCTGGCGCAGGTTGAAGTAGCGCCCGGTGGAAGGGATGAACTGCCACAGGCCGACCGCATCGCTGCGCGAATAGGCCATTGGGTTGTAGGCACTTTCAATCACCGGCAGCAGCGCCAGTTCCAGCGGCATGTTGCGCTCTTCAAGGCGCTCGACGATGTAATGAATGTAGAGGCTGCCGCGTTCCCCGGCGTTCTCCAGGAAGGACGGGTTGCTGGCGAACCACAGGCGCTGTTGCTCGATGCGCGGGTTGACGCCGACGCCGTCCTGCAATTGAAAGCCCCGACGCATGCGTTCCCAGACATCCTGGGGCACTTCGGGGCTGGGCTTCTCTGAAAGCCAGATAGGTTTTTGCTTGATCTTGGCAGCAAGATTGGGTTTGGGTTGCACGGTGGATTGTGCAGCGTAATGAGTCGATTGGCAGCCCGCCAGAGTTGCGGAAACGGCCACCGCCACGGCTTGAGCCAGGCGGGTCAATGCGTCTGAAGAAATGGATTTACGAATAGATGACGACATTGGCTGGAAGTAAGTTCCGGGCAAAAATGTCGGGCGATTCTAGAAAGCGCTTTGGTTCCGGTCAACCATTCAGAAATTTCGTATCAGATCGCTTCGGCTTAGAACTTATCTTTCCAGGCCCTCAAGCTAGCAAACACCTCGGCCCCAGAGCGGTTGTCGCGTCCATTCCGTTCGTCCGCTTTTTGTTTAACGGATGTTTCAGAGGTGCGCAGGAAAGGGTTAGTGCGTTTTTCAAGCGCCAGGTTGGACGGCAGCGTCATCTCGCCACGCGCCCGCAACTGAGCGACTTGCGCAACCCGCTCAGCGATGTCGGTGTTATGCGGTTCCACGGCTTGGGCAAACTTGAGGTTACTTTGTGTGTATTCGTGGGTGCAGTACACCAGGGTGTCAGCGGGCAGGGCGGCCAGGCGCTCAAGCGAGGTATGCATCTGCTCCGGCGTGCCTTCGAACAGGCGACCGCAACCGGCGGCAAACAGCGTGTCGCCACACAACAACACGCCTTGATGGTAATAAGCGATGTGGCCGAGGGTGTGGCCGGGCACTGCGTATACGGCGAAGTCCAGGCCGAGCACGGTGATGCGGTCGTTGTCCTGCAAGTCGACGTCCCTGGCCGGGATGTTTTCGTTCGCGGGGCCGTAGACCTTGGCGCCGGTGAGTTTTTTGAGTTGCTCGACACCGCCGACATGATCATGGTGATGGTGAGTGACCAGGATGTCGCCGAGTACCCAGGAAGGGTTCTGCTCAAGCCAGGCGATGACCGGCGCGGCGTCACCGGGATCGACCACGGCGCAACGTCGGGTTTGCTCATCCTGTAACAACCAGATGTAGTTATCGGTGAAGGCGGGCAGGGCACTGATCTGTATCATTCTTCGATTCGCCAAGCTGAACACATTGGTGCATCTTAGAACGTCTAGGCGAATTGGAGAATGCAATGACTGATAAAGCGTTCGCCCAGGCCGATCCCGAGTGGCTGGCTCTGATCGGTGCCGCCCGCGAATGGCTGTCCGGGCCGCTGGGGCAATTGCTGCTGGATGAAGAGCGGCGCATGCTCGAAGACGAGCTGGGCCGGTTCTTCGGCGGCTACCTGGTGCATTACGGCCCCTCGGCCGATTCGCCACCGAGCGCCCCGCAGGTACAACGCAATGTACGCCTGGGGGCGCCGTTGCCGGGCGTGGAAATCGTCTGCGAGGAGCAGGCCTGGCCGTTGAGCGAACACGCCGCCGATGTGGTGGTGTTGCAGCACGGCCTGGATTTCTGCCTGTCTCCCCACGGTTTGTTGCGCGAAGCCGCGAGCAGCGTGCGCCCGGGTGGCCATTTGCTGATTATTGGCATCAACCCCTGGAGCAGTTGGGGCCTGCGCCACCTGTTCGCCCATGACGGTTTGCGCCAGGCGCGTTGCATTGCGCCTTCGCGGGTCGGCGACTGGTTGAACCTGCTGGGCTTCGCGCTGGAGAAACGCCGCTTCGGGTGCTATCGTCCGCCGCTTGCGTCCGCCAAGTGGCAGGGCCGCCTCGCTGGCTGGGAACGCCGCGCAGGCGCCTGGCAACTGTCGGGTGGCGGCTTCTATTTATTGGTGGCACGCAAGATCGTGGTCGGCCTGCGCCCGGTGCAGCAAGTGCGCCGCGAACCGCTCGGCAAGCTGGTGCCAATGCCGCTGGCCAAGGTCAACCGCGAACAACGTCAACCGTAAAACCTCATTTTGATTCAGGCCGAATAACCGATGACCGATAGTGTAGAACTCTTCACCGATGGCGCCTGCAAGGGCAACCCCGGCCCCGGCGGCTGGGGCGCATTGCTGGTGTGCAAGGGCGTGGAGAAGGAGTTGTGGGGCGGCGAAGCCAATACCACCAACAACCGCATGGAGCTGATGGGCGCCATTCGCGGCCTCGAAGAGCTCAAGCGGCGCTGCAACGTCCTGCTGGTGACCGACTCGCAGTATGTGATGAAGGGCATCAACGAGTGGATGGTCAACTGGAAGAAGCGCGGTTGGAAAACGGCGTCCAAGGAGCCGGTCAAGAATGCCGACCTGTGGCAATTGCTCGATGAGCAATGCAACCGCCATGACATCACCTGGAAATGGGTGCGCGGGCATATCGGCCATCCAGGCAACGAGCGTGCCGACCAACTGGCCAACCGTGGCGTGGATGAAGTGCGCGGCTACAAGCAGAGCTGATGCCGGCTGACGTGTTAACATCGCGCCCTTTGATCTACACACCGTTGAGAGCTGAACCCTGATGGCCATCCGATCCGTTGTACTCGATACCGAAACCACCGGCATGCCGGTGACCGATGGTCACCGGATCATCGAAATCGGTTGTGTCGAACTGATGGGGCGCCGCCTGACCGGTCGTCACTTCCACGTCTACCTGCAACCGGACCGCGACAGTGACGAAGGCGCGATCGGCGTCCACGGCATCACCGACGAATTCCTCAAGGGCAAGCCGCGCTTTGCCGAAGTGGCCGATGAGTTTTTCGAGTTCATCAACGGCGCCCAACTGATCATCCATAACGCGGCGTTCGACGTCGGCTTCATCAATAATGAATTTGCCCTGATGGGGCAAATGGACCGAGCGGATATTTCCCGGCACTGCTCGATCCTCGACACCTTGATGATGGCCCGCGAGCGTCACCCCGGCCAACGCAACAGCCTTGATGCCTTGTGCAAGCGTTATGGTGTCGACAACTCCGGGCGTGAACTGCACGGCGCCTTGCTCGACTCCGAGATCCTGGCTGACGTTTACCTGACCATGACCGGTGGGCAGACCAGCCTGTCGCTGGCCGGTAATGCAACCGATGGCAGCGGTTCGGCGGAAGGCTCGGGCAATCGCCCCTCGGAGATCCGTCGCCTGCCGGCAGACCGCAGGCCCACGCCTGTCATCCGAGCCAGCGAGCAGGATCTGGCCGAGCACGTCGCGCGGTTGGAAGCGATTGCCAAGGCGGCCGGCGCACCAGCATTGTGGACCCAACTGACGCAACAGTAATCCTGGCACCCTACGATCGTTCCCACGCTCTGCGTGGGAATGCCGCCTTGGACGCTCTGCGTCCGCTCTTGACGGCATCAACAGTTGATCCCCACTGTCTTCGAAATCTTCATTCGCCACATTCGCTTCCAGCCTCTACCCTGAGTGCAAGCCCTCAGGAGTAGGCGCGCTCATGTACAAAGACCTGAAGTTTCCCGTCCTTATCGTGCACCGTGACATCAAGGCCGACACCGTTGCCGGTGACCGGGTTCGAGGCATCGCCAGGGAGTTGGAGCAGGAGGGCTTCAGTATCTTTTCTGCCGTGGACTACGCCGAAGGGCGGTTGGTAGCGTCCACCCACCATGGCCTGGCTTGCATGCTGATCGCGGCGGAAGGCGCCGGGGAAAACACCCACTTGCTGCAAAACATGGTCGAGCTGATCCGCCTGGCGCGGGTGAGGGCGCCCAACCTGCCGATCTTCGCCTTGGGCGAACAAGTCACCCTGGAAAACGCCCCGGCTGACGCCATGAGCGAACTCAACCAGTTGCGCGGCATTCTGTATCTGTTCGAAGACACCGTGCCGTTTCTGGCGCGCCAGGTCGCCCGCGCTGCGCGCACCTACCTCGATGGCCTGCTGCCGCCGTTCTTCAAGGCCCTGGTGCAACACACCGCCGACTCCAATTACTCATGGCATACCCCGGGCCACGGCGGTGGCGTGGCCTATCGCAAAAGCCCGGTGGGGCAGGCGTTTCATCAGTTCTTCGGGGAGAACACCCTGCGCTCGGACCTGTCTGTTTCCGTCCCGGAACTGGGCTCGCTGCTCGATCACACCGGGCCGCTGGCCGAAGCCGAAGCCCGCGCCGCCCGCAACTTTGGGGCCGACCATACGTTCTTCGTGATCAACGGCACCTCCACCGCCAACAAAATTGTCTGGCATTCCATGGTGGGCCGCGACGATCTGGTATTGGTGGACCGCAACTGCCACAAGTCGGTGCTGCATTCGATCATCATGACCGGCGCGATCCCGTTGTACCTGTGCCCGGAGCGCAACGAACTGGGGATCATCGGCCCCATCCCCTTGAGTGAGTTCAGCCCCGAATCGATCCGCGCCAAGATCGACGCCAGCCCGCTGGCCCGGGGCCGCCCGGCGAAGGTCAAGCTGGCGGTGGTGACCAATTCCACCTACGACGGCCTGTGCTACAACGCCGAACTGATCAAGCAGCAATTGGGCAACAGTGTGGAGGTGCTGCACTTCGATGAGGCCTGGTACGCCTATGCGGCGTTCCACGAGTTTTTCGCCGGGCGCTATGGCATGGGCACGTTGCGTACGCCGGACAGCCCCTTGGTGTTCACCACGCACTCCACCCACAAATTGCTGGCGGCCTTCAGTCAGGCATCGATGATCCATGTGCAGGATGGCGGTGCGCGGCAGCTGGACCGCGACCGTTTCAACGAAGCGTTCATGATGCATATCTCCACGTCGCCGCAGTACAGCATCATCGCCTCGCTGGACGTTGCGTCGGCGATGATGGAAGGGCCGGCGGGTCGCTCGCTGTTGCAGGAAATGTTCGACGAGGCCCTGAGTTTCCGCCGTGCACTGGCCAATCTGCGTCAGCATATCGCCGCCGATGATTGGTGGTTTTCCATCTGGCAGCCACCCTCGGTGGCCGGTATCGACCGGGTCGCCACGGCTGACTGGCTGCTGCACCCCCAGGACGACTGGCATGGTTTCGGCGACGTGGCTGAAGATTATGTGTTGCTGGACCCGATCAAGGTCACGCTGGTGATGCCCGGCCTCAACGCCGGTGGCGCCTTGAGCGATTGCGGGATTCCCGCCGCCGTGGTCAGCAAGTTCCTCTGGGAGCGCGGCCTGGTGGTGGAGAAGACCGGGCTGTATTCTTTCCTGGTGTTGTTTTCGATGGGCATCACCAAAGGCAAGTGGAGTACTTTGCTCACCGAGTTGCTGGAGTTCAAGCGCAGCTATGATGGGAATACCAGCCTGGCCAGTTGCCTGCCTTCGGTCTATGCCCAGGGTCCGGTCCGTTATCAAGGCCTGGGGTTGCGCGATCTGTGCAACCAGTTGCACAGTTGCTATCGCAGCAATGCGACAGCCCGGCACCTCAAGCGTATGTACACGGTGTTGCCGCAGATCGCGATGAAGCCGGCCGACGCCTACGATCAGTTGGTCAGGGGGGAAGTGGAAGCCGTTTCCATCGATGCCTTGCCAGGACGCATCGCAGCCGTGATGCTGGTGCCCTATCCGCCGGGCATCCCGTTGATCATGCCGGGCGAGCGCTTTACCGAGTCAACGCGTTCGATCGTCGATTACCTGGCGTTCGCCCGCACGTTCGATAGCAGTTTCCCCGGCTTTGTCGCTGATGTGCATGGGCTGCAACATGAAGATGACGGCAGTGGTCGTTGTTACACCGTCGACTGCATCAAAGGTTAAGGAACGTTATGCAAGCTGTCATGAACCCGAAGTATCCAGGGCTCAGTGTGCGCGTCGCCGATGAAGGCTTCGACGCTTATGTATGGGGCAATGACTTCAGTTTCGAGGTCAGTGCCTATGGTGTGCCGCAGATGGACAAGCGCGTCGATCAGTGGCCGCTGGAGCGCATCCTGCCGTACCGCAAGTGCTACGGCATCGACCCGGAAGAATTCGCCAGCTTTCGCAACGCGCCCGACAGCGCGATCTTCATGGCCTATCTGGATGATCGCGCCGTCGGGCACGTCGTGGTCAGTACCAACTGGAACGGCTTCGCCCACGTTGACGAGCTGGCGGTGGCGCTGCCTGCACGGCGTCACGGCGTCGCCAAGGCGCTGTTGGATGTGGCGCAGTTCTGGGCACGCAAGAAAAACCTGCCGGGCATGATGCTTGAAACCCAGAACAACAACCTTGGTGCCTGTCGCCTGTATGAGCGTAGCGGGTATGTCATGGGGGGCATCGATCAACTGCGCTATCGCGGGATCGACCCGCAAACCCGTGAAGTGGCGATTTTCTGGTATCGGCTGTTCAAGACTGAAGTCAGCTCGATCTGAGGCGGCGTCTACGCGGGTTTCATGTCGTTGGACAGCAGGTTTTCGGCCTTCTCGGTTACGATCTCCAGCAATGCGCTCAGGGCCGGTGACGGGGCTGCGCCGTGCAGGGTCAGTGCATACAGGTTGACACTGATCGGTGGTGAAATCGGGCACACATCCAGCCCCGCGTCCCGTGCACCGAAGGCGGTGAACGGATCGACCACCGCCAGGCCTTCGCCTGCCTCGACCATGCTGCGCATCATCTGGTACGTCTGCACCCGCGTTTGCACCACCGGCAGCGGGCGCAGGGCTTGCAGTTTGGCGTCCAGCAGGCGGCTCAACGGGTCCTGGCCCTCCAGGCCAATCATCGACTGCCCCGCCAGATCCTGCAGCGCGATGTACTTCTGCCTGGGTTTGAGCCAGCCATGGGGGGCGAGCAATTGCAGTTTGCCCTGGGCCAGTACGCTGCCTTGAATGTGCGGGTGCTCCGGATCGTGCAGGCTCAGGCCCACATCGGTTTCATGCAGCAACAGGCTGCGCACGATTTCCCGGGTCGGCTGGCTCGACAGGTTGCACGGCGTGTCCTGGAAGCGTCGGCGCAGCAGGGCGATGCTCTGTGGCAACAACTGGTTTGCCAGCGGCGGGGTGCACAGCACACGCAAGGTCGGCGCGTGATGGTGTTTCAAGCGGCTGGCCAGGCGCTGCAGCGGCTCAAGCGCGTCGTAGAGGGGCGCGATCTGCGTCTGCAACTCCAGGGTTTCACGGGTGGCTTGCAGGCGCCCGCGGACACTGGCAAACAGCATGAAGCCCAGTTGCAGCTCGGCATCCCTGAGGGTGGCGTCTACCTCGCCCACGGGCAGTTGCAGCCACTCGGCGGCCGTGCCGAGGTGCCCGGTCTGCAAGATGGCCTGAATCACTTCGATATGACGTAAACGCATGGCCGGAGTCTATGTGCAGCGCGTTGGGGATTCAATGGCGCAGGCCTTTGTGCGCAAAAAAGACTGCGAGCGTCGCCCCGGTCTATGGCGTTGCGCCACGACCCTACTAGAATGCGGTGTCTGATCAGCAACGACCAATGCCGGTGACCCGGTACTTACAACAAAAACAGGTCTGGTCTCAAATGCCTCTACCCTCGACGCTCTTCGGGGTAACGGCCAAGCAACTCCTGGTCCTGGTGACCGTGGGGTGCATGGCGGCTTACTTCTTCAATAATCACGCCGAATACGCACCGGAGGACCTCGCACTTGAAGCGTTTATTCGCTCCCAGGAACAGGTCGGCGAGCAGGTGGGCGCCGTGCTGGGTATCACGTTGATCAGGCAGGTGCAGGCCTATCCCGCTTACGACCGGCCGGGCTACACGCGCTCGATGTATGCGGTTGAGGGGGAGAGGGGGCAGGTGGTGGTAACGCTCAAGCAAGGTGAGCAGGGCATTGAGGTGACGCAAATCCATAGCCCGTAGCTTCCCCGGCCCAGTCGCCTGGACCGGGCAGGAGGTCAGGGCCTAGTCTTATGAGGCGAGGGTGGTCTTCGATTCGCGTACGAGGATGGTGCCCGACTGAACCAATCGGAACTCATCACCCTCCAGCTTCTCCATCCGGTCGCCAATGGCCAGCTTGTAGGTGGTGGTAGGCGCCGAGCCAGCCAGGTCGCCGTGCGCCGGGTTGGATTCCTGGAACTCATGCACCGAATACACGCGGCCTTCCGCGTCTCTGGCATGAAACTGTCCGACTAGTACTGCTGCCATCTGTTTAGAACCTCTGGAGATAAACACTCGATTTGCGGTTCTGTAGACCGTCAGGGAGCGGGGTAGTTTACCTATAAGAAAAAAATACTATTCGTTTAACGTTTCAGATATTTCCCACACATGGGATTGCGCATCAACGTGTGCGGCATTCTCAAAACCCGCTGGTGCACGCGCGATGAAATCTTTATAACTACAGGCTCCTTTAGTCAGACGTCGGGAAACCTCAATGAGCAAGGTCTACACGATTGCCGTCCTGGTTGGCAGCTTGAGAAAAGACTCGATCAACCGCAAAGTCGCCTTGGCACTGGCCGAGCTGGCGCCGGCCAACCTGAAGCTGAACATTGTTGAAATTGGCGATTTGCCGCTCTACAACGAGGACATAGACGGGCCAGGCGCGCCGCAAGCCTACAGCACTTTCCGTCAACAGGTGAGTTCATCCGACGCGGTGTTGTTCGTGACGCCCGAATACAACCGTTCCGTGCCGGCGCCGTTGAAGAATGCCATCGATGTCGGGTCCCGTCCGTATGGGCAGAGTGCCTGGAGCGGCAAGCCCGGCGCGATCATCAGCGTATCGCCAGGCGCCATTGGTGGCTTTGGTGCCAACCATCACCTGCGCCAGTCCCTGGTGTTTCTTGATGTGTGGTGCATGCAACAGCCTGAAGCCTACCTGGGCGGAGCGGGCAGCGTGTTCGATGAGGCCGGCAAGCTGTCGGAAAAGACCCGGCCGTTCCTGCAGGCGTTTATCGATGCCTTCGGCAAATGGGTCGAAAAACAACAGGGCTGAATCGGACCATGAGTCCGGGTGCGGGAGGGGTTTGCCCCTCCCGCCGTTGGATCAGCGCAGCCAGTTGGTGCGCGCCAGCTCGATCACTTCATCGCCACGCCCGCTCATTACCGCCTTGAGCATATACAGGCTGAACCCCTTGGCCTGTTCGAGTTTGATCGTCGGCGGCATCACCAACTCCTGGGTGGCCGTCACTACATCCACCAGCACCGGGCCGTTGTGGGCCAGCGCTTGGCGCAGGGCCGGCTCCAGGTCTTCGGATTGCTCCACGCGAATCCCCAGGATTCCCATGGCATTGGACATGGCCGCGAAATCCGGGTTTTTCAGCTCGGTGCCCGTGTCCAGGTAGCCTGCGGCCTTCATCTCCATGGCGACGAAACCCAGTGATGCGTTATTGAACACGATCACTTTGACGGGCAGGTTCAATTGCGCCAGCGAAATGAAGTCCCCCATCAACATGGTGAAACCGCCGTCACCCGACATCGAGATGACCTGCCGACCCGGGAACGCCGCCTGCGCGCCGATGGCCTGGGGCATGGCGTTGGCCATGGAGCCGTGGTTGAACGAGCCGATCAGGCGGCGCTTGCCGTTCATCTTCAGGTAGCGCGCGGCCCATACGGTCGGTGAACCGACATCGGCGGTGAAAATCGCATCATCATCGGCCAGCTCGCTGAGCAGGCGTGCTACGTATTGAGGGTGGATCGGTCGATCCGCCTTGGACGGTTGCGCCAGGTCATCCAGGCCCTGGCGCGCTTTCTCGTAATGCTTGAGGGAGGTTTCGAGGAAGCTGCGATCGGTCTTGCGGGTCAGGCGCGGCAACAGCGCGCCGATGGTTTCACTGACATCGGCGGCGATGCCCAGGTCCAGGGTCGCGCGTCGGCCCAGGGCCTGGGGGTCACGGTCAACCTGGATAATTCTGGCGTCGGTCGGATAGAACTGACGGTAAGGAAAGTCGGTGCCGAGCATGATCAGCGTGTCGCAGTCGAGCATCGCGTGGTAGCCGGAGCTGAAACCGATCAGGCCGGTCATGCCCACATCGAATGGGTTATCCCATTCCACATGCTCCTTGCCGCGAAGCGCATGCACCACCGGCGCGCCGAGGGCGTCGGCCAACGCCACTACCTGGTCATGGGCACCGGCGCAACCGCTGCCGCACAGCAGTGTGACTTTCTCGCTGCTCTGGAGCATATCGCTCAAGCGCTGCAAGTCGGCCTCGGCCGGCAATGTGCGCGGTGCATGCAGCGCCGGCCATGGCTTGAGCTTGTCTTCTACCTCCAGCAACGACACGTCTCCCGGAATCACCACCACCGCCACGCCTCGATTGAGAATCGCCGAACGCATGGCGCGATGCAGCACCTGGGGCATCTGCTCGGGGTTGCTCACCAGCTCGATAAAATGGCTGCATTCCTTGAACAGTTCCTGGGGATGGGTTTCCTGAAAATAATTCAGGCCGATCTCCGAGGACGGAATCTGCGCAGCAATCGCCAGTACCGGCACATGGTTGCGATGGCAGTCGAACAGACCATTGATCAAATGCAGGTTGCCCGGCCCGCAACTGCCGGCACACACGGTCAGCTCCCCGGTGGCGGAGGCCTCGGCGCCGGCGGCGAACGCGGCCACTTCTTCGTGGCGCACATGCATCCACTCGATGCTGTCCATGCTGCGCAGGGCGTCGGTGAGCCCATTGAGACTATCGCCGGTCAGGCCCCAGATGCGCTTGATACCCGCCTGTTCAAGGGTGGTCGCCAACTGCTGGGCCAGGTTGATTTTCGCCATGAAGCACTCCAATCGTCAGTGAGGTTGAAAAACTGCTGATCAGTAGGGGACAGTTCAATCACGGCGAATGCTCCGCGTTTAATGTGAAGATTGCGTCATGCTCGCGCGGTACTGCCGCGTACGCCGGGCCGTAAACCACTGGTCACACACCAGCGCCAGCCACGGAGCGGCCTTGGCGTTGGGCAGGCGCCCGCGGCTCAGGCGGCGCATCTGGTCGCGCACCAGGGCAAGGGTGGCGAGGGCGGCCAAGGGTTTGCGTTTCCAGTCGATGGGTTTGAGCTGCGGGTTGAGGTCGCGGCCCTCGCGCCAGTGTTTGATCAGTTGCGGCTCCAGGGTCAGGGCGGTGGCGATGCCGGCCATGGCAATGCCGCTGTCGAGCACGTGTTGCACGACGGGCAGGCGGCGAATACCGCCGGTGACCATCAACGGCATCCTGGCGATCGTGGCCAGTTCCTTGGCGAACTCCAGGAAGTACGCCTCACGGGCCAGGGTACGGCCGTCCCGTGCTTCGCCTTGCATGGCCGGCGCTTCGTAGCTGCCGCCGGACAATTCCAGCAGGTCGATGGGCAGCGGGTTGAGCAGTTCGACCACGGCACGTGCGTCGGCGGCATCGAAACCGCCGCGTTGGAAGTCGGCGGAGTTGAGTTTTACCGCCACGCAAAAGGATGGGCTGACGCTGGCGCGCACGGCGTGGATCACCTCGAGCAGCAGGCGTGCGCGGTTCTCCAGTGAACCGCCCCAGCGGTCGGTGCGATGGTTGCTCAAGGGTGAGAGAAACTGACTCAGCAGGTAACCGTGGGCACCGTGGATCTGTACCCCGGTGAACCCGGCTTTCTCGGCCAGGCGGGCGCTGGTGGCGAAGCGTTGGATCACGTCCTGGATGTCGTCTTCGGTCATGGCCCTGGGCGTGGCGAACATCCTGGAAAAGCTGCCCAGGTCCAGCGCGATGGCAGACGGCGCCAGTGCCTGTTGGCCCAGGTTGGCCATGGTCTGGCGCCCCGGATGGCTGAGCTGCACCCAGAAGTGCACGCCCTTGGCCCGCGCTACATCGGCCCATTCGCGGAAGCTGTCCAGGTGTTGCTCGTTTTCCAGCGCAACGCCACCGGGGCCGGTCATGGCGCGGCGGTCGATCATGACGTTGCCGGTGAGCAGCAGGCCGGGTTCACCCTCGGCCCAGGTCTTGTACAACTGCTTCAATTCGCGGGAGGGTGCCTGATTCAGATCAGCCATGTTTTCTTCCATCGCCGCCTTGGCGATGCGGTTGGAAATAACCTGGCCGTTGGGCAGTTGCAAAGCTTCAAAAGGTGACATGCGTTGACTCCTGAGCGGGGGAGGCCTCAGGCTAAGCTTAAAGTTAACTTTAATGTCAAGCGGACGTTTCGATGAATATCGGTGAACTGGCAAAACAGAGCGGGTTGGCGGCGTCACGCATCCGCTTTTATGAGGCTGAGGGGTTGATCAGTCAGGTCGGACGCCAGGCCAATGGTTATCGGCGCTATGCCCCTGAGGCGCTGCAGACGCTGCAATTGATCCAGAGTGCGCAGCAGGCCGGCTTTACCTTGCAGGAACTCAAAGCGTTGATGCCCGCGCCGGGGGAGCACAAGCGTGATGAGTTGATCGAGGCATTGGAGCGCAAGGTGGCTCAGATCGAGGTGATGCAGGCGCAGTTGGCTCACAACAAGGCGCAATTATTGGGCGTGATCGAGGCGGTACGGGCGCAGCCGGAAGGCGTGCCTTGCTCCATGGGGCAGAAGCAGGTGCTGGCCTCGATCAAGCTGCCATCCTTGTAGGAGCGAGCTTGCTCGCGAAAAACTCACAGGCGCCGCGTTCATTCAGGACGCACGCGTTATCGTTGAGGTTTTTCGCGAGCAAGCTCGCTCCTACAGTTGGGACTCAGCGGCGGCGGAACAGCGGTAGCGGCTCGTCCGTTGCCGCCTGGTAGGTCACCGAAAAGTCCTTGAGGCTTTCCAGCGCTTCGTACGGGTCTTTGTCGGCGCGCAAGGCGAAGGCATCGAACCCGCAACGGCGCAGGTAGAACAACTGGTCGCGCAGCACATCGCCAATCGCGCGCAATTCGCCTTTGTACCCATAACGTTCACGCAGCAGGCGTGCGTTGGAGTAGTTGCGCCCGTCGGTGAAGGCCGGGAAGTTCAGGGCGATGACCTGGAAATGCTCGACGTCTTCACCGATTTCTTCGGCTTCTTCATCGGCATCCAGCCACACGCCCAGGCCGCCGTCGCGGGCCTTGAGGGCGTGGCCGTGTTCGCGCCACAGGGCCAACGGCACGATCAGGTCGTCGCAGTTGGAGATGCCGTCGAAGCTCGCGTCCTTGGGCAGCAGGTGCCAGGTTTCGTCGAGGACTTCGTTGTTCTTAATGATTCGCTGCATAGACGCGCTCCTTGAACAGGTCGATGCCGATGCGCTGGTAGGTGTCGATGAAACGCTCATCTTCGGTGCGCTGTTCGATGTAGACGTCGATCAGCTTGCCGATCACCTCGGGCATGGCTTCCTGGGCGAAGGATGGGCCGAGGATCTTGCCCAGGCTCGCATCGCGGCTGGCGCTGCCACCCAGGGACACTTGGTAGAATTCTTCGCCTTTCTTGTCCACGCCCAGGATGCCGATGTGGCCGACGTGGTGGTGACCACAGGCGTTCATGCAACCGGAAATGTTCAGGTCCAGCTCGCCGATGTCGAACAGGTAGTCCAGGTCGTCGAAACGGCGCTGGATCGATTCGGCAATCGGGATCGACTTGGCGTTGGCCAGGGAGCAGAAATCGCCGCCCGGGCAGCAGATGATATCGGTCAACAGGCCGATGTTCGGCGTGGCAAAACCACCTTCGCGCAGCTCGCCCCACAGGGTGAACAGCTGGCTCTGCTCGACATCCGCAAGAATGATGTTCTGCTCGTGGGACGTGCGCAGTTGGCCGAAGCTGTAGCGCTCGGCCAGGTCGGCGACGGCATCCAACTGCTTGTCGGTGATATCGCCAGGGGCCACACCGGTGGGCTTGAGCGACAGGGTCACCGCCACATAGCCCGGCTTCTTGTGCGCCAGGGTGTTGCGCGTACGCCAGCGGGCAAAGCCCGGATGCTGTTGGTCGAGTGCCGCCAGCTCGGCGTCCTGGTTGGCCAAAGCCTTGTACTCAGGGTCGACGAAGTGCTTGGCGACGCGATGCACTTCGGCTTCGGTCAGGGTGGTCTGGCCGCCGCGCAGGTGTTCCATCTCGGCGTCGACCTTCTGGGCGAATACCTCAGGGGTCAGCGCCTTGACCAGGATCTTGATCCGGGCCTTGTATTTGTTGTCACGACGACCATAGCGGTTGTAGACCCGCAGGATGGCATCGAGGTAGCTCAACAGGTCCTGCCACGGCAGGAACTCGTTGATGAACGCACCGACCACCGGCGTACGGCCCAGGCCACCGCCGACCAGCACGCGGAAACCCAGCTCGCCGGCAGCGTTGTGCACCGGCTCAAGGCCGATATCGTGCACTTCGATGGCGGCGCGGTCCGAGGTCGAGCCATTGATGGCGATCTTGAACTTGCGCGGCAGGTAGGCGAATTCCGGGTGGAAGGTGGTCCACTGGCGGACGATTTCGCACCAGGGCCGTGGGTCGATCAACTCGTCGGCGGCGACGCCGGCAAACTGGTCGGTGGTCACGTTGCGCAGGCAGTTACCGCTGGTCTGAATGGCGTGCATCTGCACGGTGGCCAGTTCAGCCAGGATGTCCGGCACGTCTTCCAGGGCCGGCCAGTTGAACTGCACGTTCTGGCGGGTACTGATGTGGGCATAGCCTTTGTCGAAGTCGCGGGCAATTTTGGCCATCATCCGCGCCTGGCGCGAAGTCAGTTGGCCATAGGGCACGGCCACCCGTAGCATCGGCGCAAAGCGCTGAACATAAAGGCCATTTTGCAGGCGCAGAGGGCGGAACTCTTCTTCGCTCAGTTCACCTGCTAAGTAGCGTCGGGTCTGATCACGGAACTGCTTGACGCGGTCCTCGATGATGCGCTGATCGTATTCGTCGTATACGTACATATAGGTCCTGTTCTCGGCAAATCTGCGCGCACGGCCGCGCACTCCCAACGGAGCCGGCGCACGATACCAGTTTGCGTATATGCGCAAAAGTGATGTTTGGGTATATGTAAATAACCAAACTGACTAATGAGAACCGTTATCACGATACCCACATTTGTCATGCGGGCAATCATGATCTTTACTGTCGTTGAGCCGTGATGCAATCACCTATAAAACCGACAAGAGGCGATGCGATGAGCAATTCCACCAAAGTGCGTAAACCTGACAGTACCGTGGATGCGTGGGCGATTTTGTTCCTGATCATCCTGGTGGTCGGAACCGCCGTGTTCTGGGTCAGCCACCAGTGAACAGGGGGCGTTGACCGCGCTGCACGTGGCCGCTGCATCACACCCCGGCGAAGTGCAGCACCAGCTTGACGATACCGAACAAGGTCAAGGCAAATACCAGCGTGAACAGAATGCCCAGCCCTACAAAATGGCTGGGCTTGCCGTGGGTGAAATCGCGGGCGCGGTTCTTGCCGCTCTGCACACCGAACGCCGCCGCGACCACGCTGTGCAGCATCTGCCAGAAGGTGGGTGGTTTGTTATCGATGGGATCGTCCATATCGCCCTCGTCAGTCAGGTTGTCCTACAGAGCATAGACAATCCCTTGGCTATCTCACGCCAGGACCTCCAGTCCGAGGAACAACTCTCGGTCCAACGGGGCTTTGATCTCGGCTTTATCCAGATTGACCACTGCGCGGTTGTCGGCACGCGCCTGTTCGATCAGTTCGCGGCGCGTAAACCGGCGCTCTGCCTTGGTTTTCAGATGGCCGAAAGTGGGTTCCAGAGGCGATGTGTCGATGGCCGGGTAATGGAAGTGGGCGTACCACAGGTCGGCGTCTTCGAGCGGCATTGCGGCGCGGATTTTGTCCGTGTCGCGGATCGCGTACTCAGTGAGATAGTCACCGGCCAGCAGTCGAAAGCGCTCGCGTCGCAGGTTGATATCGACAAAACCGTGTTTCCACAAATAGGCGACATTGGCAGCTTTCGGGCGCTGCAATTTATACCCTGCGGCGCACGCCTCGCGGGCTTGTAGCATGGCGGCATTGGCTTGCGCCAGATAAGCATCGCGCAGGGTGACAGCCTCTGCGTTGGCGGCGTGGTCACGCAGGAGTTCCTCTGCAAGCGTTTCAAACTTCGCGGCATGCTGGCTCAGCATCACATCCCAGTCGTAGGGGTCGAGGCTCTCGCGTCGGCCGGGCTCCTGAAGCTTGCGTTGTTGGAAGCGAATGCTTGAATCGATACCTGCCCGCTCGTCCCTGACGATTTTTGCCTGCGCTTTGATCGCCTTTAACGTGCGGCTCGCAGGTGCGGCGGGCCTCGGGGCCGGCAGCGCTTGCTCGACGACGTTCCAGACGCCTTCATTGACGTGTTCATGGTAAGTGGCGACGGTTTGCCCGGTGAGCGGGTCCTTGATGTCGATGAAGTTGCCCTCTACACCGGGCTCACTCGGGCGCAAGTCACCCACCAGTGTCTCCCTGTTACGGGTCTTGATAACCCTTCGACTGGTGGGTCTCTGCCGCACCGCCCGGTTGGGGGGTTGCCTGGGGGCAAAGCCTTCTTCAGACAGGATCAACTGGGCCAGTTGCGCTTCCACTGCCGTGCGGGCCACGCCGAACTGTTCCAGAAAGGGGGCCCGATACGGCTCTCGCACAAGCCGTGAACTCATTTCAGCTAACGAGTTGACGGCATTTTCCAGTCGACCGTACTGCTGGAGTGCACCCTTGAGTACGTCAATTTGTTCGGTCGGTGAGTAACCACTTGTGGCTTGTATTTCGGTGTGAGTGAGGATGGCGGTAGTCGCTTGGCGATCGGTGAGTACTGTGAGGAAAGGCCGCTCCTGCGGGTTGCCGGTGTCAAGAGAGCGATCGACTATCAACTCGACAAACGCTAACAGGATATGCTGTTCAATGATGGCCGAAGAAATCGTGTTGCCGGACGTGATTTTGCCCGTGAGTTGATCTCTCAATACCGGACTGGCCTGTTGCAGTATGGCTTCAACTTTTTCGGCGATTGTGAACATTTCCTTGAGCGCTTCCAGTCGCTGCGTCGCACCGCTGATGAACGCCTCGTAGGCGCCTGTGATGTGGTCGGGCAGTTCTCTGTCGACCCGCAGCAGTAGTTCAGCGAGGCTTTCGCCGCGAGCGGTTTCCAGCGTGTTTTTGATTTTTTGGTGCAGGCACGAATAAGAAAACAACAAGTGACTGTGAATGTTCTCGGTCGCGATATCTCGTAGCGACTTGTATTGAGTCTGCGTTCTGTCCAGTTCCAGCAGCTCTTTGGCCATGCTCAAGGACTTTTCCTGCGTGGAAATATACGCTTGCGTGTTTTCCTGGTAGTTGTCGAATGCGATGCGCCAAGCGGTGGTGGCGCTTGCCGTCGAATTCTGCCTTTGCTGATGACGGTCGGCGATTCTTGGGCGCAGTGCGGGAAGTAATGTGGGGCTGCCAAGCCTTTGCCAGTCTTCTCTCAAGGCTTGCTTGTGGATTGTCAGTTGATCCTGGGCTTTTTTCACGGCGTCGTTGAACTGTTGCGCGTGTGGCGCCAATGCATTCGCTTCAATATTGAGGGCTGCCAATCCTGAGTTCAGCGCCTCCAATTGTTCGTTGCGTTTTCTTTGCCATTGACTCAACCGCTCTCTGGGCATACCGCCTTCCAGCCTGGCGTGTCGATCCAGCCGCCAATGCCCTCGGCCGTCGCTGATCAGTTTGAAGCCGGGGTGTTGCGGATGCTGTGGGTGCACCAGGTACACCTCGCCGAAACCGGGCACCACGCTGACCTGGAACAACAGGCCGCCGACGCTGGCGTGCCAGAGATTGCCGATACGGTAGAGCCCCATGAGCGGGCCGCTTGCCTGAGCCGTTGGCAGTGACTCGGGCCAGGGCACCTGTATGTCGAGCAACGCCTTGAGCAACTTCGCGCTTGCCTGGGGGCTGGCCAGCGAACGGGTGAAGTCCAGGGTGGTGTGGCCCGTTGCCGGCGGTTCGCCTGGCATCGCCACTGCGCCATGGCGAACCACCGCAGCGCCTGACGGCAGGGGCAGGCCGGCAGGCCGACGCCAGCGCGCCAGGTGCCGGGCGCGGTCTTCTGCGATGGGTTCCGGCAGCGCCTGTCGAGGCCTGCCGGCGGGTGTGGCGGCATGCAGCAGCACCATTGCGGTATTGAGCAACAGGTCGATCAACGCCAGTTCGCGGGTCGTTGGGTCGTCGCTGTCCAAACCTGCCAGGTCCTGCTCCAGGCTGGCGACCAGCACCATGAACCAACCCACCAACATGGCGGGGCCCTGCACCAGCGGCAACAGCAATGTATTGAACAGCAGCCACGCGCCTTCCATCACGATGGCCCAGCGGCTCTCGCCGTTGGAAACCGACTCGCGATCAGCCAGGTCGACCAGTGCGCGTGCGGTGCTGCCGTACAGGTGGTTCAACAACTGGCCGTTGACCTGTGATTGAAGCCACTCTCCAGCGCCTTCATCGACCGCCAGGCTTGCGGGCACAGGTTGCCGGGGAGGGCTGAACTCATCCCCGGGCAGGAAGCGAATGATGTGCGGTTCTCTGAAACCGCCGTTGGCGTAGATGGGGCGAGCCCTGTCGCTCAGCCAGGTCAGCACGCTGTCTTGCAGCTCGCCCGGTGCGGCCAGTGCGTCCAGCAGCGCCGGACGTGTCGGGTATTCATGCAGGCAGTCGATATACAGCGGCCGATACAGCAGGTGCGGGCCCGCACTGGCGCCTTTGGTTTCGATAATAAAGACGTTGTTGACTTCATCGGGCTGGGCACCGCTCTTGCGGCACAAGGCCAAGGGGCGCAGGACGATCTCCTGTCCATCGACGAGCCGGTCCGAGGGCATCTCGCCCATCAATGCCTTCACATAGCGATAACCCGTCACGGTGACGCCGTGCTGCTGTCGGATCTTGTATTCCAGCGCCTGCATCGGCAGCTTGACCTTGAGTTCGCGGGTAAACAGCGTTTCCCGGCGCCGCGCGTCGGCGCTGTCGGACAGCAGCAGGTCTTTGATGGTGTGTGGATAGGTACTGCCTATGTCGACACGCTGGATCAACCCGGTACTGCCCAACAGGTAATCTTCGTCGAGCCAGGTCGGCAGCGCCTCGGCGCCTTTGGCTGAGATCTTCAGGGTGCCCTTGGGTTTGCCGGCCAGGTTCTTCAGCGCCAGTTGCGTCAGCGACATTTGCACATGGTCGATAATGCCGGCGCCTCCTGGATAGCCGGCCGCCACGGCGAAGTCCAGTACCACCTCGTCGGGGTCGAAGTCGCCATGATCGGTTTGCATCTGCTTGCGCAATGCAGCGCGGCTGAAGCTGTGGATGTTTTCAATGCCCTCGTTGAACGAGCGCCCCTGGTTTTGTCGCAGCACCCTTGCCATGTCCTGTTGGTGCCGATGGTAGGCAAAACGGTCGTCGGCGCTGGCTTGCGTGAGCCATTCGGGCAATTGGTCGATTATCTTCTGCAGCAACGGGGCGGCAGGTGTCTTGACCTGGGTAAAGAGAACCGCCGGGTCCGTGAGCGTGTCCAGGCGCCGCTCAAGGGTTTTTTCGTCCTGGCCCTGGAACGTCAGGGTGGCGAGGTCTTCCAACTGCTGATTGAGGATCAGGCCGGCCTGTTGTTCGAACACGTTGCCATCAGGTTCGTTGCGTTTCCAGGTGAGCTGGTCGAACTGGAACTGGCGCTGCATCCTGGCGCCCCAGGCGTCACTGAAGTCATCGATTGAGGCAAACGCCTCGATCACGCCGTCCACGCTTTGCAGCAGAACGTTTTGATCACGTATCAACAGCAGGTCCGGGCTCAGCAGGCGGGTTTCTTCTGCGCCTTTGGACAGTGTGCTTTCAATGAAATAGACATGGGTGGTGGGTGTGGCGTGGGGCAGGCGTTCAACGCGCACCGGCCAGGTGGCGACGGCGGTCAGCATGTCCTGTTGGTCTTTGTTCAGGCTTGATTGACCGGCCGCTGCGGCAGTCATCTGGCCGTTGAGAAACTCGCTCAGCCATTGCCAGCGACTGCGGCCGTGGCTGTCGATGGCGCTCCAGTAATCAGCCAGGTCATGCTGAAAATGCAGGTAGAGCGAAGCTCGCACTTGGTCGATGATGCCTGCGATGACCTGCATGTCGATGAGGGGCAGCGCTGCCGGCTTGAGGATTGCCGGTGGCAGTTGCGTCAAGTAGTACGGCAGCTCGCGTTTTGAGCGCCAGTCAAGCAGCTGCGGGTCCAGTACCTGCGCGATAGCGACCTCCATCAGCGGTCGGTAGGTATAAGTGCCGGAGGGGGTTGGACTGGCCAGCTTGACCCTGAGCAAGTCCAGCTCCAGGGAGGGGTAGCGCTCCAGAATGCGGCTGCGCAGCGCATTGAAGACCACTGAGTACAAGGCCGGGCGTGTGGCGAAACGTTGATGGACTGCCTGGGCAGGTAATTGGCTCAGAGGCGTGGGGGTGTTTGGAGGGGGCATGGCAAAGTCCTTTCCTGTCCTGAGGTCGATGATGGAGACACCATTAGGAAATCGACTTTCGCCATTGCCGGTGCGGTATTCGGATACCGCGAGCAGGGCCGATGTTGCGACCGCTCGCGTGCGGTGCCGACCATATATGCACCACCTGGCACCTTGAGCCCCGTGATGTTCTGTCATTCCATTTCAAAGGAGTGACACCATGCCGGATTCATCCCCTGGTTCCGCCGTTGCCAAGCCGCTCGCAGCGACGCAGAGCATTCACGGCGACTTTCTCGAAAAGGCCGTGCCCCAATGGCTGGTCGAGGCAACACCTGCGCGCCGGTCGGCGCTTAAAGACACCGTCGCGGCAGTGCCGCAGTGGTACACGGACGCCACGCCCGCACAGCGCAACAGCGTCAACGCCAGCGTCATAGCCAGCGCTATCGCCCAGGTCCAATTGGACACCACCATGGCGACGTTCAAGGACGTCGACGCATTCGCCAGGCCTTTGCTGCTCAAGGCGTTGAAAGACCAGTACCAGGTGCAGGCCGATGTCGACAAGACCTTCCTGTGCCTGCGCAAGCCACTGGAGATCAGTGTCGCTGAAGTGGAGCTCACCTCGTTCGAGGTCCTGAAACTGTCGATGCTGCAGGCGGCTCAACACAATTTCGAGGCCTGGGAATGCAAACCTGGCGCTTACCACAAGAACTCAACGTTTGTGCTGGAGACCGCCACGCCTGGCACCTTTGAGCCGGCCACCGTGAGCCTGACGGTCAGCCAATTCATGACCCTGTGCCGCAGCCTTGATATCGGCGCGCAGTATCAGACTTACCTGAAGTCGTTCTTCGCACCGGTCGACACGCGCCCTCAACCGCCTCTTGAGCAACACTTCATCGCCAGCCAGAAAGCGGCCATGAAGGCCGCCGCTGAAAGCGCCGTGGTCAATGGAGATATCGAGCCTGCGGATTACACCATGATCCTGTCGGTGATCAACGGTAACGTTTACCCCACGCTCGGCAATAAGCGGGTCTGGCTTCTCGACATGAGCCTGATGAAAAAAAGGCTGACGGGCTGCGTCTATTTTTCAATCGGTGACCGCTACAGCGACGAGTTGATCCTCTACGTCCCCAATCACCCGGATCACCCACTCAAACGCTATACCTCCCGCCAACAAATGCGCGACGAGTGCAAACGCCAGTTCACTGACCGTGCGGGCATGGCGGCCGATGACCCCGCGCCAACGGCATACCAGAAGTTCTTCAGCCAGTTCCTGCCCTATGATCAGAGGCCCTACTATTTCAGCCAGTTCACGCAAAAGTCTGCCGATTCTCCCAGTGGCCCGTTGACCTCGCCTTGGCGATCGGTCGTGGAGTTCGTGTTCGGGCTATCGCCGATCACCCGTATCAGAGAGCTGCCCCCTGAAAAGCCGGCGAAGATGGAGTCGGTAAGCGACCCTTACCTGGCGCCCGGTAACTTGATGCCTTACCGCGGTACAGGCACCTTTTCCGGGCTGCTCGACCTTTGGCCCTTCCTGTACGAAAAGCACCGTGACAAGGTCCTGGCCGACGCCCGTGCCCATGCAGTGCCCACCGCTGACGTGGATGCAAAGGCGCGCGAGGCCAAGCTGGCGCACCTGTTCGAAATCGGCATGCTGGCGCTCAACGCAGTCTCCATGTTCGTGCCCGTGTTGGGTGAAGTCATGCTGGCAGTGATGGCTGAGCAATTGCTCTCGGAGACCATCGAAGGTGTGGCCGACTGGGCCGAGGGTGATAAACGGGCGGCCAAGGCGCATCTGGTGGATGTGGCGGAAAATCTCGCCCAGATCGCCGTCATGGCCGGTGTGGGAGTGGCGGTGAGCAAATTCCGGGCTGTCAAGGCTGAACCGGTCATCGAAAACCTCAGTCCCGTGACCCTGCCCAATGGTGAGATGCGCCTGTGGAAGCCGGATTTGACCGGCTATGAAAGCCCCGTGACGCTGGAGGCGGCGTCAGGGCCCAACGCGATGGGCCAATACACGCTCAATGGCAAGACCTATGTTCGCCAGGACGGTCAGGCTTATGAGCAGGTTTTCGATGAGTCGATCAAGCAGTGGCGGATCAAGCACCCAACCAACTCCGAGGTGTACCAGCCGGTTCTGCAAAGCAACGCCCGGGGCGCTTGGCGTCATACCCTTGAGCGACCTGCCGAGTGGGATCGCCTGACGCTGTTGCGGCGCATGGGCCATGAAACCGAAGCGTTTTCCGATGCTGAGTTGCTCAAGGTCGCGGATGTCAGCGGGGTGAGCGACAGTGCTTTGCGTAAGATGCACACGGACCTCGCGGCTCCGCCGCCGGAACTGCTGGACGCCATGCGTCTGTTCAAGGCCGACGCAGGCAGTTCGCAGGTGATCGCGCAGTTGCGGGGCAGCCAACCGATCGACGACCATTATTTATTTGCACTGCCTCTGGTCACCGAGATGCCTCGTTGGCCGAGGACTCGGGTACTGGAGGTATTCGAAGGGCCTGAACTCGTTGGCAACTCGGTGAAATACGGTTCTGGTCGCTTGGCGCGTGGAGCGGTTGCGCAGGCGCCGATCCAGATCACCCGCGCCGATGTACTGGGCGGGAAACTGCCCTCGGTGATTCTGGCCGCGCTGGATGAGGCTCAGGTGACCCGTCTGCTGGGCGGCGAAGGTGCTCGCGTACGTGATCTGCGGCCACAGGAGTTCAGCAAGCAAATCGCCGAGTATGCCCAGGCACGCAAACCGGATATTTTTGACAGTATTTACGCGGGAACCGAGCCGCCGGGCAGCCAGGTCAAACTGCTGCAACGTATCTGTCCCGGGCTCAGCGAAGCTGCCGCCGAGGACACCCTGGCTCACGCTTCCGCGCTTGACCTCAAACGTCTGGAAGCGACGCGCCGGGCGCCTTTGGCCATGCTCGAAGAGGCGCGCTGGTACGCGCTTCAAGGGCGACAGACGCGGGCGTATGCCGGTTTACGCAGCGAAACCATGGCCTCGGCGGACAGCCGTCGGCTGGCATTGCACACCCTCGAGAAACTGCCCGGTTGGCCGGACACCTTGCGCCTGGAAGTACGCGAAGACACTGACAGTGGCGTGTTACTGGACAGCATCGGCAGTGATACGGCCCGAAGCAAGAAGTATCTGGTGAAAAAAGGCCCGCGCTTCCAGGCGCTCAATGAGCGTGGGGAAGAACTCAACAGCCTGCCCACCCAGGGCGATAACTTTTATGCCTCGCTCATGCATGCCATGCCCGATGAGGTGCGTCAGGGCCTGGGTGTGCCGGATGTGAGTCAAAACGCGCTGCTGCGCGACAAGATCATCGAGTCCGCAGACCTTTATCGTAACCAGACAGTACGGCTGCTCGAGCCGCAGCGCAAAGGGTTCAAACCACCCGTACGGGTCAAGGACAAGTTGCTGGGCTATTACGCCAGCGGACGAGGTGCGGGCCTGGGCCCGAGCCTTGAGTCACGCGTGCAAGCGCTGTATGGCTTGAGCGATGAGCCGGCCGCGGACTATATCCGCCGCCTGCGAGCGCAGGGCAAGGACAACAGGACAATCTTCAACTATCTGCAAACCCGTGAGCGTGAATACACCACGCTGGTGTCGACACTCGACGGGTGGGTCGGTACCCAGGGCGGCACGGCTGCCGGCACTGCCCTCTTCAATGAAAAAGCCCGCTTGGCACATCAGTTGAAGGAGGCCTGGCGGATGGAGCCGTTGGCAGGAAAGGTGGCTGGCGCCGATCGCTTGCAGCTCTATATCGAAGAGCATCTGCCGCCCTTGACGACCGATTTTTCCCATATTCGTGATTTGACGGTACTCGGAAGGACGATGAACGATGCTGCGATTGACGCTTTCCTGGTGCGTTTTCCTGAAGTGCAGACGCTGTCGATTGGCGATACGTCCCAATTTTGGGGGGCGTTCTCCCAGACGCCCCGATTGTCGCTGACGACACTGCCCCCTGCGGTCTCCAGGATGACCGGTCTCAAAAGCTTGACGTTCGGCTCGGGAGCGGAGCACCTGGCGCCGGAGTTTCTCTCGAGGCTCAATACCCTGACTTCGCTGGAGGCGTTGCATATCGATTATCGCGGCTTCTCCATGGATGCACTCAAACCCCTTGACGTGTCCGCGTTGACGCAGTTGCGCCGGCTGAAAATTGACGCACCTATAGGCCTTTCCCACTGGCCGACCAATGTCGAGAACCTGCCTCATCTGGAGCGTCTCGATTTGAGCCGTACCGCAATTAGCGCGCTGCCTGACACGCTGTATAGCGGGCATGAGCGACTGTGGGCGGGGCTGTCGATGGACTGGTCGAAGTTCACCCGCGAAACCTTCCGACCGGCCTTTGAGTATGCCAGCGCTTATCGCGAGCTCGGGCACCTGGTCGATTTGCACCAGATGGTCAGTGGCTATGCCAAGGGAGAGTTGGCCTCCCTGAGTGGCAATAGGGTTTTGGCTGACGCACTGAATGAAAAAATAATGGCCGCCGCGCAGACCCCAGAGGCACGGGTGGCCCTGATTGACGGCATAAGCGATCAGTACGCCAGCCTTTTTGAGTCGTTCTACTACCCGCCTGTCAACACTGTGCGGCAGTTGAGGTTACGGTCCAGGCCATGGCAGGTGGGACCCAGTGCTCATGTGGTGACCGAGCTTGAAGCCAATTGGTGGGAGGCGGTGGGTGAGCGATATGGCATAGTGGGCAAGGCGTCAGTACTCGAATTACCAGGACCGGTGTATCCAGTGATGAGCTCTGGGGGGCAAGTGAGCAGCGTTGAGCTGCCCCAGTTACCGGCAGCCAGTTTTGCTCATGTACGCACGTTACGCATGGGCTGGGTGGGGGAAACGCCCGAGCAGACGCGCGCGTTCATCGGTACATTCAGCGGTGTGCAATCCCTCGAACTCAACGGGGTTGGCTTGACTGAAATACCCATTGGTGCTGGCGATCTTCCCGGCTTGACCCGGCTCGACCTGGCTAATAACAGCCTCGCGATGCCTGCACTGCAGGCACAACTCAGTGATCTGGGCAGCCTGGAACTGCTGGATTTGAGCCGTAGCAACACGCCGCTCGAAGGGATCGATGTGAGCGCGTTGAGGCAGCTCAAGGCGCTGAATATGCGCGGTTCAAGCTTGCAGACCTGGCCGATTGGCGCAGAGAGTCTGCCGCAATTGGCTTGGCTGGACCTGCGGGACAATGGGCTGGTGACCTTGCCGCCTCAGGTGTTGGCCAACGAAACGATTCTGATGAAAACCAACCTGTCGGGTAACCCCTTCAGTACCTCGGGTGAGGCTGCGCTGGCGGCTGCGCGCCAGCGGGTCGAGAGCGCCCAGGGTTTACCGGCGGGCGCACTGGCAGGTTTTGAAGCGCAAAATATACCGCAGGTATTTCCCCCGCGGGAAACGGCCATGACGATGGCCCGTTATCTGTTGCCATTGCCCGAGCCGATTGCAGTGGCCGAAGGGGCTGAAGGGTTTGTCCCACGACTGCAGCAGATCAGCCCATCGGTAAGTGAACAAAGCGCGCAGCAATGGATCGAGAAACTGCGCGAGGGAGGCATGAGTGACTCACAGATCGATAGCCTGTTGACTGCCTGGCACGAGGAATACACGTCTGTGACGCGCCAGTTGAACGGCTGGCTGTATAAATGCGAATTGCCCGATACCGATCTCGCAGACTTCAGCCAGGTGGCTGACCAGCGTCGACGGATCGCGCTCAATATTGTTGAGTGCTGGCAAACCGGTGTTTCAGCCGAGGACGGTTATGCGCTGAGCCTGCACGGCCTGCAAGCCCGTGACCTGCCCGAACTCACGGTGCAGTTCAATAATGTGCATACGCTGAATTTAACCGGTGTGCAGTGCACCGTGTCGGGCGCCGAAGGTTTTCTGCATAGTTTTCCCGCGTTGCGCAAACTGATGCTCAGTGGTAATAGCCTTGGCGCCGTTCCTGAAGCGGTGGCGCGCATGACTCAGCTCGAGGAGCTGGAACTGGCTTCCAATGCCATCAGCGATCCTCAGCCTTTGTATCGCCAATTGGGGGGCGATCACTTGCGCCGGTTGGACCTGTCCAGAAATGACCTGCGTGAGTTCAGCACCCAGGCCTTCACTCGGCTTGAGCACCTGGACCTTAGCTACAATAGCCTTGCAAACTGGCCAGGCGGCGCATTGAACACGCCGAGTCTGCGCACGCTGAACCTGTGCGGCAACGACCTGGAAACATTTCCCGAGGAATTGCTCGATGGCAGCCACGACGTACTGGTACAGGGCACCGACCTGTCCGAAAACGAGTCCCTTTCACGTGAAAGTTTCGAACTGCTAAGGGGGTATGGCACAGGGGCTGTGATGGGGTGGAGCAGGAGCGAGATCGACGGATCGATTGCAGGGTTCGATGAGGACGGCCTGGGTTCTCGCAGTGAGGATGACGAAGGCGATGCTTACGAACCGCTGGAAGTCATTCTTGATCCAGTCGGGGATACGGGGGAGACGGTATTGGCGTCGTGGCTGGAGCACTCGCCGCAGGACCTGGCCGTCTCCAGGCGGCAGTTGTGGCAGCAATTGGTCGATGAACCGGGGCATGAGCGGTTTTTCCATCTGCTCGAACGACTGCGCGATACCGATGAGTACCGGTATGTGGCGGCTGACCTGACCCGGCGGGTATGGACTGTGATTGACGCGGCTGCCGGCGATGCGCAGATGCGAGAGCTGTTGTTCGTGGCCTCTGAAACCCACGGCACCTGTATCGACGGACGCATTCTCACGTTCAGCTCAATGGAAGTGCTGGTGTTCGAATCGGATGTGCTGAGCGGGGTTGCGACGCTCGATTTGCAGACAAGGGGCCAACGTCTGCTGCAACTGTCCCGGCAATTGTTCCGGCTGGACCAGGTCGATGGATTGGCCGAGACCAATGCCGTAGGGCGGGACCGAGCCGAAGTGAGGCTGCAATACCGGATCGGCATGACGCGTGGCTGGCCCGACGGGCTTGAGCTGCCGGGTCAACCCAAGCATATGGCATTTGGTCGACCGATCAGCGGGCAGTTGGTGATCGATACCCGTGCCCGGGTGCTTGCGGCCGAAGCGTCGGATGCGTTCTATGAAAGCCTGGTTGCCCGCGACTATTGGGCCAAATACCTGGAGGAACGCTACCCCGATGAGTTTCAGACCCTGAGCAACGAAGCTGCCGCACGCCATGAGGGTGTGGAGGACGAATATGTTGGCAGGCTGCCGGGTACCGACCTCCAGGCGCGCTACGACGCGGCAATCACCCAGCTGGAGGTTGAGCGAAGTAGCGCACGGGTGCAGCGGCTGCTGGATTTGTCGCGCAGGGAGGTCGAGGCGTTGCAGGCGGCAGGCCCGGCGTTACCACAGTCAGGCCCGGCGTCGCCACAGCCGGGTCCGTCGTCACGGCAGTGACGAGCCGGGCAGGCCGTCAGTTGTCATAGCCCAGGTTCGGCGCCAGCCAGCGCTCCGTCACGCTGAGGTCCTGGCCTTTGCGTGCGGTGTAGCTGGCAACCTGATCCTTGTCGACCTTGCCCACCGCAAAGTACTGCGCCTGCGGGTGGGCAAAGTACCAGCCGCTGACCGCCGCCGCCGGGAACATCGCGTAGTGCTCGGTGAGGAATACGCCGCTGCGGCCGGCCTGCATTTCACGGGCCTCAGGGTCGAGCAGTTGGAACAACTGGGCTTTTTCAGTGTGATCCGGGCACGCCGGGTAGCCGGGGGCAGGGCGGATGCCGCTGTACTGCTCCTTGATCAGCGCGTCGTTGTCCAGTTGCTCGTCCCTGGCGTAGCCCCAATAATGCTTGCGCACTTGCTGGTGCAGCCATTCGGCGCAGGCTTCGGCGAGGCGGTCGGCGAGGGCCTTGACCATGATCGAGTTGTAGTCGTCGCCGGCGTCCTGGTAGGCCTTGGCCACTTCCTCGGCGCCGATGCCGGCGGTGGTGATAAAGCCACCGATGTAGTCGGTCACGCCACTGTCTTTAGGCGCGACGAAGTCGGCCAGGGAGAAGTTCGGCTTGCCGTCGGTCTTGATGATCTGCTGGCGCAGGTGATGCAATTTGGCAATCGGCTGGCCGTCGTCACCGTAGACTTCCAGATCATCGTCCTGCACCTGGTTGGTCGGCCAGAAGCCGAACACCGCGCGGGCGCTGATGAGTTTTTCATCGATCAGCTTCCTGAGCATTTCCCGGGCGTCGGCGTACAGCGCGGTGGCGGCTTCACCCACCACTTCGTCGTCAAGAATGCGCGGGAATTTGCCGGCCAGGTCCCAGGAGATGAAGAACGGTGTCCAGTCGATGTACTCGGCCAGGACATTGAGGTCGATATTGTCCAGCACTTTGGCGCCGGTAAAGGTCGGCACCACCGGGGTGTAGCTGCTCCAGTCGAACTGCGGCTTCTTGGCGATGGCCGCCGGGTAGCTCAGGCGCTCGGTGCGGGCGCTGCGGTTGGAGGTGCGCTCGCGCACGTCGATGTATTCCAGGCGGGTCTTCTCGACGAAACCGGCCTTCAGTTCCTTGGACAGCAACTGGGTGGCCACGCCCACGGCACGGGAGGCGTCGGTGACGTAGATCACCGCGTCATTGCTGTACTTGGGCTCGATCTTCACCGCCGTATGCGCCTTGGAGGTGGTGGCGCCACCGATCATCAGCGGCAGGTGGAAGTCCTGGCGCTGCATCTCACGGGCCACGTGCACCATCTCATCCAGGGACGGCGTGATCAGGCCGGACAGGCCGATAATGTCGCACTTCTGCTCTTTGGCAACCTGCAGGATCTTCTCCGCCGGCACCATCACGCCGAGGTCGACGATGTCATAGCCGTTGCACCCGAGTACCACGCCGACGATGTTCTTGCCGATGTCATGCACGTCGCCCTTGACCGTGGCCATCAGGATCTTGCCCTTGGCTTCCGGCTTGTCGCCTTTCTCCAGCTCGATGAACGGGATCAGGTGCGCCACGGCCTGTTTCATCACCCGGGCCGATTTCACCACTTGTGGCAGGAACATCTTGCCGGCGCCGAACAGGTCGCCAACGATGTTCATGCCCGACATCAGCGGGCCTTCGATCACTTCGATCGGGCGCGCGAACGACAGGCGCGACTCTTCGGTGTCTTCGACGATATGGGTGGTGATGCCCTTGACCAGCGCATGTTCCAGGCGCTTGTTGACGTCCCAGCCGCGCCACTCTTCGGTCTCGGCTTCCTTGACACTGCCGTCGCCCTTGTACTTGTCGGCAATCGCCAACAGGGCGTCGGTGCCGTCCGGGGTGCGGTTGAGCACCACGTCTTCCACCGCGTCGCGCAACTCGGCCGGGATCTGGTCGTAGATCTCCAACTGGCCGGCGTTGACGATGCCCATGGTCAGGCCGTTGCGGATCGCATACAGCAGGAACACCGAGTGGATCGCCTCGCGCACCGGGTTGTTGCCCCGGAACGAGAACGACACGTTGGACACGCCACCGGAGGTCAGCGCATACGGCAGCTCGTCACGGATATAGGCACAGGCGTTGATGAAATCGACGGCATAGTTGTTGTGCTCCTCGATGCCGGTGGCGACGGCGAAGATATTCGGGTCGAAGATGATGTCTTCCGGCGGGAAGCCGACTTCATTGACCAGGATGTCGTAGGAGCGCTTGCAGATTTCTTTCTTGCGCGCCTCGGTGTCGGCCTGGCCGGCTTCGTCGAACGCCATCACCACCACGGCGGCGCCATAGCGCTTGCACAGTTTGGCGTGGTGAATGAACTGCTCGACGCCTTCCTTCATGCTGATGGAGTTGACGATGCCCTTGCCCTGGATGCACTTGAGGCCGGCTTCGATCACTTCCCACTTGGAGGAGTCGATCATGATCGGCACGCGGGAGATGTCCGGCTCGCCGGCAATCAGATTGAGGAAGGTCACCATGGCCTTCTTCGAATCGAGCATGCCCTCGTCCATGTTGATGTCGATCACCTGGGCGCCGGCTTCTACCTGCTGCAGGGCGACTTCGAGGGCTTCGGTGTAGTTGTCTTCACGGATCAGGCGCGCGAACTTGGCTGAGCCGGTGATGTTGGTGCGCTCGCCGACGTTGACGAACAGCGAACTGCGATCAATGGTGAAAGGCTCCAGGCCGGACAGGCGGCAGGCCTTGGGAATGTCCGGGATCGGCCGTGGTGCGTAACCGGCCACGGCCTTGGCGATGGCTTCGATATGGCCCGGCGTGGTGCCGCAGCAGCCGCCGACGATATTCAGGAAGCCGCTCTGGGCGAATTCTTCGATGACCTTGGCGGTTTCCGAAGGCAGTTCGTCGTACTCGCCGAATTCATTGGGCAGACCGGCGTTCGGGTGGGCGGACACGTGGGTGTTGGCCTTGTTCGACAACTCTTCCAGGTAGGGACGCAGTTCGCTGGCACCGAGGGCGCAGTTCAGGCCCACCGAAATCGGCTTGGCGTGGGCCACGGAGTTCCAGAACGCTTCGGTGGTCTGGCCCGACAGGGTGCGGCCGGAGGCATCGGTGATGGTGCCGGAGATCATGATCGGCAGTTCGACGCCCAGTTCCTCGAACACGCCTTGCACGGCGAAGATCGCGGCCTTGGCGTTGAGCGTATCGAAGATGGTTTCGATCAGGATCAGGTCGGCGCCGCCTTCGATCAGGCCCTTGGTGGCCTCGGTGTAGTTTTCCACCAGTTCATCGAAGGTCACGTTGCGGTAGCCGGGGTTGTTCACGTCCGGCGACAGCGAGCAGGTGCGGCTGGTGGGGCCGAGCACGCCGGCGACGAAGCGCGGCTTGGCCGGGTTATCGAGGGTCTTGGCGTCGGCGATCTTGCGCGCAAGGCGTGCGCCTTCTACGTTCAGTTCGTAGGCCAGTTCTTCCATGCCGTAGTCGGCCATGGAAATGCGGGTGGCGTTGAAGGTGTTGGTTTCGAGAATGTCCGCACCGGCATCCAGGTAGGCCTTTTCGATCCCGCCGATCACATCCGGGCGGGTGAGCACCAGCAGGTCGTTATTACCCTTGACGTCGCTCGGCCAGTCGGCGAAGCGTTTGCCACGGTAGTCCTGTTCCTCGAGCTTATAGCTCTGGATCATCGTGCCCATGCCACCGTCCAGGATCAGGATACGTTCCTTGAGGGCGTGGTGAAGGGCTTGCAGACGAACGCTACGATCGGACATGGGACTACTCTGGTCAGGCATTTCGGGGGGCGTGAATGATAACAAACCTGTGCCGGATTTAAGCACGATGGGTTCTGCATGAATATCGCTCATGTTGCAGGCAGTCATGGCTAGGTAGAATCATCGCCACTTTCACTGCACGCCTTGAATCGGGACCGGATACATGTCACTTCGTTTAATTGTCAGCGCCGTTCTGGCTTTGATGGCCAGTACCGTGCAGGCAGAGGCTGTGCCGGTAAATCACCCCGCTTCGACGATTTCCTATACCCGCGACATCCAACCGATTTTCACCGAGAAGTGCGTGGCGTGCCATGCCTGCTACGACTCTGCCTGCCAGCTCAACCTGGGCAGTGCCGAGGGTGCGACGCGGGGCGCGAGCAAGATGCCGGTGTATGACGGCGAGCGCAGCACCGCCACGCCGACCACGCGCTTGTTTTATGACGCGTTCGGCAAACAGGCCTGGCAGCAGAAGGGCTTCTATTCAGTGCTGGATGCCCAGGGCAGCCAGGCCGCCTTGATGGCGCGCCTGCTGGAGCTGGGCCATAACGCGCCGCTGCAACCCAATGCCAAGCTTCCCGACGAGATTGTGCTGGGCTTGAACCGCGCCAATATGTGCGCGACCCCGGGTGAGTTCAGTGCCTACGCCGGTAGTCACCCCAGGGAAGGCATGCCGCTGGCGGTCACCGGCCTGACCGACCAGCAATACCAGACGCTGCAACGCTGGCTGGCCTCCGGTGCGCCGATCGACGAGCAAGGCCTGGCCCCCAGTGCCAGGGAAGCCCTGCAGGTACAGCAGTGGGAAAACCTGTTCAACCAGCCGGGCGCTCGTGAAAGCCTGGTGGCACGCTGGTTGTTCGAGCATTTGTTCCTCGCCCACCTCTATTTCGAAAACGGTGAACCGGGGCATTATTTCCAGTGGGTTCGCTCACGCACGCCGAGCGGCCAGCCTATCGATCTGATCGCCACGCGGCGCCCCAACGACGACCCCGGCACCCAGGTGTACTACCGACTGTGGCCGGTGCAGGGCGTGATCGTGCATAAAACTCATATTACTTACCCGTTCAGCGCCGCGAAAATGGCGCGTATCAAGGCGCTGTTCTACGCCGGTGACTGGCAAGTGACAGCCCTTCCGGGCTATGGCCCCGGCAGCCGTGCCAACCCGTTCGCCACCTTCGAAGCGATCCCGGCCAAGGCCCGCTACCAGTTCATGCTGGATAATGCCGAGTACTTCGTGCGCACGTTCATCCGCGGGCCGGTGTGTCGTGGGCAGATCGCGACCGACGTAATTCGCGACAACTTCTGGACCCTGTTCCAGGACCCGGACCACGACCTGTACATCACCGACGCCCGCTATCGCGGCCAGGCCACGCCGCTGTTGGCCATGCCCGGGCAGAACGATGACGTGGGCAGCGTGCTGAACCTGTGGTTGGCTTATCGCGACAAGCGCAATCAATACGAAGCCCTGCGCCGTGACAACTATGCGGACCTGCCGGCGCCAGGCTGGTCGACCCTATGGGCGGGCAATGACAACGCCTTGCTGAGCATCTTTCGCCATTTCGACAGCGCCTCGGTGAACAAGGGCCTGATCGGCGCAGTGCCGCAGACAATGTGGCTGTTCGACTATCCGCTGCTGGAGCGCACCTATTACCAGTTGGCGGTGAATTTCGACGTGTTCGGCAATGTGTCGCACCAGGCCCAGACACGCTTGTACTTTGACCTGATCCGCAACGGCGCCGAGCAGAACTTCCTGCGCCTGATGCCGGCCGATACCCGCGAGGATTTCCTCGATGACTGGTACCAGAACAGCGGCAAGCTCAAGCTGTGGCTGGACTACGAAGCCATCGATGACGACAAGCCAAGCGGCTTGCACCTCAACGAAACCGATCCGAAACGCGACTTCGCCAACCAATTGTTGGCCCGCTACGGCAACCTCAATGCCAGCCCGGACCCGATCAACCGCTGCGCCGGCGCCTTTTGCTCGCGTGACGGTATCGCATCGGCCCTGCAGGACGCGGAGCAGGCGCTGAGCCGCCTGACATCGCGCCCGGCGGCGGGTCTCAAGGTTATCGAGCAACTGCCTGAAGCCACCATGCTGCGCATTGAAACGCCCAGCGGCGAACGGGTGTTCTACAGCATGCTGCGCAACCGGGCTCACAGTAACGTAGCGTTTCTGTTGGGCGAGGCCTACCGCTATCAACCGGGGCTGGACACTGTGACTATCTACCCGGGCGTATTGAGCAGTTACCCGAACTTCATGTTCAACATTCCCACCCAGCAAGTGCCGGAGTTTGTGGCGCAGATGGAGCAGGCCAAGAGCGCCAAACGCTTCGAGAAAATTGTCGATCGCTGGGGCGTGCGCCGCAGCCATCCGCAGTTCTGGAACTACTTCCACGACCTGTCACGGTACATCCACGAAACCACGCCCGAGGAAGAGGGCGTATTGGACATGAACCGGTATGAGAACCTGTAGCTACGTTTATTGATACGGTCGGCTAATCGGTTGTGGCTGGCGCGGCGCTGGATCACTGGCCGATGTATTTCCAGTAGTGTTTGCCGTAGTCCATCAGCAACTCTGTCCCGGCAGGAATTTTCTTCGAGGCGACGAGAAAAATCATATAGTTGCCGACCCTCACGGACCTTACGTTTTCGATCCCCTGGCTTACAGCATTAGGCACGCGGGTCGCGTTGATCAGGCTCAGCACATTGCTGTTGCCGTGGCCGCTGAGGGTCGCACCCTGGGTGGCCGTCTCGAATAAAAAAGTGCTGACGGCTGTCGCTCCCTCTTTACCTTTCGCCACTATTTCTTCATTCAGCGAGTGCCGGTTGACATGCAGTTTGCCGGTATAGGGCCCAATGACCTCAAAGGGTTCAATGTCCACCCTGGCGACTACCGAGAGGCCTCGTTCCGGGCCGTAGGGTAACTTCGCCACCTGCAGGGTACGGTCGAGCCTGTCATGATGCCGGCCTTCTTCGGTGACCCATTGCTGGATACTCTTGGTCACCGCATTGCGCACTTTCATACGGCGCGGGGCAGGCAAGCTGTTGAACAGGTTGTGGTCGGCAACGATTTCGATGTTTTCAACCGGCCCTTCCAGACGACTCGTCAAGCTGAGTTCGACGTTGTTGGGGTCCTGGAGAATCGCAGCATTGTTGTTGATCTGATGACCGTAGGACGGGGCAACTGATGTCGAGGGGAGTTGGCCGGCTATTTCCGGGTCTTCGGTACGCGGGCGCTTCGGACTGCCTGGCCCGTCGATAAGTAGCGAACCTTTGCGCGCGATCAACGGCCCTGACGGCGTGTTGGGCCAGAGCTGCAGTAGGTTTTTACCAGCCCTGGTCAGGCTGCCGTTCTCTTTGACATAGATACTCCATTGCACTGGGTTGAGGTCATGCTGTTCGACAAACGTCGTCATCAAAGGCTTCAGGTCCCTGGAGTTTCGAAGGTTGTTCCAGTCGTTCAAGTGTTTGTAGGTCAGCAGGTTGAACGACTCGTTTTTGGCGTTTTTGGCGAAGACTTTTCCATGAGCGCTATAGACACCCTGCAGGTTTATGTACTCGCCAAAGAGTCTGGGGTCCAGGTTGCGTTGGGCACAGAACCCTGAAAGGGTCAGTGCATTACGTTCTGTTTGCGACAGCGCGCGCCAGCTTTCTGTGTCGGTGTAGGTCACCTCCGTGCGAGCATGGGTTGCACGGTCGAGGACCTTGCGCCCAAGGGGTGTCAAGTGGTCTGAAGCGTGAACGAATTGTCGAAATACAGAGGGGTCCAGCTTGTGTTTTCTTTCGAATGCACGCATCGCGCGATTCAGCGTATTTTCACTTTCTTCGGACCATTTGGTCAGCACTGATGGTGGGATGATGCTGTCCTTGTCTGGCGCCCCGCCTTGCAATCTGACCGAGTACCAGTGCCCAGATTTCACCGACGTCAGATTGACAGGCAGGGTCAGGTTGTTGCGCCGGTTTACCAGGGCCACCGAAAAACTGTTCTGCGTGCCTTCTGCAATCTCCTCCAGGTAACCGTAGCCCTGCTCTCTGATCTGGTATACCGCAATGCGGCCTTTGTGATCGACGTTGCAGATAAACTTCTGGTTGTATTCTGGTCGGAAAAACACACCGCGGATGTCTGGCTTGAGGCCACTGATCAAGTGTGGCTTGACCGCGTATTGTTTGATCAGCGGGTTATTGTTGCTGATGACTGTCACAGGCTCGCGAAAGCGTGGGCCGAATACGCTATTGGAGTCAGCGTTGATCAGCCGGTAGTCGGGGGCGTCAAGGGTGCCGACGTTGCGCATGGGGATGTTCGCAAAACCATCCACTGTAAACAATTGATCACCGACCTGACGCGGCGTCCATACCGCCGGGTCGACTGAAACCATATGGCGGGCCGCAACCGCTCCGTCACGCAACTGCGCAATGCCCAGGCGAGCATGCCGCAGCGCAATGCTGCCCAGGCTGATGAGGCCGAAGCGTCCCAGTTTGAGTATCGCGGATACTGCCGCCAGAGGGTTGAGTTCCTGAAAAATGGAAATGACCAGCTTTTTGGTCAAACTGGACAGATGAGGTAAAGCGAGACGGATACCCGACTGGCCGGCGTGGACCACCCACCGCGTGCACCCTGCAATGTATTTGCCGACAGGCACACCAAAGGACACGATGTCGGTGAAAAGACCAAGGCTTCCAGACTCGATTCGCTGTGGATCGCCGGAGCTCAGCTCATCAATTGATCCCCAGAACGGCACAAACATTTTTCCCCAAAACGAAATGTCTTCCACAAAGTCGCGGCTGATATCCATCTCTCTGGTGGCTTTGCGGGTTTGCTCGAGCAATGTTTGTTCATCGCAGAAGAACAGTTCGCGCGCGATCATGCTCGCCAGCGCCTCGGCACGCGTCGAGTGCAGCGTGTTGGGGGCAAACGACTGCACCTGTGCCGGCTGGCCGGATGCGCTCGGCGGCTGTGTGGGTGGGGCGGTGATGACGCCGGGCAGAGGCTGGCCGAGTTGCTCGATGATCAAGGTAGCGGTCTGGTCGAGGGCAGGTCTTGCGGCGTGGCGATAAGCATTCCAGTCAAAGGGTACTTCGGTGCCTTTCCTGAAGCTGCCTCGGCCCGGTCGGGTGCTGGAACCCACCCGTTCAACTTTGATTTCTCCGCCTGTCAGCAGGTTTTTGATGTCATCACGCAGGCGAACGGCGCCGATGCCGGGGAACATTTCGATGTACTTGGGAGGGCCGGGAAGCAGCGGGCATTCCATGCGGATGATAAACCCGGCGCGCCCGCGTACGGCATCGGTGTTGCGTTTGTTTTCGTGTTCAAGCTGCGTGTCATGCAAGGGCTCTCTCAGGGTATAGATCGTTACTTCATCGCAGTCGATGTTGCCTTGCCACAAGGGTAAATACTGCGCAAGCAACCCCTTGATCAGGGTTTTGTAAGCTGCACGGGGGGTTTCCAGGTACTCACCAAATGCCCGATCAAACTCGACATCCGAGGCGAAACGAAAGCGGCTGGGCGGCTTGAGTACAAGGTTCTGCACGGCGGTCTTCATTTCGCTTTCGTGTTGCTCCAGCGCGTGCAGTGCCTTTTCGATGTCGCCGCGCGAATAGCCTGAGCGGCTCACGGGAAGTACGCCGTTTTCCACTGCCCAGGTCAGCGTCGGTGTGACTTTGGCGGCCGCCACCAGCGCCTGCTGCCTCGGGCTGTCAGCATGCACGCGTAAAAGCTCGGCCGGCAGGTTGAGCAATTGCTCGAACGTCAGGTGCCGAGACGATCCGGGAGCAATGGCCTCGGCCAGGATAAAACCGCTTTTGAAGTTGACCCACGCACTGGAGGTGCCATAGGGCAAATCGTCAGGAACGTCCTCAACCCACACTTCGCTGGCAACGTTTGCCTTGGCCACACACATGGCGAGACGCGCGGCGTGCGGGCTCAGCGCCAGTGTGCGTTGGTAGTCCTTGATTAATGATTGACGAATCCGCCGGTAGTCGACCGCAGGAGGTATGAACGCTTTGAGTTCATTATCGTTGTAGGAGTGGGGATCGGGCGTGATCGTCAACCAGAGCGCCCGCAATAGAAGCTTTACCTTGACCTCGCTCGGGCACTCTTCGCCGTCTTCGGCGCCATACCAGTCCAGCGCCGTGGCGATACGTTGGCCCAGCGCCAAATTCCTTGGCCGACTGAGAATCCACTCCAGCAGCACAGTGGGCCGGCTGTCGAGGTCGGTTTGCTGTGCAGGCGTGAGCAGTTTGGGCATTACCCGGGCGAACAGCGCCTGTTGCGCCTCACTCTCTATTTGCCGTATGACGCTCAGGATGCTCTTGTCATCTTCGGGGTCCAGCAAGTGCTCCAGGTCACTGACATGCCCATCATGCCCCAGGGCATACAGCGCCCGATGTTCTCGCAGGTTATTTTCAACGGCCTTCCAGTGCGCCTCGGTGGTGGGTGTGAAGGGGGTGATCGAGTAATACGCAAGGACCAGATCCACCCGTACGGTGCCATCGCTTTTGATCCCGTTCCCGACGGTTTGGTGGATCGCCAGCAACACATCAATCTGGTTGGCGAAATACAGCGGGGCGTGACGTAGCACCACCGGCTTGCCGCCGATGTCGAACACTTCGGGCAGCGAGGGAATGGGCGACCTGCTCGAACTCAGCAGTTGGGATAGAAAGTCGTAAGGGAAGTCACCGAGTGGAGAGTTGTTGGTTTTCGGTGTTTGATTCACAAACGCCAGGAAATCTTCATCGGCCTCAAGGAGGCCGAGAACGCGAAAGGCGTCTTTGCATTCGCGGCCTAATTCGGAGTCCACCGGGGGCCGATAATAGGCGGTGGACGCCGTTGCGCCGGGAACGTCGAACATCAGTTTTGTTACGAAATCGAGTAGATGATCAATGTCCGATGGCCGCCTCGGTGCGGTTCTGGACAGAAGTTGGGAGAGGGTACGGTTCATTAAAACCTCGTGAGGTGTTCAGGAACGCTGATGTAGGGGACAGGGAGAGCGTCGCGCGCCATGAATCCCTTCAAAGCGCTGGATGTGAGAGTTGACGCGCCCCCGGAATCAACGGTTTCCCAGGGAAAAAGGAGTGATGCGGTGAACAATCCCGCTGGGCCTGCCGGAGTGACCTGCTGTACGGGCAAGGGGGGGACGGTCTCAGGGCTTTATGTACTTCCAGTAATCTTTCCCATAGTCCATCAGCAACTCCGTCCCGGCAGGAATATCCCTCCACGCGAGCAGGAACACCATGTACTTTCCTACATGCAAGGAACCCACGTTCTCGATACCGACGTTGGGGATGCCCGGTACATTGACCGCGTTAACCAGGCTAAGGATATTGCTGTTGCCGTGACCGCTGATAAACGCGCCGTTGGTGTTTGTCCTGAATAGATAAGTACCGACGGCCTCTTTACTTTTTTCCATTATCTCGGCATCCATCGACACCTTATTCAAGTGCAACTTGCCGGTGTAGGGGCCGAGGACGTCGAAGCGTTTGATATCGGTCCTGGCGACCACCGACAGACCCCGTTCCGGGCCCTCACCGAGCTTCTTGACCTCAAGCAATCGATCCAGCGTGCGATGGTGACTGCCTTCCCTGGCGATCCAGTCGCGAATGCTTTTGGTTGCAGCGCTCTTGACCTCCATATGTTGGTGGCCCATGAACTCATCAAAAAAATGATTGGCATCGGTGATCTTGATTTTCTCGGGTGCGCCTTCGAGTTCCCGGGTCAGGCTGTGCCGGACATCGTTCGGGTCCTGAAGGATCGGCGCGTTATTGTTGATTCTGTGATCGTAGGAAGCGGTGATAGACGTGGATCGGCGCCGTAAGGGGGGCGTATCGTTTTCCAGGCGCGGCCGCTTCGAACCGCCCGGCCGGGGCTCGGGCGGGGCAGGGCGTTTCCTGGCGATCTGCTCGTCGACGATGTCTCCTGAGCCGAAAACCCGCATTTCTCTTCCCGCACGGGTCAGGCTGCCGTTGTCGTTGACATAGGTGCGCCAGATCAACGGGTTGAGATCGTTTGCTTCAACAAAGGTGGCCATGGAAGAGCTTGAATTATTGGAGTTGTAGAGGGTGTGCCACGCTTGCAGATGGGTGTGGTTCACCGGGGTGAACTGCCCGCCGCTGGCATGCCGGGCGAGTACCTTTCCGGCTGCCCGATAGCTGCCATCCAGGTTTACATACTCTGCAAAGGCCCTCGGGTCCAGGTTGTGGTCGGCGGCGAATCCCTCCAGGGTGAGCGTGTTGCGGTTTTTCTGGGAGGTCGTGCGCCAACTCTCCAGATGATCAAAGGTGACTTCCGTGCGCGCGGTGCCTGCTCGGTCCGGCATCGTGCGCCCACGACTCGTCAGGTTGTCGCCGGTATGTACAAACTGCCTGAATGCGTCGGGGTGCAGGTTGTAGGTCCTCACAAAGTCATCCATGGTTTTTTTCAGGGCATTTTCACTGGTTTGCGTCCATTTCGTCAGGATCAGGGGCGTGACGAAGTCGGGCTTTTCCGGAGCGCCACCCCTGACTTTGATCTGGCTCGAATACCAGTGTCCCGGCTCCACGGACGATAGCGTGATCGACAGGTCCCGGTTTTTCCTGGGGTTGACCAGCACCACGGAAAAACTGTTGTCGGCGCCAGCGGCGGTCTCCTGGATAAAACCGTAGGAGTTGTCCCGCACCTGATACACCGAGATCGTGCCTCTGTCATCGATATTGCAGATGAACCGTTGGTTGTACTCCGCACGGAAAAAGATCCCGCGGGAATCGGGCTTGAGCCCGGCAATCCAGTGAGGGTCCACGGCGTACTTGCGGATCAGCGGGCTTGTGTTGCTGATAACCGTGACCGGCTCGCGAAAGCGTGGCCCGAAAACGCGGTTGGAGCCGGCGTCAATCAGCCGATAGTCCGGTGCCTCCAGGCTGCCGACATTGCGCATGGGGATGTTGGGGAAACCGTCCACCGTAAACAAGCGGTCGCCGGCCTGGCCCGGTGACCAGATGCGCGGGTCGACGGAGATCATGTGGCGGGCTGCGACACTCCCGTCGCGCAACTGCGCGAGCCCCTTGCTGGCCTGGCGCAGGGCTGCCGTGCCGAGTTTGATGAGGGCGAATCGCCCCAGCTTCAATACCGCGGCCACGGCAGCCAGGGGGTTGAGTTCCTGCAACGTGGCGGTGATCAGCTTTCTGGTCAGTGCGGTGAAGTGCGGCAACGCAAGGCGGATACCGGCCTTGCCTGCCTGGACCACTACGCGCGTGCAGCCGGCAATGTACTTGCCGATGGGCACACCGAACGACACGATATCGGTAAAAAGGCCGAGCCCACCTGACTCGATACGTTGAGGATCGCCTGAGGCCAGGTCGTCGATGGAGCCCCAGAACGGCACGAACATTTTTCCCCAGTAAGAAATGTCTTCAAGAAAGTCACGGCCGATATCCATGGTCCGTGAGGCTTTACGTGTTTTCTCCAGCAGGGTCTTTTCATCGCAAAAGAACAACTCACGCGCGATCATCTCAGCCAGTGCCTCAATCCTGGGGGATTGGCGGAAATTGGCGGCCCGTGACAGGGGTTGTGCAGGGGGTAGCGGCGGTGGGGCTTGTGACACTTGCTCATCCTGGGATGCGATGAGCGCCGGCATCACCTGCCCGACTTGCTCGACGATCAGGGTGGCTGTCTGGTCGGGCTTAGGCTTCACGGCGTCTTTATAAGCTTTCCAGTCGAATGGCAGTTCGGTACCTTTTCTGAAGCTGCCTCGACTTGAGCGGGTGGCCCCGCCAACACGTTCGACTTTTACCTCGCCGCCCACCAACAGCGTTTTGAGGTCTTCGCGCACGCGAACAATGCCGGCGTTCGGAAATACCTCGATGTAGCGCAGGGTGTACGGATGGTCAGCCCTCGCCAGACGCAGGATAAACCCCGAGCGTCCGCGAACGGCGTCAGTGTTGTGCTTGTTTTCATGCTCGACCTGGACGTCATGCAGCGGTTGGCGTAACGAATACACCGTGATCTCGTCACGGTCGCTATTGCCCGGCCATAACGGCGCAAACTGCGCCAGCAAGCCTGTTATCAGGGTTTTGTAGGCCGCTCTTGGGGTTCGCAGGTAGTCATTGAAAGCCTGGTCATACTCAGTGTCCGAGTTGAAACGAAAACGACTGGGTGGTTGCAGTACGAGGTTTTGCGTCGCCGTCACCGTCTCGCTTTCATGCTGCTCCAGGGCAGCCAATGCATGTTCGATATCTTTGCTGGAGTGGCCGTTCCGGCTTACGGGCAGCAGGCCAGTGTTTACTGCCCAACTGAGCGTCGGTTGGATTTTTGCCGCAACCACCAGCGTTTGTTGTGCTGGTTCGTCGGCATACACACGAAGGAACTCACCTGGCAGATTGAGCAGTTGCTCGAACGTCATATGCCTTGATGAGCCCGGGGCGACCGACTCGGCCAGGATAAATCCGCTTTTGAAGTTGACCCATGCGCTGGAGGTGCCGTAAGGCAATTCATCTGGAATGCCCTCGACCCATACTTCACTGGGAATATTGGCCTTGAGCACGCAGACGGCCAGGCGCGCCGTCGAGGCATTGAGGTGTAATGAGCGCTCATACTCCTTGTTCAGCGACTGACGAATGAACCCATAGTTGATCGCCGGGGGGATGAACGCTTTGAGTTCGTTGTCGTTGAGTGAATGGGCGTCTGGCGTGATCGTCAGCCAGAGTGCGCGCCAGAGCAGTTTGACCATGACGGCTTGCAGGCACGCTTGGCCATCGCTGGCGCCATACCAGTCCAGGGCCACGGCGATGGATTGGCCCAATGCCAGGTTTTCGGGGGTATTGAGGATCTGTTCCAGGAGTACGGTGGGGGTGGTGTCGAGTGCTGCTTGTTGCGCAGGGGTCAACCGCTGGGGGACGACTTGTGCGAACAACGACTGGGCCTTGTCGCGCTCGAGGTCGCGCACGACTTGTTTGATGATTCTGTCATCCTCAGGCCCTAGCAAGTGTTCCAGGTCGCTGACATGGCCATCGTGACCTAGTTGGCAAAGCGCCCGATATTCCTGCAGGTAATATTGCACAGCTTTCCACTGGGCCAGGGTTGCTGGGGCGGCGGGTATGATTGCGTAATAGGCCAATACCAGATCAAGGCGCACTGAGCCGTCGCTTTTGACGCCGTTGCCGACTTTGCGGTAGACGTCCAGCAGGATGTCTATCTGGTTGGCCCAGTAGAGCGGCGCTTTGCGCAACACAACCGGATGACCGCCAATGTCGAACACCTCCGCCGGGTCAGGGATAGGTGATTTCGACGTACTGAGCAGGTCGGACAGAAAGTCGTAAGGGAAATCGCCGAGCGGAGAGTGGTTGGGCGAGGGTTTTGCACTGAGGAACGCCTTGAAGTCGTCATCTTCTTCCAGGATTTTAAGCACGCGAACAGCGGCTTTGCATTCACGGCCCAGTGCCGAGTCTGCTGGAGGGCAGTAGTAAGACTTCAGCGCGTTCTCAAGGGTCGGGCCCTGGATCAGGCTCGCCAGATGGTCCAGCAGGTGATCGAGGTCCGACAGGCGCGCAGGTGGGCTCTTGGACATGAGTCGGGAAAGTGTGGGCTTCATTAAAACCTCGCGAGTGAGCAATTAAGATCGCGATGTCATGCTAGAGAGATGTGCATTCTCGCAAGTGCTACATAGATAGGTATTGCTGAAGGACTCAGCAGGACGCGGCCCCCGGGATGCTTTTCCGACAAAAACACTCGGACTTTGTACCTGCGTAATAATTTGGCGTAAACTGCCGGCAAGCCTGTGAGGAGTTTCCATGACTGCCATAACCATTACCGACGCCGCCCACGATTACCTGGCTGACCTGCTGTCCAAGCAGAACACCCCGGGTATCGGTATCCGCGTCTTTATTACCCAGCCTGGTACCCAGTACGCCGAGACGTGCATTGCCTACTGCAAGCCTGGGGAAGAGAAGCCTGAAGACACCGCATTGGGGCTCAAGAGCTTCACCGCGTACATCGATGCCTTCAGTGAAGCCTTCCTTGACGATGCCGTGGTCGACTACGCCACTGATCGTATGGGTGGCCAATTGACCATCAAGGCGCCCAATGCCAAGGTGCCGAACGTCAACGCTGACAGCCCGGTCAATGAGCGTATCAACTACTACCTGCAAACCGAGATCAACCCGGGGCTGGCCAGCCACGGCGGCCAGGTGAGCCTGATCGATGTGGTGGATGACGGTATCGCCGTATTGAAGTTCGGCGGCGGTTGCCAAGGCTGCGGCCAGGCGGACGTGACCCTGCGTGAAGGCATCGAGCGCACCCTGCTCGAGCGCATTCCCGAGCTCAAGGGTGTACGTGACGTGACCGACCATACGCAGAAAGAAAACGCCTACTACTGAGTAAGGTGTTCACTGCGACGAAAAAACGGCGCCCCGTGAGCGCCGTTTTTTTATGCTTAAAAAAGGATTAAGTGTGGGAGGGGGCTTGCCCAATATTGTAGGAGCGAGCTTGCTCGCGAAAAACTCACAGGCGCCGCGTTGATTCAGGAAGCGCGCGTTATCGTTGAGGTTTTTCGCGAGCAAGCTCGCTCCTACACTTTCATTGGATTTATTCATTTAAATCAGCGTTTTGATTGAGGTTTGTGAGGTGAAAACTCAAGGTCGGTACAGGTGCGCATGCCCCGCCCGATACAGTGACGACTCGCTGAACGTGTCACTGGCCAGCACTCGACCCACCACAATCAACGCGGTACGCCGAAACCCCTTGGCCGCGACTTTTTCGGCGATATCCGCCAACGTTCCCACCACCCAATCCTGATCCGGCCAGGTCGCGCGGTGCACCACGGCGATCGGGCAATCGGCGCCATAGTGCGGCAGCAGCTCCGCGACGATCTTCTCCAGGTGGTTGACCCCCAGGTGAATCGCCATGGTCGTGCCGTGGCGGGCCAGGCTGTCGAAGTCCTCGCCGGCGGGCATGCTGGTTTTATCGGCATAGCGGGTCAGGATCACGCTCTGGGCGATGTCCGGCAGGGTCAGCTCGGTTTCCAGCAGCGCCGCGCAGGCCGCCACTGCGGTGACGCCGGGAATGATCTGGAAGGGGATGCCCAGCTCACGCAAATGGCGAATCTGCTCGCCAATCGCCCCATACAGGCTCGGGTCGCCGGAGTGCACGCGTGCCACATCCTGGCCTTGCGCATGGGCAGCCTTGATCAAGTCGATGATCTGTTCCAGGTGCAGCTCGGCGCTGTTGACCACCTGGTGTGCCTGATGACCTTCGAGCACCGCCGCAGGTACCAGTGAGCCGGCGTAGATGATCACCGGGCAGCTGCGGATCAGCCGCTGGCCCTTGACGGTAATCAGTTCCGGGTCGCCGGGGCCTGCGCCGATGAAGTAGACGGTCATGGGGAATTCCTGTTGTAAAACGGGCGAGCATGAAGATTGCTCATGATCGAGAGCGGCAATTATCGGGATTTTAACCGGCGCAGGCTAATGCAAAGGTAGCCTGGGCGGTTTTCCTGCGGGTAATCAGCAGGCGGGCCGGGCCGTGGGCGAGTTGCTCGGCCAGGGCCAGCGCGGCGCTTTCGGCGATGCCGTAACAGCCGCTATGGCTGAACGCGACGGCTGATTTGTGGCTCAGCCGATGTTCATAGCCCGCCAGCTCTTCGGCGCTGAAACACTGCAACGGCAGGTTCAGCAACCGGGCCAGGGCCAACAACCCTGGCTCAGCCTGTTTGCGATCAATGCTCGCCAGCGCGGTAATGCGTTGGCGTTCAATGCCACTCTCGGCGAGGGCGCTATCAAGGAGCTCCAGCAGGGTGCGCACGTCACAGCCGCGCTGGCAACCCAGGCCGACGACGAGGGTCATGCCGCGTAGTGTTCATCGCGGTTACGGCGAAACAGCCAGGCACTGATCAAGCCAAGGGCCAGCCAGAACGCCACATTGGTCAACTGCGATGCGATCTTGAACTGGGCTTCGAGGGCCTCCGGGGCCAGCATGGCGTGGACTTCCGGCTGCGGAGCGCCGATCACGTGAGGCACGGCAAGGATCGCCACACCCAGCACTTTGAGCACCCAGCCGCGACCGAACACCAGCAAGGCAATGCCGGCAGCGGTAGACGCAGCGGTGCCGATCCACCAGATCTGTCGTTGCGCCAGATCAGCGGCGGCGGTGCCCGGCAGCTCGGGCGGCAGGCCCAGGGTCGGCGCGAGTACGAAGGTGGCATAACCGGCCAGGCCCCACAGCAGCCCTTGAGCTGTGCGGGTGGGTGCGCGCAGGGTGTACAGGCCGGCGAGCATCAGCGCAAACCCGACCGCCACGACCAGGTTGCCACCGGTGGTCGACAGCACGCGCTGCCAGCCATCTTCCGGTTCCCAGGCTTCGGCGTCGTGGGTGTGGGCAGCAGCCCCTGCGGCATGTTCATGGGGCACTTCGGCCACGGCTGGAGCCTTTTCAAAAGTCTCCGCCTGCAAAATCAATGGCGCGACCCACAGGCTTTGCAGCAGGGTCAGCAGCAGGGCGGCCAACAAGCCGGTGAAGCCTGCGGTTTGGGCAATACGCTTGATCATGTCGGCAGGTCTCAGTGGCACGGGAACGCGGCGCTGTGGCGGGTATCGTGGGCCGCGTTGTGCACGGCCTCGATATGGGAGAAGCCGGCGAAATACACCAGGCACGCGCCGAGGATCGACGCACCGATAGCGGCGGTCAGGCGTTGGCTCAAGGTGGCAGTGCCGCTGGCTGCGGGCGAAGTGCTGCTGATGATCGACATGGCGCGTCCCTTTCAAGTGTCAGGGTGAAACGAGCGCATGCAAACCCCACGCGCCAGGCACGCAGGGTTTCGAACAGCGCCCGCCCACCGCGGGTTTGTTATCTGATTTTTTCGGGCCGGTCTCCGGGCTTGCGAGGGGCGCTCTTGAACAAAGAGTGGGCCTTATCAAGCATCTCCTTCCCATGCATACGCACAGTGGATTTGACGCTTCGCTCGCTTACCGTTGCGGGGGCAGCACCGGACTTGCCATGGGTCTATGGCGCACCGGTTTCCCGTTTCACCCTGTGAAGGGCACCCGAAACAAGATGAGTAGGAGAGCATGGGCCGGGGACGGTAGTCAAATGCCGCGAGCCCCTGTAGCCTTGCACCCTCGAGGTTCTTCGGCTGCGGCCGAAGCTAAGAAGGGAACGCGGTTCAAGCCGCGGCTGCCCCCGCAACTGTGAAGGGTTCAGTTGACTGCCACGCCACTGCCGAGACGGCGGGAAGGCGCAGTCAGCATGGGTCGCAAGACCTGCACGCCCCAAGCCAGGAGACCTGCCTCGTCACTGATTTTTCAATTCAACCGGGCGGGGTGATCCGGTGACGAAATCCGCTGCTGCGCGTCGCCGCAGGGCCTGTCGTCCCGTATGCCCGCCCCAAAGGGCATCCGATGAAAACACTGGCCAAACTCCCCGTCACCATCGTTACCGGCTTTCTCGGCTCGGGCAAAACCACCTTGCTGCGCCATATGCTCGACAACGCCCAGGGCCGTCGCATTGCCGTGATCGTCAACGAGTTCGGCGAGCTGGGCATTGACGGCGAAATCCTCAAGCAGTGCTCCATCGGATGCACCGAAGAAGAAGCCAACGGCCGCGTCTACGAGCTGGCCAACGGCTGCCTGTGCTGCACCGTGCAGGAAGAGTTCTTCCCGGTGATGCGTGAGCTGGTCGCCCGTCGCGCCGACCTTGACCACATTCTCATCGAAACCTCGGGCCTGGCCCTGCCAAAACCGCTGGTACAGGCTTTCCAGTGGCCGGAAATCCGCAGCGCCTGCACCGTCGACGCGGTGATCACCGTGGTCGACAGCCCGGCCGTGGCCGCCGGCACCTTCGCCGCGTTCCCCGACCAGGTCGATGCCCAGCGCAAGCTCGACCCGAACCTGGACCACGAGTCGCCGTTGCACGAGCTGTTCGCCGACCAATTGGCCAGTGCCGACCTGGTGATCCTCAACAAAGCCGACCTGATCAGCGCCGAAGACCTGGCCCGCGTGCGCCTGGAAGTGGCTGAAGAGCTGCCGCCGGCGGTGAAGATCATCGAAGCCAGCAGCGGTCGCGTGCCGTTGGACGTGCTGATTGGCCTGGGCGCCGGCTCCGAGGAGCACATCGACGCGCGCCACAGCCATCATGATCAGCACCACGACGGTGAGGACGACCACGATCACGATGCCTTCGACTCCATTTCCATCGACCTGCCGCAAGCCGATGAAGCCCTGTTGCTCGACGCCTTGACCCAATTGGTGGTGCAGCACGGCATCCTGCGCGTCAAAGGTTTCGCCGCGATCCCGAACAAACCGATGCGCCTGCTGATCCAGGGCGTGGGCACGCGCTTCGACAAGCACTTCGACCGTGCCTGGGGCCAGGAAGAAGCACGCACCACGCGCCTGGTGCTGATCGGCCAGGAACTGGATGCTGCCGGCCTTGAAGCGCAACTGCGCGCCGCCCTCAGCGTTTAACCATGCACCTGCTCAGGACCCAACCCGGTGGCTTCGTCGCGGACGACAATATCGCCGACCTTGGCCAAACCCCCGCCGAGCTGGTGATCCTGTGCAGCGGCGATTCCAGCCTGGCGCTGCTCGCCGAAGCGGCGCAGCAACTGCCCGAGGATTACCCCAGCCTGCGCCTGGCCAACCCGATGCAGGTGCAGAACCACGCCTCGGTCGACCTGTACGTCGATGAGGTGTTGCGCCACGCCAGGGTCATCCTGATTTCCCTGCACGGCGGCATCGGTTATTGGCGCTACGGCATCGAGCGCCTGGTGGAACTGGCCGGGCGCGGCGTCACGCTGATCCTGGTGCCGGGGGACGATCGTCCGGACCCGGAACTCAGCGGCCTGAGCACCGTCGCCGCCGAACAGCGCGAGCGTCTGTGGCACTTTCTGCGCCAGGGTGGCCTGGGCAATGCGCTGGACTTTTATCGCTGCCTGGCCAGTGCCCATCTGGGCCGCGACTATGCCTGGGCCGAACCGCAAACCTTGCCGCGTACGGCGATCTATCACCCGCACACCGCCAATGCCCGCCTCAATGACTGGCAGGCGCAGTGGCACGCCGACTTCCCCGTGGCTGCGGTGCTGTTCTACCGCTCGCACTTGCAGGCGGCCAATACCGGGTTTATCGATGTGTTCTGCCAGCGCTTGCAGGCCGCGGGCCTGAACCCGTTGCCCATCGCAGTGGCCAGTTTGAAAGAGCCCGGTTGCCTCACGGTGGTCGAGGACCTGTTGGACGACGTGCAAGCCGCAGTGATACTCAACACCACAGGCTTTGCCCAATCCAGCCCGGAAGCACCGCACCTGCGCCCGTTTCGGCGCAATATCCCGGTGATCCAGGCGATCTGCGCCCAGGATAACCAACCCGGCTGGGAGGCCAGCGCACAGGGGCTCGGCCCCCGCGACCTGGCGATGCACATTGCCTTGCCGGAGCTGGACGGGCGCATCATCAGCCGGCCGATCAGCTTCAAGGACCTGGCCTGGCGCAGTGAGCGCAGCCAGTCGGACGTGGTGTGCTACCGCGCCGCGCCCGAGCGCATGGATTTTGTCGCCGAACTGGCGCGCCGCTGGGTCGAGCTGGCGCGGCTGCCGAATGCGCACAAGCGTGTGGCGCTGATCCTGGCCAATTATCCAACCCGCGACGGCCGTATCGGCAATGGCGTGGGCCTGGATACGCCGGCGGCAGCGCTGAACATCCTGCGCGCGTTGCAAGCCGAAGGGTACCCGGTGCCGTCCACCTTGCCGGACAGCGGCACCGCTTTGATCCACGCCTTGCTGGGCGGCGTCACCAACGACCTGGACAGCCTGGACCTGCGCCCGTGCCATCAAAGCCTGGGCCTGGACGACTATGACGCAATGTTCCAGCGCCTGCCCGAGGCCAATCGTCAAGCGGTGCTCAAGCGCTGGGGCGCGCCGCATCAGGACCCGATGTGCCGCGACGGCCGTCTGATGATCGCCGGCCTGCGCCTGGACCAGACCTTCGTCGGCATTCAACCGGCGCGCGGTTATCAGGTTGATCAGAGCGCGGTGTATCACGACCCTGACCTGGTCCCGCCCCACGGCTACCTGGCGTTCTACTTCTGGCTGCGCCAGACCTACGGCGCCCATGCGCTGATTCATGTGGGCAAGCACGGCAACCTCGAATGGCTGCCGGGCAAGGGCGTGGGCCTGTCGGAAAACTGCTGGCCGGACGTGCTGCTCGGCCCGCTGCCGAATATCTACCCGTTTATCGTCAATGACCCGGGAGAGGGCGCCCAGGCCAAGAGGCGCACCCAGGCGGTGATCATCGACCACCTGATGCCGCCCCTGACCCGCGCCGAAACCTACGGCCCGCTACGCGACCTGGAATTGCTGGCCGACGAATATTACGAAGCGCAGTTGCTCGACCCGCGACGCGCGTTGGAATTGCAGAAAGACATCCTCAAGCTGGTGCGCGAAACCCGTATCGACCAGGAACTCGAGCTGGACGGCGAGGCCGATGCCGACATCTGGTTACCGCGCCTGGACACCTACCTGTGTGACCTGAAGGAATCACAGATCCGCGACGGCCTGCATATCTTTGGCGAGTCGCCGGCGGGGCGCTTGCGTATCGATACCTTGCTGGCCTTGCTGCGCATTCCCCGTGGCGATGGCCGTGGCGCGCAATCGAGCTTGTTGCGCGTATTGGCCAAGGCGTTCGAGCTGGGTTTCGATCCGCTGGACTGCGCGCTCGCAGAACCGTGGACCGGGCGTCAGCCCGAGGTGTTGCGCAAGCTCGACGCACAGCTGTGGCGCACCGCCGGTGACACCCGCGAGCGCCTGGAGCTCTATGCGACGCGCTTGATCGAGCAGGCGCTGGAGGGGCCGCTGGAGCAGTTGGAGGAAGCCGGCTGGGAAGAGGTGAAGGCGGTGGTCGAGAGCCTGCGCATTGTTGTGGCGCCGCGCCTGGATGCCTGCGGCCCGGCAGAAATGCGCGGCCTGCTGGACGCCCTGGGCGGTCGCTTTGTGCCGGCCGGCGCCAGTGGCGCGCCGAGTCGCGGCCGCCTGGATGTGTTGCCCACGGGGCGTAATTTCTTCACCGTGGATGTGCGCAACTTGCCGACCACCACGGCCTGGCGCATCGGTTTCCAGTCGGCCAGTCTGTTGCTTGAACGGCACCTGCAGGACCACGGCGACCATCTGCGCCAGCTGGGCCTGTCGGTGTGGGGCACTGCCACCATGCGCACCGGTGGCGACGATATCGCCCAGGCCATGGCGCTGATGGGCGTGCGCCCGGTATGGGCCACCGGCAGCCAGCGCGTGGACGACTTCGAGATTCTGCCGATCAGCCTCTTGGATCGTCCGCGTGTCGACGTGACGCTGCGCGTCTCCGGCTTCTTTCGCGATGCGTTCGCCAATCTGATCCGCCTGTTCGATGCGGCGGTGCAAGCGGTGGCGGCCCTCGACGAGCCGGATGACATGAACCCGCTGGCCGCCAAGGTGCGCAGCGAGCGTCAGGCGTTGCTTGAGTCGGGCCTGGACGAAGCGGCCGCAGCGAAACAGGCCGGCTGGCGCATTTTCGGCGCCAAGCCAGGCGCCTATGGCGCGGGCGTGCAGGGCGCAATTGACGGTCGCCTGTGGCAAAGCCGCGAGGACCTGGCCGAGGTCTACCTTAACTGGGGTGGCTACGCCTATGGCGCCGCCGACGAGGGCACCGCCGCCCGTGGGCAATTCGCCCAGCGCTTGAGCCAGGTGCAGGCGGTGCTGCAGAACCAGGACAACCGCGAACACGATGTGCTCGACTCCAACGATTACTACCAATTCCAGGGCGGCATGCTCGCCGCCGTGGAAACCCTGAGCGGCAGCAAGGCCGCCAGCTATCATGGCGATCACAGCCAGCCGGACCTGCCGAAAATCCGCACCTTGAAGGAAGAGCTCAATCGGGTGGTTCGCTCCCGTGCGGCCAACCCGAAGTGGATCGAAGGCGTGAAGCGTCACGGCTATAAAGGCGCGTTTGAAATGGCCGCGACCGTGGACAACCTGTTCGCCTTCGACGCCACCACCGCGTTGATCGATGATCACCAATACGCGCTGCTCGCCGACGCCTACCTGCTTGACCCTGACACCCGCGCGTTTGTGCAGCAGCACAACCCCGACGCCCTGCGCGACATGACCGAGCGCATGCTCGAAGCCCAGCAGCGCGGCATGTGGCAAGAGCCGGGCGCCTACCGCGAAGCGTTGGAAAACCTGTTGCTGGATATGGAAGAAGACAGCTGATGACCGATATTGCGCATTTCCCGCTGGCCGCCGTGGTCGGCGCCGATGAGCTGAAACTGGCGCTGTGCCTGAACGCGATCGATCCCAGGATCGGCGGTGTGCTGATCGAAGGCCCGCGCGGCATGGCCAAGTCCACCCTGGCCCGTGGCCTGGCGGACCTGCTCGCCAGCGGGCAGTTTGTCACCTTGCCCCTGGGCGCGACCGAGGAGCGCCTGGTCGGCACCCTGGACCTGGACGCCGCGCTCGGCGAGGGCCGTGCACAATTTTCCCCCGGCGTGCTGGCCAAGGCCGATGGTGGCGTGTTGTACGTTGATGAAGTCAACCTGCTGCCTGATCATTTGGTCGATCTGTTGCTCGATGTGGCCGCCAGCGGCACCAACCTGATCGAACGTGATGGCATCTCCCATCGGCATGCGGCGCGTTTTGTGCTGATCGGCACGATGAACCCGGAGGAGGGGGAGTTGCGCCCGCAGTTGCTCGACCGCTTTGGCTTCAATGTGGCCTTGAGCGGGCAGACGGTGCCGGCCGAGCGCGGGCAGATTATTCGTCGCCGCCTGGATTTCGACAGTGACCCCGTCGCGTTCTGTGAACAGTGGGCCGATCCGCAAGCCGCTTTGCGTGAGCGCTGCATTCAGGCGCGCGCACGCCTGGACAGTATCGAGTTGGATGACCAGGCCCTGGCGCAGATTACCCAGCGTTGCTTTGCCGCAGGTGTGGACGGGATGCGCGCCGACCTCGTGTGGCTGCGCGGTGCCAGGGCCCATGCCGCCTGGCGCGGGGCCGACGCTATCACTGAGCAAGATATAGACGCGGTCGCGGAATTTGCCTTGCGTCATCGACGCCAGGAGCAGGCACCTGCGGCCAGTCCGCCCAACCCGGCCCAAGCCCCGCAACCCTCTGACTCCTCGCAGGGCCAGGGCCAATGGGGCGATATGCCCGCGCCAGCGCTGCCCACGGGCCCGCGCCGCGATGTGCCCGCCTGGCCAAAAAAGCCCTAGGCATTCGCCCTCGATCTGACGCGGGGGTGGATGCGCGGCCCCAGGCGGGGCAATTGGAAAACGGCAGGCAAGGCAAGGCGCGCAGTGCGCGACAGGGCCTGGTCAATTGGCCAGGCACCTTGCTCGGCGGCAGGCCGCAGCGCCGTGAAGATTTACGTTGGCATCTGCGCAGCCGCTCGGCGCATGAACTCTGGCTGGTGATTGTCGACGCCTCGGCTTCCACTCGGCGGCACCGGGCCTTGAGCGATGCCAAAGGCCTGCTGGCGCAAGTGTTTGATGACGCCTACCGGCAACGTGCGCGCCTGGCCTTGCTGACGGCCAGCGGGCAATCGCCGCAGTGGCAGGTGCAGGGCTTGAAAGCGGCAAAAAGTTTGGCGCACTGGCTTGAACAACTGGGCGCCGGTGGCGGTACGCCGCTGCTGGCAGCCTTGACCGAGGCGGGGCATTGGCTGGTGGCGCGGCGCAAGCGTTACCCGGCAGAGCAGCAGCGTTTGCTGGTGATTACCGATGGGCGGCTCAAGGTGATTGAAGGGTTGCCACCGCTGGCGTGCCCGGGATTGCTGATGGATATCGAGCGCGGGCCGATCCGGTTGGGACGGGCGCGAGAGCTGGCTATCGGGTTGCAGCTGGATTATCGGCATATCGATGATGTGTAGTGCCTGGCCAGCCGCCATCGGGGGCAAGCCCCCTCCCACAGTTGGAATGCATTTTCCTGGGGGAAGGGGGGCTTGCCTCCAATAGTGGCCTTCAATCCACCAGCCCGGCCCACACACTTCCCCTGTGGGAGGGGGCTTGCCCCCGATGGCGGCCTTCAATACACCACAGATTGATCAGCCTGCCCCCGGTACATTCGGCCAAAGATCGGCGACCAAAAACAGCCGCTCAGCTTCTTCCCAATCGTCACCGCTCTGCACCAGCCGCACCAGCAACTGCGCGGGCGCCATCGGGTCCAGGTCTGCCAGCCAGCCGGCCATCTGCTCCTCGCTCCACACCTCATCCGTCCGGTAATGCGCCGGCGCCAGCCATGCATGGCGAGGCAGGGGTTGCCAGCGGCCGGCGGGGCGGGTGCTCACAAAGTCCGGCCAATCGCGCTGATGCAACCAGCGCCCACGCAAATGCTGCGGGTGGGCGCCCAGCGGTGGCTCGGCCTGGCCCGGCCACGGGTAAAGCAGGTACCCGCCCAGCCACAGGTGCGCATCGAACTGCTGGATATCCAGCGCCGCCAGGGCTTCGCGGCTCTCCGGGCGTGCCGAGATCGGTAATTGATGCTGGGCCAGGTGCGCCAGCTTGCGGTCCAGCCGGTCATGGCAGCCGGGGCCGAGCCATTGCGCGGTGTCCTGGCCATTGCCGTCCTGTGGGCCAAGATAGAGCTTGATCGCCAATTCCAGGTGATGCACGCCATCGCGGTCACGCAGCAGCATGTCCAGCTCGCCAAGAGTGTGTCCGGCGCGGCGGATCGGCAGGTTGGCCGCCAGCAGCTCCACGCCTGGCGCATGCTGCACGGCGAACTGCCACAGGCGCTCATAGTAGAGGCCCAGGCGCCGGGTGCGCGACAGGCTCAGCCACTGCTGTAATGCGCGGCTGTCCTGATCGAGCGCACGTAACCAGGCGTCGAGCACGTGCGGCGCCTGTACCCAGTCACTGCCCGCCAGCGGGTGGCGTTGCGGCCACGGCGTCTGTGCGAGCATGGGGGGCGCGAGCATCACCCACGCCAGGTCGCGCACCTCGGGGTGTCGCAGTTGGCGGGGCAGGGCGTGCAGGTCAGGGAACAGAGTCATGGTGCGAGCATAGCCTCTTAAGTCGCGTGCAGGTGCCTGAGGGCCGCCTGAGAACCATTGTCATCACAGCTGGGCGGCGACAAAGGATTTTGCCTGACGCGGCCTTTCGCCCATAATCCTTTCTTTTTGCCACACCCCTACGCCCGCAGGAGCCCCATGGAGCAATTTCGCAATATCGGCATTATCGGTCGCCTGGGCAGTACCCAGGTGCTGGACACCGTCCGCCGACTGAAAAAATTCCTGCTGGAACGCCACCTGCATGTGATCCTCGAAGACACCATCGGCGAAATCCTGCCGGGCCATGGCCTGCAGACCTCGTCGCGCAAAATGCTCGGCGAAGTGTGCGACATGGTCATCGTGGTCGGCGGCGACGGCAGCCTGCTCGGCGCGGCCCGTGCCCTGGCGCGGCATAACGTGCCGGTGCTGGGGATCAACCGTGGCAGCCTGGGGTTTCTCACCGATATTCGCCCCGACGAGCTGGAAGTCGAAGTGGCCAAGGTGCTCGACGGCCACTACCTGGTGGAAAACCGCTTCCTGCTGCAGGCCGAAGTGCGTCGCCACGGCGAAGCCATCGGCCAGGGCGATGCCCTCAATGACGTGGTGCTGCATCCCGGTAAATCCACGCGGATGATCGAGTTCGAGCTGTATATCGACGGCCAGTTCGTGTGCAGCCAGAAGGCCGACGGCCTGATCGTCGCCACGCCCACCGGCTCCACCGCGTATGCACTGTCGGCGGGTGGCCCGATCATGCATCCCAAGCTCGATGCCATTGTGATCGTGCCGATGTATCCCCATATGTTGTCGAGTCGGCCGATTGTGGTCGATGGCAACAGTGAGCTGAAGATCGTGGTGTCCAAAGACATGCAAATCTATCCGCAAGTCTCCTGCGACGGGCAGAACCATTTCACCTGCGCCCCCGGTGACACCATCACCGTGAGCAAAAAGGCACAGAAGTTGCGGTTGATCCATCCGCTGGACCACAACTACTACGAAGTGTGCCGCACCAAGCTGGGCTGGGGCAGCCGCTTGGGGGGCGGAGGCGACTGATGCTCGATCCCGCGCGCAGCTACGACCTGATTGGTGACGTGCACGGTTGCGCCCATACGCTGGAGCACTTGCTCGACCGGATGGGTTACCACAAGCAGGGCGGCACCTGGCGTCATCCGTCGCGCATGGCGGTGTTTCTCGGCGATATCATCGACCGTGGGCCACGCATCCGCGAAGCGCTGCACATCGTCCACGACATGACCGAGGCCGGCCAGGCGCTGTGCATCATGGGTAACCATGAGTTCAATGCGCTGGGTTGGACCACGCCGGCACCGCCGGGCAGCGGCAGGCAGTTCGTGCGCGAGCACAACCCACGTCATGCGCGGTTGATCCAGGAGACACTGACCCAGTTCGAACAGCACCCGGCCGACTGGCACGACTTCCTCGGCTGGTTCTACGACATGCCGCTGTTTGTCGACGCCGGGCGTTTCCGTGTGGTGCATGCGTGCTGGGACGAGGGCTTTATCCAGCCGCTGCGCGCGACCTTCCCGGATGGCTGCATCGATCAGCATTTCCTGCAGGCCGCCGCCGTACCGGGCAGCTTTGCCTGCAACGCGTTCGATCGCCTGTTGCGCGGCACCGACATGCGCCTGCCGCACGGACTCACGTTGACCGGTGGCGATGGCCTGACGCGCTCGTTCTTTCGCACCAAGTTCTGGGAAGACGATCCGAAAACCTACGGCGATATCGTGTTCCAGCCCGACGCCTTGCCCGAGCCCGTGGCGCGCACGCCTTTATCCTCCACTGAAAAGAATTCCCTGCTGCGCTATGGCGTCGACGAGCCGCTGTTGTTCGTCGGTCATTACTGGCGCAGCGGCAATCCGGCGCCGATCCGCCCGAACCTGGCCTGCCTGGACTACAGCGCGGTGCTGTACGGCAAGCTGGTGGCGTATCGCCTGGACCAGGAAACCCGACTGGATCCGCATAAATTCGTCTGGGTCGACGTTGAGCGACCTGAGGTTATCCAATGAGTACCGTGGCTGTATTGCGCCTGCCCTTGAGTGTGGATCTGGGCGGCTTCGTCAAATTGCTGCAACGCATGCAGGTGCCCCATCGCGTCAGCGAGGAAGCGGGCGAGCAAGTGCTGTGGGTGCCCGAAAGCATCAGTGACGACGTGCGCGTGTTGTACCAGCGCTTTCCCGCCGGCGACCCGGACCTGCAACTGGATATTCCCGAGCAGGCGCCGGTTGCGCGCCCCGGCTTTATCCAGCAGGTCCGGCATAGCCCGGTCACGACACTGGTGCTGCTGGCAAGCCTGATTGTTGGCGCGGTGACGCTGCTCGGCGAAAACCTGCAAACCATGGCCTGGCTGACGTTCCTGCCGTTCCGGGTGCTGGGCGAGTACATCCAGTTCACGCCGTTGGCCGACAGCCTGGCGTCCGGGCAGTGGTGGCGGTTGGTCACGCCGATGCTGATTCACTTCGGCATCCTGCACCTGGCCATGAACGGCATGTGGTACTGGGAACTGGGCCGACGCATTGAAGCGCGCCAGGGCGGCATCAACCTGCTGGGCCTGACCCTGTTGTTCAGCCTGGTCTCCAATTACGCGCAGTACGCTTACGGCGGTCCGGGCCTGTTTGGCGGGTTGTCCGGCGTGTTGTACGGCCTGCTCGGGCATTGCTGGATCTTTCAGTTACTCGCGCCCAACCCGGCGTATCGTCTGCCCCGTGGGGTGCTGGTGATGATGCTGGTGTGGCTGGTGCTCTGCCTGTCGGGGCTGGTCTCGATGATCGGCTTCGGTGAAATCGCCAACGCGGCCCATGTGGGCGGCCTGGTTATCGGTTGCCTGACCGGTTTGCTGGGCGGGCTGTACAACCGCCGCAAATCGTCTATTTGATAAGGAAGAGCCTTATGTCCTCTTTTGCTGAAATGATCGAAAACATCACCCCGGACATCTACGAGAGCCTCAAGCTCGCCGTGGAAATCGGCAAGTGGTCCGATGGGCGCAAGCTCACCGCCGAACAGCGCGAGCTGTCGTTGCAGGCGATGATCGCCTGGGAACTGCAGAACCTGCCCGAAGACCAGCGCACCGGCTACATGGGCCCGCAGGAATGCGCGTCGAAATCGGCACCGGTGCCGAACATCCTGTTCAAGTCGGATGCGATCCATTGATTGAAATCGGTCGCGGTGCAGTCAGCAAAATGTCGGCGAAACTCGGTGAGCCGACCGTTCAATACGCGTTTCGTCTTGGCGACACCGAGGTTGCGGTCAACCCGTTGATCGGTACCCATATTCGCCTGGAATACCTGGGTGCCATTCATTGCAGCCATTGCGGCCGCAAGACCAAGAACAGCTTCAGCCAGGGTTATTGCTACCCGTGCATGACCAAGCTGGCCCAGTGTGACCTGTGCATCATGAGCCCCGAGCGCTGCCATTACGACGCCGGCACCTGCCGCGATCCGGGCTGGGGTGAAACATTCTGCATGACCGACCACGTGGTGTACCTGGCCAACTCGTCGGGGATCAAGGTCGGCATCACCCGCGCCACGCAGTTGCCGACCCGCTGGCTCGACCAGGGCGCCAGCCAGGCGCTGCCGATCATGCGCGTGGCCACGCGCCAGCAGTCGGGCTTTGTCGAAGATCTGTTTCGCAGCCAGGTAGCCGACAAGACCAACTGGCGCGCGCTGCTCAAGGGCGATGCGCAGTCCGTCGACCTCAAGCAGGTGCGCGATGAACTGTTCGCCACCTGCGCCGAAGGCTTGCTGGGTTTGCAGGAACGCTTTGGCCTGCAGGCCATCCAAACCATTGCCGACGTCGAGCCGATCGAGATCCGCTACCCGGTGGAGCAGTATCCGGCCAAGATCGTCAGCTTCAACCTGGACAAGAATCCGATTGCCGAAGGCACGCTGCTGGGAATCAAGGGCCAATACCTGATCTTCGACACCGGCGTGATCAATATTCGTAAATACACGGCCTACCAGCTCGCCGTGCATCAGTAGAAGGATGCCACCCATGCGCACCGAACAACCGAAGATGATTTACCTGAAGGACTATCAGGCGCCGGACTACCTGATCGACGAGACGCACCTGACCTTCGAGTTGTTCGAGGACCACAGCCTGGTCCACGCGCAACTGGTGATGCGCCGCAATCCCGAGCGTGGCGCCGGTTTGCCGCCGTTGGTGCTGGATGGCCAGCAATTGGAGCTGTTGAGTGTCAACCTGGCCGACCAGCCGCTGACGGCCGCCGACTACCAGTTGACCGACAGCCACCTGACTGTGCAGCCCACGCGTGAAACCTTCACCCTCGACACCACGGTCAAGATTCACCCGGAAACCAACACCGCCCTGGAAGGCCTGTACAAATCCGGCGGCATGTTCTGCACCCAGTGCGAGGCCGAGGGTTTTCGCAAGATCACTTACTACCTCGACCGTCCCGACGTGATGAGTGTGTTCACCACCACGGTGATCGCCGAGCAGCACCGCTATCCGGTGCTGCTGTCCAACGGCAACCCGATTGCCAGCGGCCCCGGCGAAGACGGTCGGCACTGGGCGACCTGGGAAGACCCGTTCAAGAAACCCGCTTACCTGTTCGCCCTGGTGGCCGGCGACCTGTGGTGTGTCGAAGACAGCTTCACCACAATGACCGACCGCGAGGTCGCGCTGCGCATCTACGTCGAGCCGGAAAACATCGATAAGTGCCAGCACGCCATGACCAGCCTGAAAAAATCCATGCGCTGGGATGAACAAACCTACGGCCGCGAGTACGACCTCGACATCTTCATGATCGTGGCGGTGAACGACTTCAACATGGGCGCCATGGAGAACAAGGGCCTCAATATCTTCAACTCCAGCGCCGTGCTGGCCCGCGCCGAAACCGCCACCGACGCCGCGCACCAGCGCGTCGAGGCCATCGTCGCCCACGAATACTTCCACAACTGGTCGGGCAACCGCGTGACCTGCCGCGACTGGTTCCAGTTGTCGCTCAAGGAAGGTTTCACCGTGTTCCGCGACTCGGGCTTTTCCGCCGACATGAACTCGGCCACGGTCAAGCGCATCCAGGACGTGGCGTACCTGCGTACCCACCAGTTCGCCGAAGACGCCGGGCCGATGGCCCACGCGGTGCGCCCGGACAGCTTTATCGAAATCTCCAACTTCTACACCCTGACCGTGTACGAAAAGGGCTCGGAAGTGGTCGGCATGATCCACACCTTGCTTGGCGCCGAGGGCTTTCGCAAAGGCAGCGACCTGTACTTCGAGCGCCATGACGGCCAGGCCGTGACCTGCGACGACTTCATCAAGGCCATGGAAGATGCCAATGGCGTCGACCTCAGCCAGTTCAAGCGCTGGTACAGCCAGGCCGGTACGCCGCGTTTGGCGGTGAGCGAGTCCTACGATGCGGCAGCCAGGACCTACAGCCTGACGTTCCGCCAGAGCTGCCCGCCGACCCCGGACAAGGTGGAAAAACTGCCCTTCGTGATCCCGGTCGAGCTGGGCCTGCTGGACGGGCAGGGCGGCGCTATCCCCTTGCGCCTGGCCGATGAATCGACGGCTGGCGCTACCTCACGAGTGATCTCGGTGACGCAAGCCGAGCAGACGTTCACCTTCGTCGATATCGCTGAAAAGCCGTTGCCTTCTCTGCTGCGCGGTTTCTCGGCGCCAGTGAAACTGAGCTTCGCCTACACCCGCGACCAACTGATGTTCCTGATGCAGCACGACAGCGACGGTTTCAACCGCTGGGATGCCGGCCAGCAACTGTCAGTGCAGGTGTTGCAGGAGCTGATCGGCCAGCATCAGGCCGGGCAACCGCTCAAGCTCGATCAACGCCTGATCGACGCGCTGCGCACCGTGTTGAGCGACGAAAGCCTGGACCAGGCCATGGTCGCCGAAATGCTCTCGTTGCCGAGCGAAGCCTACCTGAGCGAAATCAGCGAAGTGGCGGATGTGGATGCGATTCACGCTGCCCGTGAGTACGCCCGCAAGCAACTGGCCGAGAACCTGTTCGAAGGCCTCTGGTTGCGCTACCAGGCCAACCGTGAGCTGTCCCGGCAAACGCCGTACGTGGCCGAGGCCGAGCACTTTGCCCGGCGTGCCCTGCAGAACATTGCATTGTCGTACCTGATGCTCAGTGGCAAGCCCGAAGTATTGACGGCCACCCTGGATCAGTTCGACACCAGCGATAACATGACCGAGCGCCTGACGGCCCTGGCCGTGCTGGTGAACTCGCCGTTCGAAGCGGAAAAAGCCCAGGCCCTGGCGGTGTTTGCCGAGAACTTCAAGGACAACCCGCTGGTCATGGACCAATGGTTCAGTGTGCAGGCCGGCAGCACCCTGCCGGGCGGGCTGGCACGGGTCAAGGCGCTGATGGAGCACCCGGCGTTCACGATCAAGAACCCGAACAAGGTACGCGCCCTCATTGGCGCATTTGCCGGGCAGAACCTGATCAACTTCCATGCGGCGGATGGTTCGGGCTACCGTTTCCTGGCGGACCTGGTGATCCAGCTCAATACGCTGAACCCACAGATTGCTTCGCGCCAATTGGCGCCCCTGACGCGCTGGCGTAAATACGACGCCGCCCGGCAAGCGCTGATGAAAGCGGAGCTGGAACGCATTCGTGGCTCGGGCGAGTTGTCCAGCGATGTGTTCGAAGTGGTCAGCAAGAGCCTTGCCTGACCTGGCTATCTTCCTGAAGATGGGTGCCAATGTGGGAGGGGGCTTGCTCCCGATGGCGGCCTCTGGGCTGGCCGGGATGTTGGAATGGGTTGAGTACATATCCGTTTCTGCGGTAACGGCTGCTATGGGTTCCGCTTTTACAGCGGCTCACTTTTGAAAAGCGCAAAAGTAAGCAAAAC
>NZ_CVTU01000119.1:87061-115847 GCF_900004965.1 Pseudomonas sp. 44 R 15
GGGCCATCCATGGCCCAGTGCGGCTAACCCGGCGTCCTGCCGGGTTGCCCACGGATTCAAGCCTGCGTTCGGCCAGCGTGGTTTAACGGGGCGCTTAAGATCAAAAGCCAGATCAAGATCAAGAGCGACTCGCTTCGCATCGTGGTTACCGGCTACAGCGGTGTGTGGCCTATGCCTCGATGCGTAGAGTCAGTAAATGCATCAGCGACTGACACATCGCTATCGGGGGCAAGCCCCCTCCCACATTGATCAGAACGGGATTACCAACGTGCCGCTTATGGGGCAAGCGGCGTCAACACCTCGGCCTTGTCATCCAGCACCATCACCACCAGTAGCCTGGCGGGCCGGGTCTGGCTGGCGTTGCTCGACTCGAAGTGCCGCGAGCCGGCGGGCTCGTAGAACGAGTCGCCGGCCTTGTAGGTAATGGCTTTCTCATCGTTGACCCGTGAGGTGATTTCGCCTTCCAGTACATACGCCACGGCGGTGCCGGTGTGGCTGTGGGGCACGGTGGCCTGGCCGGGCGCGTAGTCCACGGTCAGCATGATGGTTTTCTTGCCGGGCACGTTGGCCAGGGCGTGCTCCTGCAGCACCTTGAGCGTTTCCTGGTGGTACACCGGTTCGTGGGCGTAAGCGTTGAGCGAGGCCAGTATCGCAGCGGTGGCGAGCAGTCGTTTCATGGGGATTTCCACGTAGTTCGAGACCCGTTCACCCTACGCTGGCGGTCTTGTTCGACCAATGACCAATCCTGCGCAAAACCACCTAGCCAATCTGCCGCAGAATGTCGCGGACCTTGTCCAGCGCCGGGTCGATATCGAGGGTTTCGATGGCGCCGAAGCCGAGAATCAGCCCGGCGCGTGGCGCCGTGTCGTGAAAAAACACTTCCAGGGGGTACAGCCCCACTTGGGCCTTGCGCGCCAGTTGCATCAGCAACGGGATATCCACCGGCACCTTGCACAGCGCGGCCAGATGAAACCCGGCCACCGTCGGCACCGCCTCGAACCAGGGCGACAGGTCACCTGCCAGGCGCTGCAGAATCCGTTCGCGGCGTCCCGCATACACGCTGTGACAGCGGCGAATATGTTTGAGCAGATAGCCTTCGCTGATGAACTTGGCCAGCGCCCACTGCGGCAGGGTAGAGCTGTGCTGGTCGGTCAATTGCTTGGCCTTGAGTACCGCGCCATGGATCGCCGGCGGCAGCACCGCGTAGCCCAGGCGCAACTCGGGCAGCAGGGTTTTGGAAAAGGTCCCGACGTAGGTCACCACGCCTCGCGTGTCCATGCTTTGCAGGGAGTCGGTGGGACGGCCTTCGTAGCGGAACTCACTGTCGTAGTCGTCTTCGATGATGATGGCGCCGAGCGCGATGGCGCGGTCGAGCAGGGCCTCGCGCCGCGCCAGGCTCATGGGCATGCCGAGGGGGAACTGGTGCGAAGGCGTCACATAGATCAGGCGGGTGCCGTCGGGGATCTGGTCGACCTGTATGCCCTGCGCATCGACCGGCACGCTGGCGACCCTGGCCCCCATCGCCACGAACAACTGGCGCGCCGGGCTGTAGCCGGGGTCTTCCATGGCGACGATGCTGCCTGGCTCCAGTACCACGCGGGCGATGAGGTCCAGCGCCTGTTGCGCGCCATTGGTCACCACGATGTCGCCGGCGCGACCTTTCACCCCGCGGGAAAAGGCGATATGCCCGGCGATGGCCTCGCGCAGCGCCGGCAAGCCTTCCGGTTGGCTGTAGAAACCACTGTTCTGGGCGATACGCCGCAGCGCATCCAGCGTGCAGCGCCGCCATTCCTCCTGGGGAAACTGATTGCGCGTGGTTGCGCCGCCGATAAATTCGTAGCGCAGGACTTCGTCGTGGGCGGGATGATGCATGGGCGAGGGCAGTGCGGCCCATCTGCCCAGGTGGGCGGCGCAGGCCAGGTCGGTGGCGGTCTGCACGCAGTCAGGCTGAGGCGCCCACGCATTGACGAAGGTGCCCCGGCCAATCCTGCCGATCAGCAGGCCTTCGTACGTCAAGGTGGCGTAGGTGTCCGACACGGTTTTGCGCGAGACCCCCAGTTGCTCGGCGAGCAGCCGGCTGGGCGGCAACTGCGCGCCGGCTGAAAGGCGCCCGCCGGTGATGGCTTCGCGCAGTTGCTGGTAAAGCTGGGCAGCCAGGTCCTTGCGGCCATTGATGACGAGGTGCAGTTCCATGTTTCATCCCGGGACAGATCGATCTGCGCCAAGGTTACGCGCAAATCGATCTGAAGAAACCAGGCGGGGTCAGGACAGGAAACCACCGTCCACATTCAGCGACACCCCGGTGGTGTAGCTGGACGCATCGCTGGCCAGGAACAACACGGCGCCGGCCATTTCGCTGGGGTCGGCCACGCGCTTGAGCGGGATCTGCGCCAGGGCCATCTTCAGGATCGCGTCGTTCTTGACCAGCGCCGAGGCGAACTTGGTGTCGGTCAGGCCCGGCAGCAATGCGTTGCAACGGATGCCGAACGCGGCGCATTCCTTGGCGAACACCTTGGTCATGTTGATCACGGCGGCCTTGGTCACCGAATAGATGCCTTGGAATACACCTGGGGAAATGCCGTTGATCGAAGCCACGTTGATGATGCTGCCGCCGCCGTTGTCGCGCATCAGCTTGCCGGCTTCCACCGACATGAAGAAGTAGCCGCGGATGTTCACGTCGACGGTCTTCTGGAACGCACCGAGGTCGGTGTCCAGTACGTTGCAGAACTGGGGGTTGGTCGCGGCGTTGTTGACCAGGATGTCGAGGCGGCCGAACTGTTCGCGGATGCCGGCGAATACCTGGGTGATCTGTTCCATTTCACCGATATGGCAGGCAATCGCAGTGGCTTTGCCGCCGTCGGCGATGATCGCGTCGGCAACGTGCTGGCAGCCCTCCAGTTTGCGGCTCGAGACAATCACGTGGGCGCCTTGCTGGGCCAGCAACTTGGCGATGGCCTCGCCGATGCCACGGCTGGCGCCGGAAACGAAAGCAATCTTGCCGTCGAGGTCGAACAGGTGGGTCTTGGACATGAGCGGTTCCTTGTGATTGTTATCAGAGCGCGGATTTGCCGATGACCGCCAGGCTCATCTGCTCCAGCAGCTTGTTCATGTGGATGAACTGGGCAAAGCGTTTGTCCTGGGTCTGGCCGTGGAAGAAACGGTAATAAATCTGCTGCACGATGCCGGCCAGGCGAAACAGGCCATAGGTGTAGTAGAAGTCAAAATTGTCGATGCGGATGCCCGAACGTTCGGCGTAGTAGTCGACGAACTGGCGGCGGGTGAGCATGCCGGGCGCATTGCTCGGCTGGCGCCGCATCAACTGCACGGGCGCAGGGTCGGCGGCTTCGATCCAGTAGGCGAGGGTGTTGCCCAGGTCCATCAACGGGTCGCCGAGGGTGGTCAGTTCCCAGTCCAGCACACCGATGATCTGCATCGGGTTGTGCGGGTCGAGGATCACGTTGTCGAAGCGATAGTCGTTGTGCACGATGCTGGAGGTCGGGTGGTCGCCCGGCATCTTGTCGTTGAGCCAGGCGCGCACGGCTTCCCAGCGCGGGGCATCGGGGGTCAGGGCTTTTTCGTAGCGCTCGCTCCAGCCACGGATCTGACGCTCCACATAGCCGTGCGGCTTACCCAGGTCGGCCAGGCCGCAGGCGCTGTAGTCGACCTGATGCAGTTCGACGAACTTGTCGATAAAGCTTTTGCACAGGGCTTCAGTGCGCGTTGGGTCCAGGCCCAGCTCGGCGGGCAGGTCCGAGCGCAGGATGATGCCGTTGACGCGCTCCATCACATAGAACTCGGCACCGATCACCGACTCATCGGTGCAATGCACGTAGGCCTTGGGGCAGTAGGGAAAGCCGTCTTTGAGCTGATTGAGAATGCGGTATTCGCGGCCCATGTCATGGGCGGATTTGGCCTTGTGTCCGAACGGCGGGCGACGCAATACAAATTCCTGGTCCGGGTATTCCAGCAGATACGTGAGGTTAGAGGCGCCGCCGGGGAACTGGCTGATCTTGACGGTGCCGTGCAGGCCGGGAATATGCGCCTTGAGGTAGGGATCAATCAGGCTGGCATCAAGCTCTTCGCCGGGGCGAATCTGGGTTGATTGGTCGTTAAGCGCCATGCTTATCCCTTCTGCTTATTTTAAAGGCCTTGGACTATTGGCTAATCTAATGCGCGTCGACATGCATCGACAAGGTTGAGGCGGCTTAATAGGCTAGCGTGTTGAAGCAGGATCAGCGTGCCTGATGGGTCATTTATTGGGCGTCGGCAAGGCTACCGGCGTAAGCACCGGGCGGCCGGCAAAGTATTCCACCAGGTTGTCCGCGACCCGTTGCACGGTATCGTGGGCGGCTTCCGGCGACAGGCCGGCCACATGGGAGGTCAGCACCGTGTTGCTCAGGTGCTTGAGGGCGTCGGGCACCTTGGGTTCGTCATCGAATACGTCCAGCGCGGCGCCGCCGATGCGCCGCTGTTGCAGGGCCGCTACCAGGTCGGCGGTAACCACCACGCTGCCTCGGCCGATGTTGACCAAAAAGCCGTTCGGCCCCAAGGCGTCGAGGGCGTGACGATCAATCAGGTGCCGAGTGCTGGCGCCGCCGGGCGTGGCCAGGATCAGAAAATCCGAGGTGCGCGCCAGCTCCACGGCGGTTGAGCAGTAGGTGTAATCCACGTCATCGCGAGGTTGGCGGTTGTGGTAACTCACCTCCATGCCAAAGCCCAGCGCCGCGCGCTTGGCGATCTCCAGGCCGACCGCGCCCAGCCCGAGGATGCCCAACTGCTTACCGCCCAGGGAAGGGCGCATTACTTTCGGCCATTCGTCGCGGCGCACGGCGGCGTCAGTCTGGGTGATACCGCGCACCAGCGACAGCAGCAACGCCATGGCGTGGTCGGCCACCGACGGTGCATTCACCCCGGCACCATTGGTCACCACAATTCCACGGTTGGCCGCCGCCTGCAGGTCCACATGCTCGTAGCCGGCGCCGATCACGCAGATGATTTCCAACAGCGGCAGCGCGGCGATTTCTTCGGCATACAGCCCCAGCGGCCCACGGGTCAATACCGCCTTGATTTGCCCGCCGTGGAGCTTGATTGCCTGCGCGCGTTCAGCGGGCGTCGGCGCCAGGATCACATGGAAATCATTGCTCTCGATGATTTGCAGGTATTCATTGATGGTTTCAACCAGGACCAGAACGGTGGTGGGCATGGGCAGCTCTCCGGTGAGTTCGATGCCCGGATTATGCTGCATTTTCGCTGCATGAAATGCCGCAGGCCTGAGAAAGCGCCACTGATTTTGCGAAAAGTACCAGCGTCTCGGCGAGTACGAGACGCTGTTTACGCGCGCTGATTATTTGGCGGACGTGGTTTTTCGTACCTTGCTCTGTTCTGCCGCTACGATGTCCATGTAATCGTAGGTAGGAAAGAACTCCGTCCTGAACGGCCCCCACGCAGAGCGCTCGATCGCAAGATTCACTTCGCGCAGGCGTGAGGCGGGGAAGCGTAGAACGATGACGTGACCGATTCCCATGGCAATGTTCCAACTGACAATTTCTACCCCTTCAGGAGGAAACACCTTGAAGAGTTCCTGCTCCGTGAGTTTGGCTCTTATTTCGTTCAAGTTGCGAGATTGATCATGCTTGAGAAAGACGGTCAACATGACGGCATTGTCAGCACTGACGGCGACAGGTTTTCCAGGGGCGGAGGCCTGTGCATGAATGCCGGTTGAAACAAGGGTAGATAGCAGTAAAACAGAAGCGAATAAAGGCTTTAATATTGTTTTCATTGGGTGAGGCCTTTTATGAGTGTTGTCTTTAGTTGTGAGGTTCAAGGTTCAAGGCAGGCGTGTCGGCGTGGTTTCTATTGAACCTGTATAAGGCGCATGCACAACATATATTCGAGCCAGTGGGTTGGAATCGATCATGTCGCGCGGCACTTCGCGGGAGTAAGTGAATTCTTGCGTATTCAATGTCTCAAGTTTCCGGACGATGGTTCTTGTTGTCCCTTTGTCAGGTATCAGGATATGGCTTTTTTTGTCACCGGTTACCATGAAGTAACCGCCGCCGCCGTTCTCGTACTTGGACAGCCCGGTATCGCTGTAGAAAAATTCATAGCGGTTGCGGTCGGGGTCCCACAGTGATATTCCGACCACGCCTGGGTACTTGTCCTTCACGTCGATGTCCGGCGCGCCCTCTACATATACTTTGGTCGTCAGCCAGCGGGGGGACGTCGCCAGGGCGCTGGCGTCGGAGTTTTCGGCTGTTGACCGTGCCTGGCTGGTAAGTGGGGAGATTATTCCAACGAAAAGTAACAAGGTAAACAGTAGGTTGTATTTTTTCATAGAGTCGCTCCTGGCGAATTCAGTGTTCGCTTTTGTTGTCATGGTTTCAGAAAGGCGGCTTGTTCGTGCTGGGTTGGAATATAGGCTTGACACGATGAGCGCTCAATACCTGGGCAAATCCTTGTAACAAAAGCGGCGGTTAATAAATTAATAGAAAGTGCGGTGATAAACTCTATGTAGGAATTGTCTTACTTGGGCTGGTTAGTTAAATACTAGTGGGTGCCTGTCAGTGGGTTTAAATCGCAGAACAACGAGCGACTGGGCTGATTTAAATAAATCGAGTTGTGTCAGTGTGCTCATTTTCATCGCGCGTCATGCCCGGCGGGCGGAATCGACGAATGAGGCGCTCGGCTCAGCCTGGCAGGTAATGGCATAAGCGCGAGATCAACGAACAAAAATCGCTCTCAAGCCCCTGCACTGAGTTGCCGTTCCTCAGCTAAGTCTTTGCTTATTCTCAATAATCCCGGACAATCGCGCCCCTGTTGAGGTCGGGGCGCTGCCTGTCAGGTTTTTCTGACTCGTCCCGGCCGTGTGAATGCGGAGATCCGACCGGATGAATGATCAGGCCAATAGCGTCAACGATCGCTATGCAACGACACCTGCAACGCTCACAAGCTGGAGCCGCCAGGACACCACCTGGATGCTTGGGCTGTTCGGCACCGCCATCGGCGCCGGCACTTTGTTCTTGCCGATCAACGCGGGCCTGGGGGGCTTCTGGCCGTTGGTGATCCTCGCGCTGCTGGCCTTCCCGATGACGTTCTTTGCCCACCGTGGGCTGACGCGTTTCGTTTTGTCCGGCCGCGAAGGTTCCGACATCACCGATGTGGTCGAAGAGCATTTCGGGCTCAAGGCCGGTGCCCTGATTACGTTGCTGTACTTCTTCGCGATCTTTCCGATCCTGCTGATCTACAGCGTGGCCCTGACCAACACCGTCAGCAGTTTCATGGAACATCAACTGCACATCATGCCGCCGCCGCGAGCTGTCCTGGCGTTTGTGCTGATCCTGGGCCTGCTGGCGGTGGTGCGTTGCGGTGAACAGGTAATCGTCAAGGCCATGAGCCTGATGGTGTACCCGTTTATCGTGGCCTTGCTGTTCCTCGCCGTCTACCTAGTGCCGCATTGGAATGGCGGCATCCTCAGCACCGCCAGTGAGGTTCCGGCGCCGTCGGCCTTGCTCAACACCTTGTGGCTGGCGATTCCGGTGATGGTGTTTTCGTTCAACCATTCGCCAATCATCTCGGCCTTTGCGGTGGACCAGAAGCGTCAGTACGGCGCACATGCCGACGAGCGCAGTTCACAGATCCTGTGCCGCGCGCACCTGTTGATGGTGGCAATGGTGCTGTTCTTCGTGTTCAGCTGCGTACTGACCCTGTCCCCGGCGCAGTTGGCCGAGGCGAAGGCACAGAACCTGTCGATCCTGTCGTACCTGGCCAACCATTTCGATAACCCGACCATTGCCTTCGCCGCGCCGTTGATTGCGTTCGTGGCGATTGCCAAGTCGTTCCTGGGCCACTACATCGGTGCCAGCGAGGGCCTCAAGGGCCTGGTGCTCAAAACCGGCCGCCGCCCGGCTGCCAAGTCGCTGGACCGCATGACCGCCGCGTTCATGCTGGTGGTGTGCTGGATCGTCGCCACGCTGAACCCGAGCATCCTCGGCATGATCGAGACCCTCGGTGGGCCGGTGATTGCGTCGATTCTGTTCCTGATGCCGATGTACGCGATCCGCAAGGTGCCGGCCATGGCCAAGTACCGTGGGCAGGCATCGAATGTGTTTGTCACCGCCGTCGGCCTGGTGGCGATTACCGCGTTGGTATATTCGCTGGTTGTCTAAGTGCTGACACACACTTCAAAATCGGCAGAGATCCAAATGTGGGAGGGGGCTTGCCCCCGATAGCGGAGTATCAGTCACTTGTGAGTTGACTGAACCACTGCTATCGGGGGCAAGCCCCCTCCCACATGTGTTTTGTGGTGTTGCTGATACTTTATTCCAGGCATAAAAAAAGCCGGGTATCTTGCGATACGCGGCGTTTGTTTACCCGGTGCGTTGGTATATTCGCTGATTATTTAAGTGCTGACACGCGCTTCAAAATCGGCAGAGATCCAAATGTGGGAGGGGGCTTGCCCCCGATAGCTTCGTATCAGTCACTTGTGAGTTGACTGAACCACTGCTATCGGGGGCAAGCCCCCTCCCACATGTGTTTTGTGGTGCTGCTGATACTTTATTCCAGGCGTAAAAAAACGCTTAATCTGCGATACGCGGCGTTTGTTTACCCGGTATTGGATTACCGCGTTGGTATATTCGCTGGTTGTCTAAGTGCTGACACACGCTTCAAAATCGGCAGAGATCCAATGTGGGAGGGGGCTTGCCCCCGATAGCGGAGTATCAGTCACTTGTGAGTTGACTGAACCACTGCTATCGGGGGCAAGCCCCCTCCCACATGTGTTTTGTGGTGTTGCTGATACTTTATTCCAGGCATAAAAAACGCCGCGTATCTTGCGATACGCGGCGTTAGCTACATCAACACACCGTTAAGCTTGAATCACCGGGATGTTGGCGCTTGCCGCGATCTTGCGGAACTCGGCAATCTGGTCGAAGTTCAGGTAGCGGTAGACGTCACTGGCCATGGTGTCCAGTTTCGCTGCGTAGCCCATGTACTCTTCCACAGTCGGCAGGCGACCCAGGGTAGAAGCCACTGCCGCCAGCTCAGCCGAAGCCAGGTAGACGTTGGCGCCATCGCCCAGACGGTTCGGGAAGTTACGGGTCGACGTCGACACCACGGTCGAGTTCGGCTCTACGCGTGCCTGGTTACCCATGCACAGCGAGCAGCCCGGCATTTCCATACGCGCGCCAGCCTTGCCGTAGATGCCGTAGTAGCCTTCTTCGGTCAACTGGTGAGCGTCCATCTTGGTCGGCGGCGACAGCCACAGACGGGTTGGCAGCTGGCCCTTGACCTGCTCCAGCAGCTTGCCGGCAGCGCGGAAGTGACCGATGTTGGTCATGCACGAGCCGATAAACACTTCGTCGATCTTCTCACCGGCAACGCTGGACAGCAGACGGGCGTCGTCCGGGTCGTTCGGCGCGCAGAGGATCGGCTCGTTGATTTCGGCCAGGTCGATCTCGATCACTTCGGCGTATTCGGCGTCGGCATCGGCTTCCATCAGCTCAGGGTTGGCCACCCAGGCTTCCATCGCTTGTGCACGACGTTCCAGGGTACGCGCATCACCGTAGCCTTCACCGATCATCCAGCGCAGCAGGGTGATGTTGGAGTTCAGGTACTCGGTGACGGAGTCCTTGGACAGCTTGATGGTGCAACCGGCAGCCGAACGTTCGGCCGAGGCGTCGGACAGCTCGAAAGCCTGCTCCAGCGTCAGGTCGTTCAGGCCTTCGATTTCCAGGATGCGGCCGGAGAAGGCGTTTTTCTTGCCTTTCTTCTCTACGGTCAGCAGGCCAGCCTGGATCGCGTAGTAAGGAATGGCGTGCACCAGGTCACGCAGGGTGATGCCAGGCTTCATCTTGCCTTTGAAACGCACCAGGATCGATTCCGGCATGTCCAGTGGCATCACGCCAGTGGCTGCGGCAAACGCCACCAGGCCGGAACCGGCCGGGAAGGAGATGCCCATCGGGAAGCGGGTGTGGGAGTCACCACCGGTACCCACGGTGTCCGGCAGCAGCATGCGGTTCAGCCAGCTGTGGATGATGCCGTCGCCTGGACGCAGCGATACACCGCCACGGGTCATGATGAAGTCAGGCAGGGTGTGGTGGGTGGTCACGTCGATCGGCTTGGGATAGGCCGCGGTGTGGCAGAACGACTGCATCACCAGGTCGGTCGAGAAGCCCAGGCACGCCAGGTCTTTGAGTTCATCACGGGTCATTGGACCGGTGGTGTCCTGAGAGCCGACGGTGGTCATCTTCGGTTCGCAGTACGTACCTGGACGAACGCCTTTGCCTTCCGGCAGGCCGCATGCCTTGCCGACCATTTTCTGTGCCAGGGTAAAGCCCTTGCCGGTGTCGACAGGCGCTTCAGGCAGCTTGAACAGGTCGGTAGGGCCCAGGCCCAGTTCGGCACGGGCCTTGTCGGTCAGGCCGCGACCGATGATCAGCGGAATACGGCCGCCTGCGCGCACTTCGTCCAACAGCACCGGGGTCTTCATTTCGAAGGTGGTGATCACTTCGTCGGTGCCGTGCTTGCAGACTTTGCCAGCATGGGGGTACAGGTCGATCACGTCGCCCATGTTCATGTTGCTGACGTCGAACTCGATCGGCAGTGCGCCCGCATCTTCCATGGTGTTGTAGAAGATCGGCGCGATCTTGCTGCCGAAGCAGAAGCCGCCGGCGCGCTTGTTCGGCACGTAAGGTACGTCGTCGCCGAAGAACCACAGCACCGAGTTGGTGGCCGATTTACGCGACGAACCGGTACCGACCACGTCACCGACGTAGGCGATCGGGAAGCCCTGGCCGCGCATCTCTTCGATCTGCTTCATCGGGCCGGTCTTGCCTTGCTCGTCCGGCACGATGCCTTCGCGGGCCATTTTCAGCATGGCCAGGGCGTGCAGCGGGATATCAGGGCGGGACCAGGCGTCCGGGGCAGGGGACAGGTCGTCGGTGTTGGTTTCGCCGGTGACCTTGAACACGCGCAGGCTGATCTTGTCGGCCAGGGTCGGGCGGTTGCGGAACCACTCGCCGTCGGCCCAGGACTGGATCACGCCCTTGGCGTGTTCGTTGCCGTTGCGGGCTTTTTCCGCCACGTCGTGGAAGGCGTCGAACATCAGCAGGGTGTGCTTGAGCTGGGCGGCCGCGACAGGCGCCAGTTCGGCGTCGTCCAGCAGCTCGACCAGCGTCACGATGTTGTAGCCGCCCTGCATGGTGCCAAGCAGTTCAACCGCGCGCTTTTTGTCGATCAGGGGGGAGGTGGCTTCGCCTTTGGCCAGGGCGGACAGGAAGCCGGCCTTGACGTAGGCCGCTTCGTCAACGCCTGGTGGAATACGGTTGGTGATCAGGTCAACGAGGAATTCTTCTTCGCCAGCCGGAGGATTTTTCAGCAGCTCGACCAGGCCTGCGGTTTGTTCGGCGTTAAGCGGCTGGGGAACGATACCCAGGGCGGCACGCTCTTCGATATGTTTGCGGTAGGCTTCAAGCACAGTTATTACCCTCATCAGTGGTCCCACGGGACGCTCATCCAGGAATGACCGGCACGCGTGCGCTCGGGGGCTTTTTGGGCCGCAAAGCCAGCGCTGCCGGCATTCCTTACAGAAGCTGCTTTCAAAGTTTTACGCCTGCAGAACGGAGCTGATGAGGGTTGGCGCAAGCATTGACCTACCGGGGTCAAACCTGCGCCAACACCGTTCTGAAGGAACGACTGTGCTCGTGACGCTTTGAAAACAGCTTCCAGCGGATTATTGGCGCCTTACAAGGCCGGGTGATTCTACGGCAAAAAAAATCTAAAGGTAAGTTGCGTCGCCAAGTTTGCAGGGTGATCAACCTTAGACAAAGGGCTAACATGGCGCACTGTTTCGCTGATTTGCGTGTTTTCGCCCATGCCCAACCAAACCATCAAGACCCCCTGCGTCGGCCTGTGCTCCACGGTCTACGGCGATCTCGTGTGCCGCGGCTGCAAGCGCTTTCACCACGAGGTGATCCAGTGGAATGGCTATAACGAAGAAGAAAAGCGCGCGGTCTGGCTCAGGCTCGAGCAGTTGCTGGTGCAGGTGATGGCCGGCAAAGTCGAGGTTTTCGACCCCAAGACCCTGCGCGGGCAGTTGGAACAGCGCAAGATTCGATTTGTGCCGCACCAGTCCGAATATTGCTGGGCCTACCAATTGATTGCGCGTGGGGCGCGGGTGATCAATAACCTGGAGGCCTACGGCATGGTGCTGCTACCGGAGTTTCGCGACTGGGCGCTGCCGCAGTTGCGCGATGCCATTGACCGGGAGTTCTTTATCCTTTCCGAGGCACATTACCAGCGCTATATCGCGCCGGGCTTCCTGAAGGATGCATTGTCTACCTGACAATACAAATCCAAAGTATGGGAGGGGGCTTGCTCCCGATGGCTGAGTGTCAGTTACCAGATGCATTGGCTGACACACTGTCATCGGGGGCAAGACCCCTCCCACATTGGGTTCTCGGTGCCTGAAGGCGCGATGTCAGGACTGGGTGGCGAGTTCTTCCAGATGATCCATCAATGTCTGCGGCTTGAGCACCAGCACGTCGCTTTCCACCGCATCGAGCACCACCTCCGCCGTATTGCCGATCAACGCCCCGGAAATCCCGGTACGCGCCACGGTGCCGATGATGGTCACGGCCGCTTGCCATTTATGCGCCGCGAAGGGAATCAACACATCCGCCGGCCCTTCTTCGATATGCAGGTGTGCGTCATCCACGTCGAATTCGGCCTGGAAGGCTTTGCATTGCTCGCGATAACGCGCCGCGATGGTTTCCCTGAGCTGGAAGGTCGGGTCCGCCGCCGACAGCATCGGCGATGGATGCGCGCTGATGACGTGCAAATGCGCCTTGGCCAGGCTCGCGATATCGAAACCGTGGTCGATGATGGCGTTATGCAGCGCACGGTGTTCGCTGTCGGTATTGCCCACGTCGATGGCCGCCAGAATCACCCGTTCTGCCCAGGGCGTAGCGGTCTTGACCAGCAGCACGGGCGTTGGGCAATAGCGCAGCAGTTTCCAGTCCGCCGGGGCCAGCAGGGCCTTTTTCAACGGGCTGTCGGGTAAGTGCTGCTTGATCACCAGCCCGCAGCCCTCGGCCTGCTGCACCTCGATGATGGTTTCATGCAGGCTGTCGTTCCACGCCTGTTCGGTGGAAACGCTATACCCATCCTCCTGCAGACCGGACTTGAGCAGGCTCAGCAGCGCCGAATGCTCATGCTTCCTGTCACACACCAGCAGATGCAAGTGCGCGCCGGTGACCCCGGCGATCAGCTTGGCGCGCTTGAGGGCCAGGCTCTCGGAATGCTCGGGCTCGATGACCACCAGTATGCTGCGGATGGCTTGCATGGTCGGATCTCCAGGAAGGGGCCTGGAACAACTATAGTTGCTGCTGGCCTGGTGTCATCTTGATGTACATCAAGGCCCATGGCTGGCGGTCTGCGGCGGGGTCGGTATAATCGGCGGCCTTTTGTGATCCTTTGCCCGTGAGCCCGATGATCCTGCCCGAAATCCACGAATTCCTCGGCTGCCGCACCCCTGATGCCTGGGTGCAGGCCGCGCTGGCCGATCAGGACACCCTGCTGATCGATCACAAGAACTGCGAATTCAAAGCCGCCAGCACCGCCCTGAGCCTGATCGCCAAGTACCACGGCCACGTCGACCTGATCAATATGATGTCGCGCCTGGCCCGTGAAGAACTGGTGCATCATGAGCAGGTCATGCGCCTGATCAAGAAACGCAAGGTCGAGCTGCGTCAATTGTCCGCCGGCCGCTACGCCTCGGGCTTGCGCAAGGTGGTGCGCAACCATGAGCCGGTCAAACTGGTGGATACCCTGGTGGTGGGTGCCTTCATCGAAGCGCGCAGCTGCGAGCGTTTCGAAGCGCTGGTGCCGCATTTGGATGAAGAACTCGGCAAGTTCTACTTCGGTTTGCTCAAAAGCGAAGCACGGCACTTCCAGGGTTACCTGAAATTGGCGTACCAGTACGGTGACGCCAAGGACATCGGCCAGGTGATCGAGCGGGTGAGGGCGGCCGAGCAGGCACTGATCGAGTCACCCGACGTCGAGTTCCGCTTTCACAGTGGCGTGCCAGCCTGAGGCCACGGCCACGCCGATCAAGGCGCTGATTGCGCTCAGCAGCAGGATGACCGTTTGCGTGCCGAAGGGCGCGGCCAGCACGGCAATCATCAGGCCCGCCAAGGGCTGGGCCAGATTGTTGAGCAAGGTGATCACGCCCACTGTCTTGCCGAAATCCTGCACCGGTATGACCCGCTGACGCATGCTGCGCATGTACACGTTGAACATCTTGTCGAACCCGCTCACCAGCAGGAAGCCCACGGCGTACGCCCACATGCCGGGGCTGATGGCGGTGACCAGCGCGCCAACGACAATCATCGAATACGACAGCCCGCCGAGCGCCTTCAGCGCCAGGGTCGAACGCGCCAGGTAAAACAGAATCACCAGGGTCACCACCGCGCCGGCGGCCTGCAGCAGGGCGTAGGCGTCTTTATCGGCCGCGTATTGCCCGGTGACCATCGCCGCCGATGTGGCCAGCGTGACCCCGACAATCAGGTTCACACCCACCGCCAGGGTAATGATGCGTTTCAACGCCATCCGGTTGCGGATGTGGCCGAAGGCGGTACGCAAGGGTTGCAGCCAGATACCTGCGGGTTGTTCGTGGAGGGGCAGGTCCACCGTGGTGTTGCGCTGCCAGACTCGCATCGCCAGGTCCGCCAGCACAAACAGCGCGGCGATTGCCAGCACCACCCAGGGCCACTGCCAGACTTCCAGCATCAACGCCGCCACCAAAGGCCCGAGTACCAGGCCGCTCTGGTCGGCGATCTGTGAATAGGACAAGGTCTTGGCGTAGGTGTAGTGTTGGAAGATATGCGGCATTACCACTTCCCGCGCCATAATGCCCTGGGTGGTCAATACCCCGCACACCGCAGACAGGATCACCAGCCACTGGATACCGTCGAACAGCCCGTACAGCGCAACCGCCATCGCGCAGGCCAGGGCCCGATACACTTGACTGACATGCAGGATGCGCACCGGGGAAAACCGGTCGCACAAGGCCCCGCATACGGGGAATGCCAGGTAGCGCGGCAGTGATTCGACAAAGAACGCCAGGCCTGCCCACGACACACTCCGGGTCGTCTGGAACACCACCAGCGGCACGATGAACAACAGGATCTGGTCCGCCAGCCGCGACAGGAACATCGAAAAAAAGAACGCCAGGTAATCCCTGCGCATATGACTCCCTGTGAATGGCGTAAAAGATTGCAGGCTATTTGTTAAAAACTCTTAAAAGCATGAAGCTTGCCGACACGGTACACGGGCGCTGCTCTTCTCGACCAGCTTGCCACCTATAATGCCGGCCTTTCAATCTGCGTTCGTACACTGGGAACTTATGGAAAACCTGGGGCTGGGCAAGGTCTTGCTCGTCGAAGACGACGAGAGGCTGGCAGGGCTGATCGCGCATTTTCTGTCGCAACACGGTTTCGAGGTGCGGGTGGTGCACCGGGGCGACCTGGCCCTGGATGCGTTTCTGGCGTTCAAGCCGAAAATGGTCGTGCTCGACCTGATGCTGCCGGGCCAGAGCGGGTTGCATGTGTGCCGGGAGATTCGCAGTGTGTCGGATACGCCCATTGTGATCCTGACGGCCAGGGAAGATGATCTGGACCATATCCTCGGCCTTGAGTCCGGCGCTGACGATTACGTGATCAAGCCGATCAAGCCACCGGTGCTGCTCGCCCGTTTGCGCGCGTTGCAACGGCGCCAGGCGCCCGAGCCCGTGGTGCGCGGCGCCCTGGCGTTTGGCCGGTTGTCGATTGATCGCAGTTGTCGGGTGGTCAGGCTGGGCGATGAGCAGATCGACCTCACCACCATGGAGTTCGAGTTGCTATGGCTGCTGGCGAGCAACGCCGGAACCACCCTTTCGCGCGACGACATTCTCAACCGTATGCGCGGTATTGCCTTCGATGGCCTGAATCGCAGCGTCGACGTGTATATCAGCAAACTGCGCGGCAAGCTCAATGACAACCCGCGGGAGCCGGTGTGCATCAAGACCATCTGGGGCAAGGGCTACCTGTTCAATGCGTTCGCGTGGGAGGTTTAGGTGCTGCGCCTGTACCTGCGTCTCTATGTGATCCTCGCGCTCGGCCTGGCCGGGGCAATCTGGCTGGTCAATTACGGCCTGGACGCGTACATGCCCGAGTCCAACGAGACCTATAACCGAGAGGCCTTGCGGGGCCCGGCGTGGGCCCTGGTGGAGCAACTGCGGCCGGTGCAGGGCGCGGCGCGCCAGGCACGCCTGGATGAGCTGCAACCGCATTATGGCCTGCGTCTGAAACTGGTGCAGCGCGGCGCCCAGCACCTGAGCGAGCGTGAACAGAAGCTGCTGGCCAATGATCAGGTGGTGGTGCGCGAGGACTTCATGAAGTTTCTCGCGCCTATCGACGACGGCGCGCAATTGCTTGAGATTCGACTGCCGGAAGAGCCCACGTGGCTGTACCTGTGGGCCTATGGCTTGCTCGGCGTGAGCCTGGCTATCGTCCTGTACTTCTGGGTGCGCCCGCACTGGCGCGACCTGGAACACATCCGCCTGGCGGCGCAGCGCTTCGGCGACAACGACCTCGGCTCGCGCATTCTGCTGCCGCGCCGCTCTACCGTGCGCGCACTGGCCGGGCACTTCAACCAGATGGCCGAGCGCATCGAAAGCCTGATCGCCAACCAGCGCGAGCTGACCAATGCGGTGTCCCACGAACTGCGCACGCCGATTGCGCGCTTGTCCTTTGAACTGGATCAGCTCAAGCAGCAGGCCGATCCACGCCAACGCCGCCAGTTGATCGCCGATATGTACGCCGACCTTGGCGAGCTGGAAGAGATGGTCTCCGAACTGCTGACCTATGCCAGCCTGGAGCGCGGCGCGACCCAGGTTACCCGCGAAAATATCGAGGCCCAGAGCTGGCTGGACAGCGTGATCGGCAGCGTGACGCTGGAGGCCGAGGCGGCGGGCGTGCAATTGTCGCTGCGCACCTGTGAAGTCGATGTTATTCAGATCGAGCCGCGCTTCATGGCGCGGGCGCTGATCAACCTGCTGCGCAATGCGATCCGTTATGCCGATCGCCGCGTGGAAGTGTCGCTGGTGAAGTTCGGCAGCGGCTATGAAGTGCGGGTCGATGACGACGGCCCAGGCGTGCCGTTGGAGGGGCGCACCAAGATTTTCGAGCCCTTTCTGCGCCTGGATACCAGCCGCGACCGCCGCACGGGCGGCTTTGGCTTGGGCCTGGCGCTGGTCAAGCGGGTCAGCCAGTGGCACGGCGGGCAGGTGCACGTGCTGGATTCGGAGTGGGGCGGGGCGTCGTTTCGGATGACGTGGGCGTATGCTGATCCGGCAAAATCAAAGGCCAGTCTCTAAAAGACTGGCAGGGTGTTAGCGTCCAAATTTTTGTGGCAGGTAGTTCACCGTGGTGTCCTGCCATACTACCGGTTTGTCAGGAGGGGCCATGTTGATACGAATGGTGCTTCCATGGGTTTTTACGATGTCAGGCGTGACTTGCAATTTACCATACATGGCCTCCATCATTTCACGCGCTTTTCTATCCACCGCATGCATACCAAGGTGCGGTGAGGCTTGAGAGATCGCCTCTCGAGCTTTCTTCAGGTCGTGCGCCATTGGCGTTGAGCCGTGACTCATGAATACCGGTCCCTCAAACGCTTTTACTGGCCTTTTTATTTCTTGTTGAAACAGACGTGCGAAGGGTCTGTGACGCCCATTGGCCGAATAGCAAATCAACAAACGCACATTATGATATTTGGACGGATCCACACCTTTGCTGCGTAGCAACTTGACCAGCCCGGGAGCATCATAGGGAACATTGTCCACATAGGCGCGTGTACCTGTGCCGAACCCTTGATCCATTGCATTGGGCTTGCGCCCGTGGGCAACAATGTTAAGTCGCTTCTTGCCTTTATAGACATCGGAGAATGTATGCATCTCATGGCCCAGCATTTTTAGATCTTTCATCGGGCCACCCAACTGAATCACGTTATCGCGCCCTAACGCCGTGTCCAGTGCGCGTTCCCGCTGCGCAAGGCCGCCACCGCTCGGACCCGGCAATGCATCATCAATATGAGCATGCGGGGTGTAGTTCTCAAGTGGCTTGCCATACGATTTGTTCTTCACAGGATCGAACGCATGCCATTTCCCAGTTTTGCCGTCCAACTTGGCAGGTGCAGACAAGGTTGCACTGCCTTTTTTATAGGTGCCCTCGACCACATCGTGACGGGAAGCAAACTTGGACAGTTCATAGCGTCCGGTCCGGGCGCGGGTCAGGTTCCTGAATGGCCCATTGGAGGCATAAGCAGAAATGTTGCGTGCGTTTTTGAACAGTTGGCCACCGAATGTTCGAGCGCTCCTGAGCTGAGAGGGCACTGAGGATAGCCCTCGAACTGCTTTCGGCAAACCCAGTGCGAGCAGCATGACGCCATCAAATACAAGTGAGATGGTCGCTTCTTGCCAGTCGCCCTGAATCGCCTTCCGGATCCCGGACGCTAGCGGGATGGTACCCAGTAAAGCGTTGGTATTGGCTTCGTGCTCGCCGTCTTCTTCGTCAAACTTAGTGGCGTGATGGGCGGCGGCGGTCAGGGCTTTCAAGTCGTAGCCCTGATAGGAATAACGGGTAACCAGGTTAGCGAGAAACTGGCTGCGCGGGCTGTTATAGGAAAAAGGAATAGCCGCTTCACTTGGAACTTTGGCTTGTAAATCCTGAGCCCGTATCTGGGCGTCGACCAGCGGCTCGACAATCACGTTTTTGTAGGTGAATCCTGTCACCGAGTTTGTATTTTTTTCTTTCCATTTGCCTTGCAAGCCGGCGATGGTGGAACTTGAGCGTATGTAATTTTTGGCGGGATTGAATTCATAGGTGATTGTGCGCCCTCGATGGGTCGCTTTGATCAGCAGGGGTTCGTCGATGTTGCTTTTTTGCGGCTTGGGGTATGAAAGACTGGTGTAGCTTGCGATTCCGGTGGCTGTGAATTTTTCAATCGGCCTTTGACGAAGTATTTCGAGGCTCCCATATTCCAGTTGCTGTCGATCGGCCAGGGGCAATTGTGCAATCAGATGCTTGGTGAGTTTGGTCAATGAACTCGTTCTGCGCTGTTCGAAATCCGCCAGTTCGGTTTTGTGAAGGTCTTTTATATCGGGAAGGATGCTGAGCGCCTGGATCGCTCCGGTCGGAACCTTCTGCTGGTCGAATGAGTACCACTCTTGATTGTCTTTCAGGTCCTCAAGGTTTTGGGAGAGACTCAGGTCCAGCAGCGAATACGGGCCATAAGTGACGTCCCACGGCGCCGTATTCAATGCATTACTGGTTCTGTCCGCGGCTCGGGTGATGACCTTGGCGGTGAGGTCGACATTTTTAATATGCTTGCCCATCAGTTCCAACGCCTTGTCCTTCAGAAGGGGCAGGGGCGCGCTCAAGTCGGTGCTGACAGTCGTCAGCCCGGCCATCACCCCGGAGAACGTGCTGTGCGCCGCGTTCAATTGCTGGGCCGAATAGTCGCCCGTCGTGGACACCGGCAGGACCCCGAACATCAATGCCCAATCGATCAATGCGTCCTGCTTGACCTCATCGAGCAGCTGTTCATCCTCGTCCGTGATGGGTTCCAGACTGCCGTAGTTTGCCACCTGGTCAAAGGTCATGTTTGCGCAACTGCCGGGGCTCTTTGCCTCGATGAAGGCTGCCGTGACTTTCAGGCTGAACCAGCTGGGCGAGCCGTAGGTCACGTAGTTGGGAATATCTTTGACCAACAGTTCAGGCGGGGCCAACAGATAGGTGGCCGTGGGCGCCAAATCAGGGTTTGCGCGCCCGCTGGACACCAGGTGTTGCTCAAGGCCTTTGCGGATAGTCTGCAACGGCTTGCCGTAAAAGGCTTTGTCGGCCAGATCATAGCCGGCCACTTCGTTTCTCTTGGCGGGTTCCATCCAGGATGGAGAGCCCAGTCCCAACGCCATCGCTGCCAAGACCCAGTCGGAACTGTCTTTATCCTCTGCGGCCCCCATCTTCTTTTGGAGGGCGGCTTCCAACTCCCTGGCTTTGGGTGAAGCGAGAATCTCCCTCAATATTTGGCGAGGATATTGAAGCTGCTGGGAGGTGAAGTGCAGGTTTTTTGTCAGGTAATTAAAGGCCCCCCCGGTTCTATCGCTGGCGTGCGTGCCGCCGAGTCCTGGCAGTTGCAAATTGTTATAGGCGATGTGCGAGTAAACCTGCTTTTGTTCATACAGGCTCAGAGGCACCGCCCAACCCAAGGCACCCTTGAAGTTGCCATCGGGCGGGGCCAGCAGGACGTCATGCTTGAGGTGTTCAATAAGGATTTTTATCTCATCTTTCGTTTCCGGAATCTTACGGCCGCTATCGGCGATGAATTTTTCAATGCTGACATTATCCTCGGGCGTCAACTGCGCGTCCTGGAAGTACCAGGAAGTGGGGTCGATCTGTACGTGGTTACTCTGCAGAAACTCCTTGATCCGGGCTTTTTCGATGCGCTCGGCAGCCTCGGGCGTCTGCGGCTCGGCGATGAAATGCGGCCGGGTGTCAGCGGGCTCGGGCGCGGGGCTGAGTGCCTTGCTCAGCTGCTGGAACAGTCGATTTTTATTGTTGATATCGCCCAGCGTCTTTTGTTGCCGCTCGAGCGTCTCTTCAGATCCCCGCTCAAGCTGTGCGCTTGACAGGGAGGTATCGGGCATCGGAAACGCGCCTTCCTGTTTCAGCTCAGTTGCGCGGTCCACGGCCTGCTGCCGGGTATCAGGAAAAGATTCGCCGTAAAACTTGGCGATCTCGGAAAGCGTGGCAGGACGCTCGGCGTGTGCGCTGGGGGAGGACTGGCCAGGGGCAGGCACTACGACGGAGCTGCGATCGCCTGTCAAGGTGCTCGCGGCTTGCATGATCAGCCGCCAGGAGTCCGGCATCGGTTTGCCCTGTCCAGGGCTGAACACCTGCAGTTGCGCAGGATAATGATGGGACCGGGGTTTGAGCGTCGCTGTGATGTGTTCCTGTGACCCGCCCGATTGAGGGGAGATACGTATGGGCTTGGAGCGATCAATGTTATTGAAGTCCGCCCATTGCTGAAAGTCGGGCCCTGCGAGCAGGTCATCCAGGTGCTGGCGCCATTGTCCGAACTTTGAGTCGAGAGAGACGGGTAACACCGGGGTGTCGTATTTGCCGCCACTCGCGTCAACTGCCGCATTGACCAGCTCGGCCGCATAAGCGGCGGCAAGTTGGCTTTCCGCTTTGTAACCTGGTGAGCGCTTGATCAGCTCAATCCATGAAGGGGTCGGGGTATCGTGCTCGGCAAGCGAAACCGCCGTGGCCGTATTCGCTGCAGCGGGCTCGGTGGAAGAGGGTTGCTCGGTAGGAAGATGTTCTGCAGTGCGTTGAGAGATAACGGGCATCGCTGGACTCCAGAAAGGCGACTTAGCTACCGCACGTTTCGTACGTGCGGCAGTGCTAATCCGTCGTCGATTTCCGAAAGCACGTTCCCGCTTTGACTATTGCAAGATTTTTACCGAGCTACCCAACCCCATCCGTACAGGTTTTGTGCCAGGCGTCAGTGATCAATGGCGCTCAAGATCGCATGGGCCACTTTCACCCGCTCGGCATTCGGGTAGTTCCTGTTCGCCAGGATCACCACGCCGATGTCCCTGCTCGGCACATAGGCCACGTAGGCGCCGAAGCCACTGGTAGAACCGGTCTTGTTGTACAGCACGTTGCCGGGTTGCGCCTGGGCCGGTTTCAGCCAGTTGACCCGGTGCGGCTCCATCGCCATCGGCGTTGAGTTGCCGTCGATCAACGTTTGCACGGTGATGGGGTAGGGGTAGCGTTCCCAGCCCAGGCCCTGGGTCATGTCGCCGACCGTGTAGTAACCAGTGTGGGTGGCGGCGATCGCCTGCTGCAGCGCCTTGCTCAAGGTCTCGGGGTGCATGTTCAGCATCACGTAGCCCGCCAGGTCCTGGGCGCTGGTCTTGATACCGTAGGCTTCGCTGTCCAGTGCGCCGGCGCCCACGCGCACCGGATTTTCCTGTTTGTCGTAGCCTTGGGCATAGCGGCTGAACTGGTCGGCTGGCACGTTGATATGGGTGTTTTTCAGGCCCAGCGCCGGGAGCAGCGTCTGCTCCATGGCGACGTTGAACGGCTGGCCCAGGCTTTTGGCCGCGAGGTAGCCGAACAGGCCAATGCTCGGGTTGGAGTAGAGACGCTGTGTGCCGGGGCTGTAACCGGGTTGCCAGTGGGTGTAGTAACCGAGCATGGTCGCGGCGCTGTCGGCTGCCGGCGGGAATTGCAACGGCAGGCCGCCCGCTGTGTAGGTCGCCAGTTGCAACAGGCTGATGCGGTCGAACGCGCTGCCGGCCAGTTCGGCCCAGTGCTGGCTGGCGCTGTCCGACAGCTTCAGCTTGCCGCTGGCCAGGGCATAGCCGCCGAGCGTGGCGGTGAAGGTCTTGGTCACTGAGCCGATTTCGAACAGCGTGTCTTGAGTGACAGGTTGCTTGTTCTCCTTGGACGCTACGCCGTAGTTAAAGTATTGCGCCTGACCGTTCCTTACCACGGCCACCGACAGTCCGGTAATGTGCTGCTGCTGCATGAGCGGCTTCACATGGCTGTCGACGACATTGCGCAGGTCAGCAACGGCCATGCAAGGGCCGGAGACCAGCAATAGTGAGAAAATCAGGAGGTTTCGTACGCTAAGACAGGATTTTTCGTGCATGTTATTTTCGCTTCCATGTAACGGGTTGACGAATGCCGGGGGCCTGCGCGGGCGTCGCCAATCTAGGCGTTAACGGGAAGCGGTACAAACGATGATATCTTGCACGAGCCATTAGAAAAAATAGGGTCAAGCATGCTGCGCTCCCATCTCCCCCTCAATGCCCTGCGCGCTTTCGAGGCATCCGCCCGGCACCTGAGCTTCACCCGGGCTGCCATCGAGTTATGTGTGACCCAGGCGGCGGTCAGCCACCAGGTTAAAAGCCTGGAGGCGCAACTCAATGTCACCCTGTTCAAACGCTTGCCGCGCGGGCTGATGCTCACGAGCGAAGGCGAAACCCTGTTGCCGGTGCTGCGCGAATCGTTCGACCGCATTGCCCATACGCTGGGCCAGTTCGAGGCCGGGCATTACCGCGAGGTGCTGACGGTCGGCGCCGTCGGTACCTTCGCGGTGGGCTGGCTGTTGGCGCGCTTGCCGGACTTCCAAAGCCGCTACCCGTTTATCGATCTGCGCCTGTCCACGCACAACAACCGCGTCGATGTCGCCGCCGAAGGCCTGGATTACGCGATCCGTTTCGGTTCCGGCGCCTGGCACGGCACCGACGCCTGCCAACTGCTGGAAGCACCGCTCAGCGTGCTCTGCGTGCCGCACCTTGCCGAACAGTTGCACACCCCGGCCGACCTGTTGAAACACACGTTGCTGCGCTCCTACCGCGCCGATGAATGGAGCCTGTGGTTCCAGGCCGCCGGGTTACCCGCAGACACTTTATTGCCGCGCAGCATTGTGTTCGATTCGTCGTTGGCAATGATGGATGCGGCGTTGCAGGGCGTCGGCGTGGCACTTGCGCCGGCGCTGATGTTTTCGCGGCAACTGCAGCGCGATGTGATTCGCCAGCCTTTCGAGGTGCAGATCAGCACCGGCAGTTACTGGCTGACGCGCCTGCAGTCACGGGCCGAAACCTCGGCCATGCTGGCGTTCAAGCAGTGGCTGGGAACGCTTGTAATAGAGCCCTGAGCGATATCACTGAAACAAAATGAAACATTTTCGCGGGCCGATCCTCTACCGTAGCCCCGCACTTGAGTCAGTTCATGAAAATTCCGCGTCCGTCAGCTCGCATGCCTCACCTTACCCAACTGCGTAACTTGAAAATGGCCCGGTCGGCCCATGCCTATGTGCGTGGCAGTACGGTGCAATTTTACGAGTGGCTGCACAGTCAGTCAGGTCGCCGTCTGCCCCATGGGCCGGCGATCTGGATCTGCGGGGACTGCCATGCCGGCAACCTCGGCCCGACCGGCGACAACAATGGGCGCATCGACATGCACATCCGCGATCTCGACCAGACCGTGATCGGCAACCCCGCGCACGACCTGGTCCGCCTGGCGCTTTCGTTGGCGACCGCCGCGCGCGGGTCCGATTTGCCCGGTGTCACCACTGCGCGCATGCTCGAAGAAATGATGGTGGGCTATGCGCAGGCGTTCAAGGATAAGCCCGATGAGGCACCGCCACGCCCTTCTCAAGTCAAGGCCGGGATGCGCAGCGCGGTCGAGCGCACCTGGAAGAACTTGGCCCGGGAACGCATGGACGCGGTGCGCCCTACCATTCCCCTGGGCAAGCACTTCTGGTCGCTGTCGCGTGCGGAAAAAAGCGCGTTGGCGGCGGTCTGCGCCTCCGATGACATCCAGCAGTTGGTGACGTCGTTGAAGGGGCGACCCAAGGACGCCAACGTCGAATTGCTGGACTCGGCCTATTGGGTCAAGGGCTGCAGTTCGCTCGGCTTACTGCGCTATGCCGCATTGCTCGGGGTGGGCGACAAAGACGACCGGGAATATTGCCTGATCGATATCAAGGAAGCTGTGGGCGCCGCCGCTCCACGGGCGGCCCGCGCCAAAATGCCGCGCGACAATGCGCGCCGGGTGGTGGAGGGCGCTCGTCAGTTGTCGCCCGGGTTGGGCGGGCGCATGCTGGCGACACGGTTCCTGGACCACGGTTTTTTCATCCGCGAACTGTTGCCCCAGGACATGAAGCTGGAGCTGGATCAATTGAGTGAAATCGACGCCATGCATGCTGCCGGTTACCTGGCCCGCGTTGTCGGTGTGGCCCACGCCCGCCAGATGGACCGAGCCACGCGCAAGGCCTGGATGGCCGTGTTGCAGGAAAATCGCTCGCGTCAGCTGGATGCGCCGTCGTGGCTCTGGACCAGCGTGGTGCAGTTGGTGGGCAGCCATGAGCAGGGCTACCTCGACCACTGCCGCCGGTATGCCCTGGAGCACTAGACCAGGTATTTACGAAACCACCCCAGGGTGCGCTCCCAGGCCAGGTTCGCCGCCGCCTCGTCATAACGTGGCGTCGAATCATTATGAAAACCGTGGTTGGCGCCCTTGTAGATATACGCCTCGTAGGTCGTGCCTGCGGCCTTCAACGCCTGCTCGTAGGCTGGCCAACCCTCATTGATGCGCGCATCCAGCTCACCGTAATGCAGCATGATCGGCGCCTTGATGCGCGGCACGTCCCTGGCCTCGGGCTGGCGTCCATAGAACGACACGGCCGCGCCCAGCTCCGGGTAGGCCACTGCCGCTGCGTTGGTCACGCCGCCGCCATAACAGAAGCCGGTGATGCCGACTTTGCCGGTGCTGCTGTCGTGGTGCATCAGCCATTCGATGGCGGCGAAGAAGTCGTTCATCAGCTTGGTCGGGTCGACGGTCTGCTGCAGGGCCACGCCTTTTTCATCGTTACCGGGGTAGCCGCCCACCGAGGTCAGGCCATCCGGCGCCAGGGCGATAAAGCCGGCCTTGGCCAGGCGCCGTGCGACGTCTTCGATATAGGGGTTCAGACCACGGTTTTCATGCACCACCACCACCGCAGGTAACTTGCCGACGGCCTTGGCCGGCCGCACCAGGTAGCCGCGTACGGTGCCGTTACCCTTGGGTGACGGGTAGGTGATGTAGTCGGCGACGATGTCGGGATCGGTGAATTTCACCTGCTCGGCCAGCGCATAGTTGGGGCTCAGGGCTGCGAGCAGGGCCGAGGCGGTCAGGCCACCCAGGGTAAACAGCGCGGCGCGGTCGAGAAATTCGCGGCGGTTAAGCCTGCCGTGGGCGTAGCCGTCGTAGAGTTCCAGCAGTTCGGGCGCAAAGTCTTTGGCGGTGAGACGCGTCATCGGTGCAGTCCTCGATTGGCAATAGGGCGGGGGACGACACTTCTGTTTAGCAGGCCTTGGGCCGTCGCGCTAGCGTGCGAACCTTTTGGCTCCGGCCACGCAACCGATCACCGCCAACGTGACCAGCAGCATCCCCAGGCTCACCTGCTCATGCAACAGGCCCGCCGCCAGGGCCAGGCCGAAGAACGGTTGCAGCAGCTGCAACTGGCCGACCGCGGCGATGCCTCCCTGGGCAAGGCCGCGATACCAGAACACAAAGCCGATCAACATGCTGAACAATGCTACGTAACCCAGGCTCAGCCAGGCCGGCAGGCTGATGCCGGTGAACGAGGCGGGTGCCAGCAGCAGGCTCAACGGCGCGACGATGGGCAGCGCCGCCACCAGGGCCCAGCAAATCACCTGCCAGCCGCCGAGGCTGCGTGACAGCGTGGCGCCTTCGGCATAGCCCAGGCCGCAGACCAGCACCGCCAACAGCATCAGCACATCCCCGGCGGGCGCGGCGCTCAGGCCCTGGGCGAAGGCGTAACCCACCACCAGCGCACTGCCCAGCAGCGAAAACAACCAGAACACCCGCCCTGGCCGCTCACCGCCGCGCAGTACAGCGAAAAGGGCCGTTGCCAGTGGCAGCAGGCCGATAAACACAATGGAGTGCGCCGAGGTCACGTATTGCAGCGCGAGCGCGGTCAGCAACGGAAACCCGATCACCACGCCGAGCGCGACGATGGCCAAGGGCGCCCATTGTTGGCGGGTGGGGCGTTTTTCCTTGAACCTCCGCAGCAGGCACATCCCCAGGATGGCCGCGAGTGTCGCGCGGATCATGGTCAAGAACACCGGGTCGAACTCCATCACCGCCAGGCGTGTGGCCGGTAACGAGCCGCTGAAAATCACCACGCCGATAAAACCGTTGATCCAGCCCTGGGTGCGGGTGTCCAGGGTGTCGAACAGGGAGGTGCGTTGCATGGCGATGTCCAAAAAAGGAAAGTTGCGTAAGCGCCATCCTAGGGACGAAGATTGGAGCAATCAAAAAATTGTCATGGATACAGCGACTATGCCGCGTGCTCGCTATAAATCCTTGGTCGATACGTTCGCCGAGGCCATTCGTTCAGGGAAGATGCCACCCGGCACACGCCTGCCCACCCACCGTCAACTCGCCGCCGACCATGGGCTGGCGCTGGCGACGGCGAGCCGGGTGTACAGCGAGTTGGAGGCGATGGGACTGGTCAGTGGTGAGACCGGGCGTGGCACCTTCGTGCGCGAGATAGCGTTGCCGCCGGGGCAGGGCAGCGGGCAGATGCCTGTGGCGACCGGCATGCTCGACCTGAATTTCAACTACCCGTCATTGCCCGGCCAGGCAGACTTGCTGCGCAACGCGCTGCGCCAACTGGCGTTGTCCGGCGACCTTGAAGCGCTGTTGCGTTATCAACCCCATGCCGGCCGCCTGCATGAGCGTGCGGTGGTCGCGCGGCACCTAGTGGATCGCGGACTGGCAGCGCAGGCAGAGCAGGTATTGCTCGTCAGCGGGGCCCAGCACGGCCTGGCAGTGACGATGATGGCGCTGCTCAAACCCGGCGACGTGATTGCCGTCGACGCGTTGACCTATTCGGGTTTGAAAGTGCTGGCCGAAACCCTGCACCTGGAAATCGTCGCAATCCCGGCCGGCGCCACCGGCCCGGACCTGGATCACCTGCAGGCCCTGTGCTGCAAGCGCCCGGTGCGCGCGGTCTACAGCATGCCGACCGTGCATAACCCGATGGGCTGGGTGATGAGCCTCGCGCAGCGCGAGCGCCTGGTGGCGATCGCCCGACAGCATCAACTGATGATCATCGAGGACGCCGCCTACGCGTTTCTCGCCGAACACGCACCGCCGCCGCTGGCGACGCTGGCGCCTGAGCGCACGGTGTACGTGGGTGGGTTTTCCAAGAGCGTCGCCACTGGCTTGCGCGTGGGTTTTGTCGCGGCGCCCCTGGCGTGGGTCAAGCGCCTGGAGCGCAGCCTGATGGCAACCACCTGGAACGTACCGGGGGTGATGAGTGCGATCGCCGTGGCCTGGATCGAAGATGGCACCGTCGCGCGGCTGGAGGCGCAAAAGCGCGAAGATGCCCAGGCCCGGCAACGCCTGGCGGCGCAGGTGCTCACGGGGTTGGCCTACATCAGCCATCCTTCGTCGTATTTCCTGTGGCTTCCGCTGACCGAAGACACCCGCGCCGACCAAGTAGCCATGAGCTTGCAGCGCGAGGGCATCTGCGTATCCACCGCCGAACCGTTTGCCGTCTCCGCCCATGTACCCCATGCGCTGCGCCTGGCCCTGGGGTCGGTGTCGATGACAGCGTTACGCCAGGCATTGATGACCGTGCGCAAGGTGGTGCAATGGTGATCCGTGGCTGATTTGCGGTTATGTTGGTGCCCAGCATCCCACCCGCGAGGCATAACATGGATTTCGACTGGCACAGTGGCGTCATCACCCGCGATACACCCGTAACCCCGAGCTACAGGAATACCCAAAACGTGCGCCGTTTCATGCTTGAACACTGCGGCCCGGCATTCAAGTTCAACCGTCCATTCATGGCCTGGATACGCAACGGCGCGCCCAAGACACTGGGCGATGTGGTGGACGAGTGGCAGCGTCGCACTGCTTGAGGCTACAGCCAAAGTGTTGACGCCACTGTAGGAGCGAGCTTGCTCGCGAAAAACGTCAATGATACCGCGTGCTTCCTGAATCAACGCGGCGCCTGTGAGTTTTTCGCGAGCAAGCTCGCTCCTACACAAAGCAGCCGCGCCCACCGGTAACCACGATGCGCAGCGAGTCGCTTTTGATCTTGATCTCAGGCGCCCCGTTAAACCACGCTGGCCGAACGCAGGCTTGAATCCGTGGGTAAC
>NZ_CVTU01000119.1:115897-140847 GCF_900004965.1 Pseudomonas sp. 44 R 15
CCGAGCCTAAGCGAGGTGCCGAGTGGTGGGGCAAGAGCGTTTTGCTTACTTTTGCGCTTTTCAAAAGTGAGCCGCCGTCAGGGCGGAACCCTAATCAGCCGTTACCGCAGAAACGGATATGTACTCGGTCTGATCCAAGATACTGGCCAGCCCTGAGGCCGCCATCGGGGGCAAGCCCCCTCCCACATTTGGGCCTCGGACATGACAAATCGGCCTACAGCGGCGGTGTCCGCGGCGGAATTACCCGTTTGTTACCAGTGGCCTCAAACGCCGCCGCAAAGCGCAACAGCGCCGAATCATCATAGGCCCGCCCGGCAAACGTCAGCCCGACCGGCATGCCAATGTCCGCCATCACCCCCATCGGGACGGTGACCGTAGGCACGCCGAGATGGCGAATGGCAAGGTTGCCATTGGCCACCCACACGCCATTGCTCCAGGCGATATCGGCAGAAGCTTCGTTGACATCCGCATCAGCGGGCCCAACATCAGCCACAGTCGGAAACAGCACCGCGTCGAGGCGCAGCGTGTCCATCCAGTCCTCCAGGTCCAGGCGACGGGTTTGCTCAAGACCGCGCAGGCCGTCGGGCAATGTGTCAATCTCGTTCCACGGCGTGATACCGCGCTGGGCCATGCGCACGTATTCGTCCATGCCGGCGGCCAGGTCGTCTTCGCGGTTGGGCAGGGTGCCGGGGTCGTGGGGGAAGATTTTCGGGCCATCGACATCCGCCAGGCGGTTCAAGGCCGGGTCGCCGTTGGCGCGCAGGAAATCATCAAAGGCCCAGGCCGACAGTTCCCACAACTCATCGTGCAGAAACTGCCGGGGCACCAGGCCACGGGTGAACACCGTCGGCGCGCCGGGGCGGTCGCCTTCGCAATTGGACACCAAGGGGAAATCCACCTCGATGACTTCCGCGCCGGCGGCTTCCAGAGCCTGGCGCGCGGCCTGCCACAGCTCGATCACCGAGGCGCGGGTGTGGATTTTCTGCCCGGTCGGCCCGCCGATCCCCGGTTTTTCGCTGGTGCCGGCCTCGGGGTCGGCGTTGATGTACATGCGCGGCACACCGAAGCGTTTGCAGGCGAGGGCCGCGCTGCCCTCTGCGAGTTCGGCATACGATGCCGGGCGTACCGAGCTGACGCTGGGAATCGGCACCCAGGGTTGCAGGCGCCACAGGTCGCCACGGGTGTCCGGGTCATCGGCGACCACCACGTCGAGCACTTCCAGCAGGTCCGCCATGGTGCGCGCATAGGGCACCACCACGTCCATGGTCGGGGTCAGCGGCCAGTTGCCGCGCACTGAAATCACCCCACGCGAAGGCGTGTACGCACACAAGCCGTTGTTGGAGGCCGGGCCGCGACCGCTCGACCAGGTTTCTTCGGCCAGGCCGAATGCGGCGAAGCTTGCCGCCGTCGCCGTGCCGGCGCCATTGGACGAACCCGAGGCGAACGGTGCCGTGAGGTAAGCGGCGTTGTACGGGCTTTCGGCACGGCCATAGACACCGCGCTGCATGCCGCCGTTGGCCATGGGCGGCATATTGGTCTTGCCCAGGCAGATGGCGCCGCCGGCGCGCAGGCGCTCAATGGTGAAGGCATCGCGCTGGGCGATCAGCTTGGCGAATGCCGGGCTGCCGGACGCGGCGGTGAGGCCCTTGACCAGGTAACTGTCCTTGGCGGTATAGGGAATGCCATCCAGCGGCCCCAGGGTCTGGCCTTGCGCCCGGCGTGCATCGGACGCTTGGGCTTCCTTCAAGGCGTCGGGATTGCGCACCACCACAGCATTCAGCGCGGTAGCGGTCTGCGGGCCGTCATAGGCTTCGATCCGCGCCAGGTAGGCGCGCACCAGTTCAACGGCTGTGGTGTGGCCGGATTCAAGCGCAGCGCGCAATTGGGCAATGGAGACTTCGGTAACTTGCATCAGGTTTTTTTCGCCGCCTTCGAATGGAGGTATGACGGCAGTCTACGTACAGATATTTACCAGTGCCAGCTTACTGCTAAGGTAAGCGGCCTGATCATCCACATTGCACTCCAAGGAGGAGAACATGCCTAAACCCTACATCGCCCTGGCCGCTTTGCTCGGCTTTTCGTTGTATACCGGGGCGACGATGCTGACGGCCGAGCAATCGCTCATTGCGTTCGGCCAGGAACTGATGTCGCGGCCGGACACCGCGCAAGTGGTGATCGACCTGTACCTGATGGCGATCCTGGCGTGTGTGTGGATGTACCGGGACGCGCGCGGGCGAGGGCGCTCCGTGGCGTCGTTGATCCCCTATTTCCTGTTGACGGCGGTCTTCGTGTCGGTGGGGCCGTTGTTGTATATCGTCGTCAACGGGTTTACGCGACGCACCTAGACGACACGTACCAATGTGGGAGAGGGCTTGCCCCCGATAGCGATGTGTCAGTCGGCATCTACTTGACTGAAACACCGCCATCGGGGGCAAGCCCCCTCCCACAGAGTCAGACGCCTTTGGTCGAAGGCAAAAAGATCGTCAGGATGCCCGCCAGCGGCAGGAACGAGCAGATTTTGTAGACGTATTCGATGCCATGGTGATCCGCGAGCAAGCCCAGCAATGCCGCGCCAATCCCGCTGAAACCGAACATCAGGCCGAAGAATATTCCGGCGATCATGCCGACATTGCCCGGCACCAGTTCCTGGGCGAACACCACGATGGCCGAGAACGCCGAGGCGATGATAAAGCCGATGACCACGCTGAGTACGGCGGTCCAGAACAGGTCCACGTAGGGCAGGGCGAGGGTGAACGGCGCGGCGCCGAGAATCGAGAACCAGATGACTTTCTTGCGGCCGATCCGGTCGCCGATCGGTCCGCCGGCGAAGGTGCCCACGGCCACCGCGCCGAGGAACAGGAACAGGTACATCTGGGAGCTGGCGACCGACAGCTGGAATTTTTCGATCAGGTAGAACGTGAAGTAGCTGGTCAGGCTGGTCATGTACCAATATTTGGAGAACACCAGCAGCGCCAGTACCACCAGGGCAAAGGTCACGCGGCCTTTGGACAAGCCGTGGGTCGCCTGGCCGCCTTGCTTGAGCTTGAACAGGTTGAGGTGGTGGCGGTACCAGCGGCTCAAGCCGTACAGCACCCCGATTGCGAACACCGCGAACAGGCCGAACCAGGCGATATGGGACTGGCCGTAGGGAATGATAATGGCCGCCGCCAGCAACGGGCCGAAGGCGCTGCCGGTGTTGCCGCCGACCTGGAAGGTCGATTGCGCCAAACCGTAGCGGCCGCCGGAGGCCAGGCGTGCCACGCGGGACGTTTCCGGATGAAACGTCGACGAGCCGACTCCCACCAACGCCGCCGCCAGCAGAATCGCGGGGAAGCTGCCGACGAATGCCAGCATCAGGATACCGATCAAGGTGCAGACCATGCCCGCCGGCAACAGCCAGGGCTTGGGGTGACGGTCGGTGTGGTAGCCGATCCACGGTTGCAGCAGGGAGGCGGTCAGTTGGAAGGTCAGGGTGATCAGGCCGACCTGGGTAAACGTCAGGCCATAGTTGGCTTTGAGCATCGGGTAGATCGACGGCAGCACGGCCTGGATCAAGTCATTGATCAGGTGCGCCAGGGCACAGGCGCCGAGCACGCGCATGACCAGCGGGCTTATCTGGGGCGTGGTGGTTGCAGCGGCGGGTGTCGCAGTGAGGGTCGACATTCAGGCATTCCATACAAGGCAGCTAACAAGGGCAGACAGTACGTGAGCCGACGGCCCATTTCTAATTGTTTCGGGCGCTATGCTAGAGTCGGCAAAAATGCCTGTCTCGCGAAATTCGGGCAGAAAACCTCGCAAAAAGGGCGAAATCATCAAATCCCTCGACAAATTCCTTCAGGAGATCGATGAAGGCGATTGGGCCGTCATCAGCTCGGCCACTGATTATCCGCAAAACTGGGTGATTCCCGAACACTGTCATAACAAGCATCAGTTGCTCTACGCCATCGAGGGCGTGATGGTGGTGCATTCGGCGCTGAACCAGTGGACGGTGCCCCCCAACCGTGGCTTCTGGATACCCTGCGGGCATGTGCATGCGCTGCGCTGCGTGGGCACGTTGAAAATGCGCAGTGTCTTCGTGCGCCCGGACAGCTTTCCCAACCTGCCGACCGAGCCGAAGGCGGTGACGGTGTCGCCGTTGCTGGGTGAATTGATCAAGGCCTCGGTCAGCTTGAAACCACCCTATGCCGAGAACTCGCGCGACGCCAGGATCATGCGCCTGATGCTCGATGAGCTGGCGATCCTGCCCGCACTGCCCTTATCCCTGCCGCAGCCCGCCGACCCGCGTATCAACCGCATCTGCCTGACCTTGCAGCAAGACCCAAGTGATGCGTCCACGGTCGCTGACTGGAGCGCGCGTTTGGACCTGGATCAAACCACCATCCAGCGCCTGTTCCGTCGCGAAACCGGCATGACCTTCGGCCAGTGGCGCCAACAGGCACGCTTGCTGCTGGCGCTGGAGCGCATCGCGGTGGGCGAGAAGATTATCGATGTGGCCCTGAAGCTTGGGTATGACAGCCCGAGCGCCTTTACCAGCATGTTCAAGAAACAGTTTGGCAAGACGCCGAGTCATTTCTTCAAGTAGCGTTGTTGACGACACGAGCATGCAGTGACCCACGAGATGCCAGGTAAGCCAGCCATGCGGCGCCCACCAGCAATCCCGCGCTCAGCTCAAAGGTCGCCCGGTAGCCGCTCAGGTCGAAGGCCGCGCCGCCGACCGTGGCGCCTGCGGCAATCGCCAGTTGAATAATGGCAACCATCAAGCCGCCGCCGGCCTCGGCGTCGTCAGGCAAGGTCTTCGACAACCACGTCCACCAGCCCACCGGGGCAGCGGTCGCCACCAGGCCCCAACTGCCCAGCAATACGGTGGTCATGCCCTTTGATTCGCCGAACTGCAGCAGTGCGAGCGCGATGCCTGCCATGATCAGCGGGACGGCCATCAGCGTCGGGTACAGGTTGTGCTTGAGCACGCGTTCAATCAGGAATGTCCCCGCCAGACCCGCGAGGCCGAGCACCAGCAGCATCAAGGACAGTGTGGATACCTCGACCCCGGTAACACTTTCCAGGAACGGCCGCAGATAGGTGAACAGCATGAACTGGCCCATGAAGAACACACTGATGGCCGCCATGCCCAGGGCCACTGCCGGGGTTTTCATCAGGCGCAGCACATTGCCGGCTTTTGCCTTGGCCCGGTTCTTCAGGGTGGGCAGGCTCGCCAGCAGCCAGACCAGTGCAATCACCGCCACCGGCACCACACAGAAAAACGCCCCGCGCCAGCCGATGATCCCGCCGAGAAAGCTGCCCAGCGGCGCCGCGATCACCGTGGCCAGCGCGTTGCCGCCGTTCACGATGGCCAAGGCGCGTGGCACCTGAGCCTCTGGCACCAGGCGCATCGCCGTGGCCGCCGACAGCGACCAGAAACCGCCAATCGCCACGCCAATCAACGCACGCCCAAGCATGAACACCCCGTAATTGGGGGCGAATGCCACCACGCTGCCCGAGATAATCATCAGCAGCGTCAGCGCCATCAGCAGGCGTTTGCGATCCACCCGCGCGGCAATCGAGGCGATCACCAGGCTGGTGAGCAGGGCAAACACGCCGGACACCGAAATGCCCTGGCCGGCCTGGCCTTGGGTGATATGCAAGTCAGCGGCCAGCGGGGTCAGCAGGCTTACCGGCATGAATTCGGAGGCGACCAGGGCGAATGCCGCCAGCGACATGGCCAGTACGGCGCCCCAGCGTTGGGGGTGAGGGGAGGCCGGGATCATTTCAAATGGCTCTGGAAGAAAGTGGCGAGTGTGGCGAATGGGATCAGGTCGACCCGGTCATAGAGATCGACGTGCCCCGCATTCGGGATGATCAGCAATTGCTTGGGCTCGGCAGCGCGCTCAAAGGCGTCTTCGCTGAATTCACGGGAATGCGCGTCGGCCCCGGCAATCAACAACAGTGGACGTGGCGAAATCGTCTCGATGTCATTGAATGGGTAGAAGTTCATGAACTTCACATTGCTGGTGAGCGTTGGCCGGGTAGTGGTCAGCTTCGATGCGCCCGTTGGAGTGACTTCGCCACGGGGTGTGCGGTAGAAATCGTAGAATTCATCGCCGACGGCGTCGCCGGTGAGACTCTGGGGCGTACCGCCGGTGTAAACGGTCTCGCCGCCCTGGAATTCGACATAGCGCTGGTTGGCCGCTTGGCGCAGGATTTGCCGGCGCTGCTCGCCGGTCATGCCGTGCTTGAGGCCATCGCGGTTGGCCGCGCCCATGTCATACATGCTGACCGTGGTAATCGCCTTGATGCGCGGATCGATCTTCGCCGCACTGATCACGAAGCTGGCGCTACCGCAGACGCCGATGGCACCGATGCGCTCACGATCGACCGAGGGGTGGGTGCCGAGAAAGTCCACGGCGGCGCTGAAGTCCTCGGTGTAAAGGTCGGGCAGCACCGCGTTGCGCGGGGTGCCGGCGCTTTCGCCCCAGAACGAGAGGTCCAGGGACAGCGTGACGAAGCCCCGTTCGGCCATTTTGGTGGCGTAGAGGTTAGCGCTTTGTTGCCTGACGGCGCCCATTGGATGACCGACGACAATGGCCGGGTTCTTTGAACCAGCAACCCGATTTTTTGGCGCAAACAACGTGCCCGCGACCTGCATCCCATATTGGTTATTGAAGGTGACGTTCTCGGCGGTCACCTTATCGCTTGTGTAGAAGTTATCAGCACCGTTGGACATATCGGCTCCTAGTGAGGACAGGGAGGTCACCAGCAAACCCAGAGCAAGCAGAAGGCGTTTCATCGGGAGGTTCCTTGCGAAGTGTCCGAGCATTTTCCCGGTGCCAGCAGAGCTTCTGTAGTGCATTTGAACGGATTACTTGCCTGATCCTCTGAGTTTCATGCTGTGGCGCAGACGTCGGTAGCCGGTGCGGGTACAGTCATGTCAAGAGATTCATTGATGCATTGGAAGGGCCCGCCATGACGATCAATCCACCGGCGCTGGACACGCTGATCCAGTCCGTTGACTCGCACATCCAGGCGCCAGGGGATTGCCCAATGCCGATACCCGGCCTGGGCTTCTATCGGCGTGAACAGCCGGCCGCACCGGTGGTGTGCATGGTCGAACCGAGCATCGTGCTGGTGGTGCAGGGCAAGAAACAGTTGTGGGTCGGCGGTGAGGGCTATCCCTACGACACGTCACGATTTCTGGTGACTTCGCTGGATATCCCGGCCAACTCCGAAGTGCTGGCCGCCAGCGTCGAGCAGCCGTGTCTGGGGCTGACGTTCAAACTCGACCTGCGCATGCTGGCCGAGCTGATCGCCCAGGGCGACCTGCCGCCCACGCGTGAGCGCGCGATGATGAAGGGCGTTGGCATCGGCTCGGTGACGGGTGGCATGCTGGCGGCCTTCGCGCGCCTGGTGGCGCTGCTCGATGAGCCCGAAGCGATAGCGGTATTGGCGCCGTTGATCCAGCGCGAGATTCACTACCGGTTATTGCAGAGCGACCAGGCCGGCCGGCTGCGCCAGATCTGCTCGGTGGATGGGCAGGGCTATCGGATCGCCAAGGCCATCGATTGGCTGAAACTGAATTTCGATAGCCCATTGCGTGTGGAAGAACTGGCGGCGCGCGTGCAAATGAGCGCGGCAACCTTTCATCATCACTTTCGGCAACTGACCTCGATGAGCCCGTTGCAGTATCAGAAATGGCTGCGCTTGAATGAGGCTCGACGCTTGATGTTGAACGAGCACCAGGACGTGTCCAGTGCCGCGTTCAAGGTTGGCTATGAAAGCCCGTCGCAGTTCAGCCGTGAGTACAGTCGGCTGTTTGGCGTGCCACCCAGGCGCGACATCGCTGCGCTGCGGGGCGGGGCAGGTGTCACTGATCGGCCGGGGCCAGGTTAGCGTAGAAGATGCAGCCGATCAGTCGGGCGAACAGGCTCAGGGTTTCCGGCAGGTTGGGATCGTCGAACAGCATGGCGCGTGAATCGAGCGCGCACAGCGCACCGAACAGGCGCCCGTCGGGCAGGAAAATCGGCGCGCCGGCATAGCTTTCGATGGCGTATTTCTTGACCACCGGACGCGACGCAAAGCGTCCGTCGACGCTGATCTGCGGCACGAACAGGGTTTGGGGATTGATGCAGAATTCACTGCACAGGGTGGTTTCCAGGTCAAGTACGTCGTCGACGTGGATGCCCATCTGCAGAGGGTCATAGGCCGAGCACACCACCCACTCCAGGTCGGTGAATTTGGCGATGCCGGCAAAGCGCATACCGGTCAGGCGGGTGACCAGCTTGAGAATATTGGTGCTCGCTTCGATTTCGGCGATGGCCGCGCGTTCGTCGGCGCTCAGGAGCGATTGTGCATAGGTGACGCTTGGAACCATGTGATCACTCCAATGTGCGTGGCCGCAGGCCGCGACCACGCACAGTCAGGTCTTAATTAATCCGTGGGTGCTGCTGCACCAGGTTTTCCCGCTTGGCCTGGAGGGCTGCAATTTCGGCATCGATGTCCTCGATCTTCTGCTCGATATTGTCATGATGCTCTTGCAGCAATTCCTTGGCCTCTTCCATATCCGACGCCGCCGGGGCCGCGCCGCGCAGGGGTTTATTGGCGGTTTCCTTCATGGTCAGGCCGGTAACCAGGCCTACCACGGCGAATACCATCAAGTAATAAGCCGGCATGTACAGGTCGTTGGTGCTTTCCACCAGCCACGCCACCGCGGTGGGCGTGACGCCGGCAATCAGTACCGAGACGTTGAACGCACTGGCCAATGCACTGTAGCGCAGATGTGTAGGAAACATAGCTGGCAGCGTGGAGGCCATTACGCCGATAAAGAAGTTCAGCACGATCGCCAGGATCAGCAGGCCGCTGAAGATCAGCCCGGTCTTGCCGCTGGTAATCAGCATGAACGCCGGAATCGACAGGCACAGCAGGCCGATGCTGCCGGCGATGATGAAGGGTTTGCGGCCGATCTTGTCGCTGACAAAACCGATGAACGGTTGTACGAACAGCATGCCGACCATGATCGCAATGATGATCAACACGCCGCTGTTTTCGGCGTAATGCAGGTTGTGCGACAGGTAGCTGGGCATGTACGTGAGCAGCATGTAGTAGGTCACGTTGGTGGCCGCAACGATACCGATGCAGGTCAGCAGGCTGCGCCAGTGCTTGGTGGCGATCTCTTTGAACGACACCTTGGGGCCATGGCTGAGGCCCTCGCGGTCACCCTGTTCGAGCTTGTCGACATGTTGCTGGAACGCCGGGGTCTCTTCCAGGGCGTGACGCAGGTACAGGCCGATGATGCCCAGCGGCAGGGCCAGGAAGAACGGCAGGCGCCAGCCCCAGGCCTCGAATTCCGCTTCACCGAGCACTGTGGAAATCAATACCACCACGCCCGCGCCCAGCACGAAGCCGGCAATCGAGCCGAAGTCCAACCAACTGCCCAGGAAGCCGCGTTTGCGGTCCGGGGCGTATTCGGCAACGAAAATCGACGCGCCGGTGTATTCGCCGCCTACCGAGAAGCCCTGGGCCATTTTGCACAGCAGCAACAGGATCGGCGCCCAGATACCAATGGACGCGTAGCCGGGAATCAGGCCGATGGCGAAGGTGCTCAGGGACATGATCACGATGGTGGCGGCAAGGACCTTCTGCCGCCCGTATTTGTCACCCAGGGCGCCAAAGAACAGGCCGCCCAGTGGACGGATCAGGAAGGGCACGGAGAAAGTGGCCAGTGCAGCGATCATTTGTACGCTGGGGGACGCGTCCGGGAAGAACACCTTGCCCAGCACATAGGCGACAAAACCATAGACGCCAAAGTCGAACCATTCCATGGCGTTGCCCAATGCGGCGGCGGTGATCGCCTTGCGCATCTTGTTGTCGTCGACGATGGTGATGTCGTTCAATCCGATCGGACTGACGCGTTTCTTACGTAATTTCATGCGGGCCACTCTAGAAGCTGAACGGGGAGGTGCCATCGCTGCGATGGCACCGCTCTGTCACTTCAGATACAAGCGGACACGAAATAATTCACCCATCGGCAGATTTTTTCTCACGGCCGGCGCGGCAAGCCTCAGCAACGCCGTGAAAATGTGCGCGCTGACGGGTGAATCGAGCGTCGCACAGCACCTGGCAAAGCCACCAATTTGACGTCAGAAAAATCAGCCCGCCGTCCGTAAGCAATTAATCGCCAGCCCTGAAATATTCTCGCTACAATCCGCCGCTTTGCCACCCGGCCCGGGCTGTCAAACCGCGAGATACCCCATGCTGACCGGTAGCTACACCACCTCCCTTGTCGTGATTTCCCTGTGCGTCGCCATCCTGGCGTCCTATACCGCGCTGGACCTGGCGGGGCGGATCGCGACCGCCAAGGGACGTACGGTTTATCTATGGATCACCGGCGGTGCCGTCGCGATGGGCGTCGGGGTGTGGTCGATGCACTTTATCGGCATGCTGGCCCTGCGCCTGCCGTTCGAAATGGGCTTCGACCTGGACATTACCGCGCTGTCGTTGCTGATTGCCGTGTTATCCAGCGGTTTTGCCTTATGGCTGGTCAGCCAGCCACGCCTGCCGGCCTGGCAACTGGCATTCGGCGCGTTGGTCATGGGCGCAGGCATCGCCAGCATGCACTACACCGGCATGGCCGCGATGCGCATGACGCCGGGCATCGATTACGACCCGGCGTTGTTCGGCGCCTCGTTGTTGATCGCGGTGGTGGCTTCCGGCGCGGCGCTGTGGATCGCCTTCAACCTGCGCCGCAATACACCCTATGTACGCTTGGCACGCGGGGGCGCGGCGGTGGTGATGGGCGTGGCCATCGTCGGCATGCATTACACCGGCATGGCCGCCGCGCGTTTTGCCGGCGACAGCTTTTGCGCCGCCGCACAGACCGGCTTGAGCGGCAAGGGCCTGGATAACCTGGTGCTGGTGACCTCATTGGCGGTGCTGGTCATCGCCCTGTTGACCTCGCTGCTCGACGCGCGGCTGCAAGCGCGCACCGCCGTGCTGGCTGACTCCCTGACCCTGGCCAACCAGGAGCTGACCCACCTGGCCCTGCACGACATGCTCACCGGCCTGCCCAATCGCACGCTGCTGTCAGACCGGATTCAACAAGGTATCCAGGCGGTGAAGGAGCAGGGCGGTTGCTTTGCGCTGATGTTTATCGACCTGGACGGCTTCAAGCCGGTCAACGACGCCTTTGGTCACCACATGGGCGACCAGTTGCTGCGCGAAGTCGGCCTGCGCCTGCGCGAGGACCTGCGCAGCCAGGACACGTTGGCGCGCATCGGCGGTGACGAGTTTGTATTAATGGTGCACCTGACCCAGCCGGACGATGCCATGGGCCTGGCCGAACGCCAGGTCAGCCTGGTCAATCGCGCCTTCACGGTCGCCGAACACGAGCTGAAAATCTCCGCCAGCATCGGCATCGCCCTGTTCCCGGGCAACGGGACCAACCCCCAGGAGCTGTTGATGAATGCCGATGCGGCGATGTACCACGCCAAGGGCATGGGCAAGAACGGCTACCGGTTCTTCGATGTGTCGATGAACACCAACGCGCGCAAACAGCTGCAGTTATTGCAGGACCTGCGCAACGCCCTCGACGACGCGCAATTTCGTTTGCACTACCAGCCCAAGTTCGACGCGCTCAGCGGGGTTGCGGTGGGGGCAGAGGCGCTACTGCGCTGGCAGCATCCACAGCACGGCGTGTTGCTGCCGGCCACATTCATTGAGCTGGCGGAAAAAACCGGGCTGATCATTCCCATCGGCGAGTGGGTACTCAATGAAGCCTGTCGCCAGATGAGCCTGTGGTACGCCCAGGGTTATGAAAGTTGGCGCATTGCGGTGAACCTGTCGGCGCTGCAGTTCTGCCACCCCGGGCTGGTCGCCAGCGTGGCCGCGGCTCTGGAGCGGCACCAACTGCCGGCCAACCGCCTGACCCTGGAGATCACCGAAACCACCGCCATGAGCGATGCCGACGCGAGCATGACCGTATTGCAGCAGCTCTCGGACATGGGCGTCGACCTGTCCATCGATGACTTCGGCACCGGCTATTCCAGCCTGATGTACCTCAAGCGCCTGCCGGCCAATGAACTGAAGATCGACCGGGGTTTCGTGCGCGACCTGGAGCACGACAGCGACGACGCCGCCATCGTCTCAGCCATCGTTGCGCTGGGCCAGGCCCTGGGTTTGCGGATCGTCGCCGAAGGCGTGGAGACCGAGGCGCAGCAGCGCTTCCTGACCCGCCTGGGCTGTAACTCGCTGCAAGGCTATCTGCTGGGCCATCCACTGCCGGCCGACGGGTTCATGGCCGATATCCAGCGCACCCGGGAAGCGCCGGCGCCAGACGCATGACGGCGATGCTCGCGGCGGCGACCTGCTGACCCTCAAAACGAGCGCACAATCCGCCCCAGCGTCTCCATCGCCTTCTCCGACACATCGGTCCACGGGCTGCCGTAGTTCAAGCGGATGCAGTTGCGAAAGCGCCGGGTCGCCGAAAAGATCGGGCCCGGTGCGATGCTGATGCCTTGCGCCAGGGCCATCTGGAACAGCTTCAATGAATCGGTTTGCTCCGGCAGTTCCAGCCACAGGAAATACCCGCCGGCCGGTTGGCTGACGCGGGTCTGCGCCGGGAAGTAACGGGCGATGGCGGCAAGCATCGCGCTTTGCTGTTCTTCCAGGGCGTAGCGCAGTTTGCGCAGGTGCCGGTCGTAGCCGCCGTGTTGCAGGTAGTCGGCAATCGCGGCCTGGGCCGGCATCGACGGGCACAGCGATGTCATCAGTTTCAGGCGCTCGACCTTCTGCGCGAAGCGGCCGGCCGCCACCCAGCCTACGCGGTACCCTGGCGCCAGGCTTTTGGCAAAGGAGCCGCAGTGCATCACCAACCCCTCGGTGTCGAAGGCCTTGGCTGGTTTCGGCGCGTGTTGCCCGTAATACAACTCGGCATACACATCGTCTTCGATCAGCGGTACCTGATGGCTGCGCAGCAGCGCTACCAGCGCCTGTTTTTTTTCTTCCGGCACCGTCGCGCCCATCGGGTTCTGGAAGCTGGTCATGGTCCAGCAGGCCTTGATCGGGTAACGCGCAAGGCTTTGCGCCAGGGCGTTGAGGTCGATGCCGTCGCGCGGGTGCACGGGGATTTCCACGGCTTTTAGTTTCAAGCGCTCGAGCACTTGCAGGCAGGCATAAAACGCCGGGGCTTCGATTGCTACCAGGTCGCCGGGCTCGGTCACCGCTTGCAGGCACAGGTTCAGCGCTTCGAGGGCGCCATTGGTGATCAGCAGTTCTTCCATGGGCAGCATCAGGCCGCCGACCATGTAGCGCAGCGCAATCTGACGGCGCAGTTGCGGGTTGCCGGGGGACATGTCGGTGACCACCAGGCGTGGGTCCATCGCGCGGCTGGCACTGGCCAGGGAGCGGGCCAGGCGCTGCAGCGGGAACAGCATGGGGCTGGGGAAGGCCGAACCGAAGGGCACGGTGTTGGGGTCCTTGATCGAATCGAGCACCGAAAACACCAGCTCACTCACATCGACTTCGGTGGACTCGTGCACCTGCTCGCTCACCACCGGCTCGGAAAACGGGCTGGGCGCGTGGGTATTGACGAAGTAGCCGGAGCGCGGCCGCGCGCGGATCAGGCCGCGCCGCTCCAGCAGGTAGTAGGCCTGGAAGACCGTGGACGGGCTGACGCCGTAGGTCTGGCTGGCGTAACGCACCGACGGCACGCGCTGGCCGGGGCCGAGGACGCCGGAGCGGATCAGTTCTGCGATGTCATCGGCGAATTTTTCGTAGCGTTTCATGGGGGGCCTTGAACAGTTTCATTTGTGGGAGGGGGCTTGCCCCCGATTGCGGTGTATCAGCCACCGAATAACCAACTGAGCCACCGCCATCGGGGGCAAGCCCCCTCCCACATTGGATCTCTATACATTGGAGTTTTATGCATTCAAGGGGATTATCAGCGGTTCAGTGGCGCGACAAAGCGGCTGTCGGCAGCGCTGTAAATCCACGGTTCATCCACATCCGTCACCTTGAAACGCAGCGTCTGTGAACTGCTCGCCGGTGTGTCCGCCAGCAGCGTCACTGAGACCGGTACATCCACGATTTCCCCCGGCGCCAGGCTGATTCGAGTCTTGCCCTGCAACTGGAAGCCCTCGGCGTCCACCAGCTCCACACGATAGTCCTGATGCTGCTGAGTCTTGTTGATGACCTTGAGGCTGTAGATGTTTTCGATCAAGCCCTGGCTGTTCTCGCGGAACAGGCCGCGGTCCTTGGTCACGTCCAGCGACACCATCGGCCGTTCCACCAAAGCCACCGCCAACGCGGCAAGCATGACCAGCAGCACGGCACTGTAGCCGATCAGGCGCGGCCTTAGCAGTCGGGTCTTGCCACCTTGCAATTGATGTTCGCTGGTATAGCTCACCAGGCCACGGGCATAACCCATTTTGTCCATGATGGAATCGCAGGCGTCGATGCACGCCGCGCAACCGATGCATGCCATTTGCAGACCGTCGCGGATATCGATGCCGGTGGGGCACACCTGCACGCACAGCTGGCAGTCGATGCAGTCGCCGAGGCCGACATCCGCCGATTTGACTTCGCGTTTACGCGGTCCACGGCGTTCGCCACGGGCGGCGTCATAGGCAATGGCCAGGGTATCCTTATCGAACATCACGCTCTGGAAGCGCGCGTACGGGCACATGTGCATGCACACCGCTTCGCGCAGCCACCCGGCGTTGAGGTAGGTGGCCGCGGTAAAGAACAGCATCCAGAACAGACTGACGCCGCCCAGTTGCCAGGTCAGCAGCTGCGCAGCCAACGGACGGATGGGCGTGAAATAGCCGACAAAGGTCAGCCCGGTCAGCACGCTGATGCCCAGCCACAGCGTGTGTTTGGCCGAACGCCGTGCCAGCTTGTCAAGGCTCCAGGGTGCGGCGTGCAGCTTGATGCGTTGGTTGCGCTCGCCTTCGGTGATTTTTTCGCACCACATGAACAGCCAGGTGAACACGCTTTGCGGGCAGGTGTAGCCACACCACACACGGCCGGCAAACACGGTGATCGCAAACAGGCCAAAGGCGCAGATGATCAACAGGGCCGAGAGCAGAATGAAATCCTGGGGCCAGAACGTTGCGCCGAAGATATGGAATTTGCTCTCGGCCAGATCCCACAGCACCGCCTGACGTGCGCCCCAGTTCAGCCACACGGTGCCGAAAAAGGCCAGGAACAACAACGCGCCGCCGCTCATGCGCAAGGTGCGGTAGAGGCCGGTGAAGCTGCGGGTGTGGATCAGGTTGTCGCGGGATGCGGCCTTCACCTTCTTTGGGTGAATGGGCACAAAAGTTTCCACGGTGGGGATTCGTTCGCTCATGGTCGTTCGCTCATCAGCCTCCATCAGGCGGATGAACTATGGGCGGCGCGCTGTTTGCGTAACAGACTCAGGTTGGCGGTTAAAAAGCGGATCAGATGGCAATCCGCGCCTTGATGCGAGACCCTGTAGGAGCGAGCTTGCTCGCGAAAAACCCACAGGCACCGCGGTCTTGCAGGAAGCACGCGTAATCGTTGAGGTTTTTCGCGAGCAAGCTCGCTCCTACAGAGGCATCGATTAAATGACCGAACCCGGTTCGTCGGCCTTCACATGCTGGCGTCCGTCATGGGCACCCGCGACGGTCAGTGCATCGGCCTCGGCTTCGGTGATGTAGATGCGTTCAGCCGCCAGTTCCACGTACGACATGGATTTTTCGCTATCGGTCACGATATTGACGCGGGTCGCAGGCACGCTTTGTTCCTGGCCATTGTCATTTAGCGTGAAATAACACAGATGGTTGTCGATACGGATAGGCATACCGGTCTCCTTTTCATGGGCTCTGATCATTTAGGAGCCAATAAGCAGTGCCGGTTCCACGCAACTGACTGACGGTCGCCGCTGTCCATCTTCTATCAATAATCACAAAAAGGATGGCATTGATGCACGCTTGGCTACATGAAGCATGGCTAACCCTGCAGGCTGAGTTTGCCGATATCGGCGACGCCCGGCAGGTCACCCAGATTACCGTGCGCCTGCTGATGGCCGCGATCCTCGGCGGCATCCTGGGGTTTGAACGCGAGAGCAAGGGCAAGGCCGCCGGCGTGCGTACCCACATGCTGGTGGCGCTGGGGGCTGCACTGTTTGTGATGGTGCCGCAGATGTCCGGCAATCAGGCCGATGCCATGAGCCGGGTGGTGCAGGGCGTGATTGCCGGGATCGGCTTCCTCGGGGCCGGCACTATTATCAAGGGCAAGGATGAGGACGCCGGCCACGTCAAAGGTCTGACCACCGCCGCCGGGCTGTGGATGACCGCTGCGATTGGGGTCTCGGCCGGTTTGGGTCGGGAATCGACAGCGGTCCTGAGTACGTTGCTGGCCTTGGTGGTGTTCAGCGTGATGCCGAAAATCGTCAAGCGTTTCGAGAAGGACTGACGATAACCGGCGGCATGGTGGTTGGCGGTTCCTGCACCGGTGGCGGTTCGTTCTCCGGCGGTTCCTGTTCCGGAACCGGTGCAGGCTCGGTGGGTGGCAGGGTCGGGTTGTCGATATTCGGGTCGGGCGTCTCTGCCGGGATCGGGATAGTCATGGGTGTGGCCTCCTTTGTGCTTTGCTCTATCGGTGGACAGCCACGGGAGGGAATTGATTCCCCGCCCGGTGGCGACATATCCGCCTGAACTTTTGCCCGCACCCCGGGCTCGGACCTAATACGGGCCTGCTCAGGGAGTGCGCCGCCATGTTACGAATTCGGATCAAGCACAGAGCGTCCACTGGGCGTAAGGGGAATATGCTCGATGACTGCTGAAACACTGGTTCCAGAACATTCCTTATTGCCGTTGTCCCAGGCACTGCTGTTACCCAGAATCGCCATTGAAAGCACCATGCCGGTGATTGACGGCGGCGAATTTGCCGTCAAGGCGGTGGTGGGCCAGCAGGTCAATGTCACCAGTAAAGTGTTCGCCGATGGTCATGACAAGCTGGCGGTGTTGGTGCGCTGGCGCCCGCTGGGGCAGGAAAACTGGCACAGCGTGGTCATGAATGATGTGGGCAACAACGGCTGGGAAGGTGCGTTTACCGTCACCACCCAGGGGCCCCATGAATTCTGCATTGAAGCCTGGATCGATACCTTCGCCAGCTTCTGCTATGAACTGCGTAAAAAGCATGAAGCCGGAGTGCCGGTCAGCCTGGAGCTGCAGGAAGGCCGCAGCCTGGTGTTGCAGGCCGCCGAGCGCAGTGACAACGAACTGCGCGACCGCTTGATGCTGCTGCACCACGAACTCTCCGGCCTGCTGGAAACCGAGCAGGTCGCGCAGTTCCTGCACGAAGACAGTGCACACCTGATGACCCAGGCCGACCACCGTGCCTATTTGAGCATCAGCACGGTGTACCCGATCGACGTGGAGCGCGAGCGTGCCCAGTTCGCCAGCTGGTACGAGCTGTTTCCCCGCTCGATTACCGATGATCCGGCCCGTCATGGCACCTTTAACGATGTGCATTCACGCCTGTCGATGATCCACGACATGGGGTTTGACGTGCTGTATTTCCCGCCGATCCATCCCATCGGCCGCAGCCATCGCAAGGGCAAGAACAACTCCCTGACCGCCGGTCCCGACGATCCCGGCAGCCCTTACGCAATCGGCAGCGAGGAGGGCGGACACGAAGCGATTCACCCGCAACTGGGTAGCCGCGAGGATTTCCGCCGCCTGGTCAAGGCCGCCGCCGACCACGGCCTGGAAATCGCCCTGGATTTCGCCATCCAGTGCTCCCAAGACCACCCGTGGCTCAAAGAGCATCCGGGCTGGTTCAACTGGCGCCCGGACGGCACGATCAAATACGCGGAAAATCCACCGAAAAAGTACCAGGACATCGTCAACGTCGACTTCTATGCGGCGGACGCCATCCCCGGCCTGTGGACCGAACTGCGTGACATCGTGGTGGGCTGGGTGGAAGAGGGCGTGAAGACCTTTCGCGTGGACAACCCGCACACCAAGCCGCTGCCGTTCTGGCAATGGTTGATCAGCGACGTGCGCAGCAAATACCCGGAAGTGATCTTCCTCGCCGAAGCCTTTACCACCCCGGCCATGATGGCGCGCCTGGGCAAGGTCGGTTATTCCCAGAGCTACACCTATTTCACCTGGCGCAATACCAAGGCCGAACTGAGTGAGTATTTCACCCAGTTGAACCAGTCGCCATGGCGCGAGTGCTACCGCCCGAACTTCTTCGTCAATACGCCGGACATCAACCCAGGCTTTCTGCATGAGTGCGGCCGGGCGGGCTTTCTGATCCGCGCCGCGCTGGCCACCATGGGCTCGGGCTTGTGGGGCATGTACTCCGGGTTTGAACTGTGCGAGTCCGCACCGGTGCCGGGCAAGGAGGAATACCTGGACTCGGAGAAATACGAGATCCGCCCGCGCGACTTCACCGCACCCGGCAACATCATTGCCGAGATCGCCCAGCTCAACCGCATCCGCCGCCAGAACCCGGCGTTGCAGACGCACCTGGGGCTCAAGCTCTACAACGCCTGGAACGACAACATCTTGTACTTCGGTAAGCGCAGCGAGGACGGCAGCAATTTCGTGCTGGTGGCCGTCAACCTCGACCCGCACAACGCCCAGGAAGCGCACTTCGAGCTGCCGCTGTGGGAGATGGGCCTGCCGGACGATGCCCAGACCCAGGGTGAAGACTTGATGAACGGCCATCGCTGGACCTGGTATGGCAAGACTCAATGGACCCGACTGGACCCGCAAATGCCGTTCGGAATCTGGCGCATCACTGCTCAATAGACGAGTGGAGAACAGAGTGTGGGAGGGGGCTTGCCCCCTCCCACATTGATGGCATTTGCGTCTGCAGCATTTCAGGAGTTTCAAATGGCGAAGAAACCCAAGGCAGCCACCTTTATCAAAGACCCGCTCTGGTACAAGGACGCGGTGATCTATCAGGTGCACGTCAAATCCTATTTCGACTCCAACAACGATGGCATTGGTGACTTTCCCGGGCTGATCGCCAAGCTCGACTACATTGCCGACCTTGGCATCAACACCATTTGGCTGCTGCCGTTCTACCCCTCGCCGCGCCGCGATGACGGCTACGACATCGCCGAATACCGTGGCGTGCACAGCGACTACGGGACCATGGCCGACGCCAAACGCTTTATCGCCGAGGCCCATAAACGCGGGCTGCGGGTGATTACCGAACTGGTGATCAACCACACCTCCGACCAGCACCCCTGGTTCCAGCGGGCGCGCAAGGCCAAGCCGGGCTCGGCGGCGCGGGACTTCTACGTCTGGTCCGATGACGAGCAGAAATACGACGGTACGCGGATCATTTTCCTCGACACCGAGAAGTCCAACTGGACCTGGGACCCGGTGGCCGGCCAGTACTTCTGGCACCGTTTCTATTCGCACCAGCCGGACCTGAACTTCGACAACCCGCAGGTCATGAAAGCGGTGCTGTCGGTGATGCGCTACTGGCTCGACCTGGGCATCGACGGCCTGCGCCTCGACGCGATTCCCTACCTGATCGAGCGTGACGGCACCAACAACGAGAACCTGCCCGAGACCCACGGGGTGCTCAAGCAGATCCGCGCCGAAATAGACGCCAATTACCCTGATCGCATGCTGCTGGCCGAGGCCAACCAATGGCCCGAGGACACGCAACTCTACTTCGGTGACCGCAAGGGCGACGACGGCGATGAATGCCATATGGCCTTCCACTTCCCGTTGATGCCGCGCATGTACATGGCCCTGGCCCAGGAAGATCGTTTCCCCATCACCGACATCCTGCGCCAGACCCCGGAGATTCCGGCCAATTGCCAGTGGGCGATCTTCCTGCGCAATCATGATGAATTGACCCTGGAAATGGTCACCGACAAAGAGCGCGACTACCTGTGGAACTACTACGCCGCAGATCGCCGCGCGCGCATCAACCTGGGCATTCGCCGACGCCTGGCACCCCTGGTGGAGCGTGACCGGCGCCGCGTGGAACTGCTCAACAGCCTGTTGCTGTCGATGCCCGGCACGCCGACCCTCTACTACGGCGACGAAATCGGCATGGGCGACAACATTTACCTGGGCGACCGCGATGGCGTACGTACGCCAATGCAATGGTCCATCGACCGCAATGGCGGCTTTTCCCGCGCCGACCCGGCCAGCCTGGTATTGCCGCCGATCATGGACGCGCAGTACGGCTACCAGTCGGTCAACGTCGAAACCCAGGCCCAGGACCCGCATTCATTGCTGAACTGGACGCGGCGCATGCTGGCGGTGCGCAAGCAGTCCAAGGCGTTCGGTCGCGGCAGCCTGAAAATGCTCTCGCCGAGCAACCGCCGCATTCTGGCGTATACCCGTGAATACACCGGGGAGGACGGCCGCAGCGAAATCATCCTGTGCGTGGCCAACGTCTCGCGCAGCGCCCAGGCGGCGGAACTGGACCTGTCGGCATTCGCCGGGATGGTGCCGGTGGAGATGCTGGGCGGTAACGCCTTCCCGCCCATCGGCCAGCTGAATTTCCTGCTGACCCTGGCGCCCTATGGCTTTTATTGGTTCGTGCTGGCGGCGGAAAACCAGATGCCCAGCTGGCATGTGGAACCGGCCCAGAGCATTCCCGACTTCACGACATTGGTGTTGAAAAAACGTATGGAAGAGTTGCTCGAAGAACCCGGTCGCACCACCCTGGAACACACCTCGTTGCCGGCCTGGCTGCCCAAGCGCCGCTGGTTCGCCGGCAAGGACGCCACCATCGACAGCGTGCATATTGCCTATGGCGTGCGCTTCGGCGATGCGCAGCATCCGGTGCTGCTCAGCGAAATCGACGTCACCAGCGCGGGGCAGACCAGCCGCTATCAATTGCCGTTCGGTTTCCTCGGCGAAGACCAGCTCACCAGTGCCTTGCCGCAGCAATTGGCATTGGCGCGGGTACGGCGCAGCCGCCAGGTGGGGCTGGTCACCGATGCGTTCAGCCTCGAGCATTTTATTCGCAGTGTGATTCAAGGCATGCAGGCCGCTACCGTGCTCAATTGCAGCGAGGGTGACCTGCGCTTCGAGGCGACCCCGCACCTGGCCGCCTTGCAACTGACGGACGAATCAGCGGTGCGCTACCTGTCTGCCGAGCAGTCCAACAGTTCGGTGGTGGTCGGCGAGAGCCTGGTGCTCAAGTTGATCCGCAAAGTCAGTGCCGGGGTCCACCCGGAACTGGAGATGAGCGCCTACCTGACCGAAGCCGCCTACCCGAACATTTCGCCGCTGATGGGCTCGATGAGCCGGCGCGACGCACAGGGCGAGGACAGCCTGCTGATGATTGCCCAGGGCTATCTGAGCAACCAGGGCGATGCCTGGAGCTGGACCCAGAACAACCTCGAGCGGGCTATTCGCGACGAGTTGGCCGAAGCGATGTCCGAACAGGAGCAGCACTACAACGCCCTCGGCGAGCTGGCGGACTTCGCCGGCCTGCTCGGTCAGCGCCTGGGTGAAATGCACGTGGTGTTGGGCGCGCCCACCCAGAACAAGGACTTCAAGCCCGAAGTCACCTCGGCCAGGGACACCCAGGCCTGGTCCAAGGACGTAGGCGCGCAGATCGAACGTGCCTTGCACTTGCTCAAACTAAATCAAAGCCAGTTGAACCCCGCCGATCAGGCGCTGGTCAGTGAATTACTGGCGCAGAAAAAAGCCATCGGCAGCCACGTCCAGGCATTGGCGAAGGCCACGCTGGGCGGATTGCGGATTCGCGTCCACGGTGACTTGCACCTGGGCCAGGTATTGGTCGTCAAGGGCGACGCCTATTTGATCGACTTTGAAGGCGAGCCGGCGCGACCGCTGCATGAACGGCGAGGCAAACACAGCCCGTACAAGGATGTCAGCGGGGTGTTGCGCTCCTTTGATTACGCAGCGGCGATGGCCCTGAATGTGCAGGGGGTTGATCATTCGCCGGAGGCGGACGCCGCGCGTCGGCGTGTGACCGAGCGTTACCTGAGTGAAGCCCGCCAGGCATTTACCCAGGCTTATCAGGCAGCGACGGCTACACTGGCGCATGACTGGCAGGATGCCAATGGCCAGGACGCCGCGCTGACCTTGTTCAGCCTGGAGAAGGCCGCGTACGAAGTGGCCTACGAAGCGGAAAATCGCCCGAGCTGGTTGCCGGTGCCCTTGCAAGGGTTGCACGGTTTGCTCAGCGGGCTTACACCTGAATCGAAAACTGCACGCGGTGGGGAGACGTCATGAGTTTTACGCATAAAGAACCGCTGCAGCCCAAGTTGACTGCAATGCCGGCATCCAGGGACGTCGAAGCGCTGGTGCGCGCCGAGCACCCTGATCCATTCTCGATCCTTGGGCCGCACGATGATGAGCAGGGCGGGCAGTTTATCCGTGCGTTCCTGCCTGAAGCCCTGAGTGTCCAGGTCCTGGCGCGTGACGGCGGTGAGCCGATCGGCAGCCTCGACGCGACCCAGGTGCCGGGGCTGTTCGTCGGGCACTTCGGCACGCGCCAGGATTACCTGCTGAAGATCCAGTGGGCCGGCGGCGAGCAGATCACCGAAGACCCGTACAGCTTCAGCCAACTGCTGCTCGGTGAAATGGACCTGTACCTGTTTGCCGAAGGCAACCATCGTGACCTGGGCAATTGCCTGGGCGCCCAGGTCACCACGGTGGACGGCGTGCAGGGTGTACGGTTTGCCGTGTGGGCACCGAATGCCCGACGCGTTTCGGTGGTCGGCGATTTCAACGTCTGGGACGGTCGCCGTCACCCGATGCGCCTGCGCCATCCTTCGGGCGTGTGGGAAATCTTCGTCCCGCGCCTGCAACCGGGCGCGGCCTACAAATATGAAATTCTTGGCGCCCACGGCATCCTGCCGCTCAAGGCCGACCCCATGGCCCTGGCCACCCAACTGCCGCCGGATACCGCCTCGAAAGTCGCTGCGCCGTTGCAAGTGCAGTGGCAGGACCATGAGTGGATGCAGGCGCGTGGCGACAAACAGAAATCCACCGCGCCGCTGTCGATCTATGAGTTGCACGTCGGGTCCTGGCAGTGCGAGCTGGACGAAGCGGGCGAAGTGTCACGCCAATACGGCTGGCGCGAACTGGCCGAGCGGCTGATCCCCTATGTGGAGCAACTGGGCTTCACGCACATCGAACTGATGCCGATCATGGAGCATCCATTTGGCGGTTCCTGGGGTTATCAGGCCTTGTCCCAGTTCGCGCCGAGCGCACGCTTCGGCTCGCCGGAAGATTTCGCCTACTTCGTAGACGCCTGCCACCAGGCGGACATTGGCGTGATCCTCGACTGGGTGCCGGCGCATTTTCCTACCGACACCCACGGCCTGGCGCAATTCGACGGCACTGCGCTGTACGAATACGCCAACCCGCTGGAGGGTTTCCACCAGGATTGGGACACGCTGATCTACAACCTGGGCCGCACCGAGGTGCACGGTTTCATGCTGGCGTCGGCGTTGCACTGGCTCAAGCATTTCCATATCGACGGCCTTCGCGTGGATGCGGTGGCCTCGATGCTGTATCGCGACTATTCGCGCAAGGCCGGTGAGTGGGTGCCCAACCGCCACGGCGGCCGGGAGAACCTGGAAGCCATCGATTTCCTGCGCCATCTGAACGACGTGGTCGCGCTGGAAGCGCCGGGTGCGCTGGTGATTGCCGAGGAATCCACTGCGTGGCCAGGCGTGAGTCAAAGCACCCAGCAAGGGGGCCTGGGCTTCAATTACAAATGGAACATGGGCTGGATGCACGACTCGCTGCATTACATCCAGCAAGACCCGGTCTACCGCGCCCATCATCACAACGAACTGAGTTTCGGCCTGGTGTATGCCTGGTCCGAGCGCTTTATCCTGCCGATTTCCCATGATGAGGTGGTGCACGGCAAGCACTCGCTGATCGACAAGATGCCCGGCGACCGCTGGCAGAAATTTGCCAACCTGCGCGCCTACTTGAGTTTCATGTGGATGCATCCGGGCAAGAAGCTCTTGTTCATGGGCTGCGAATTCGGCCAGTGGCGCGAGTGGAATCACGACCAGCAACTGGACTGGTACCTGCTGCAATACCCGGAACACCGTGGCGTGCAAAAACTGGTGGGCGATCTGAACCGCCTGTATCGCGAGGAACCGGCGCTGCACGAGCAGGACGACGCGCCCCAGGGCTTCCAGTGGCTGATCGGTGACGACGCCATCAACAGCGTCTACGCCTGGCTGCGCTGGAGTAAAGACGGCAAGCCGGTGCTGGTGGTCGCCAACTTCACGCCGGTGCCGCGTGAGGCCTACGCCGTCGGCGTGCCGTTTGCCGGGCGCTGGAGCGAAGTGATCAACAGTGATGCCGATATGTACGCCGGGTCCAACTACGGTAATGGCGGTGCGGTGCAGACCGTGGATGAACCTCGCCACGGTCAGCCGGTGTCGCTGTCGTTGAACCTGCCGCCCCTGGGCGTGCTGATTCTGCGGCCACAAGAGCCATAGGTATCCAAACAAGGCTGCGGCGCCAAACGTAACCACGATGCGAAGCGAGGCGCTGTTGATCTTAGGCGCCCCGTTAAACCACGCTGGCCGAACGCAGGCTTGAATCCGTTGGCAACCCGGCAGGACGCCGAGTTAGCCGCACTGGGCAAGGGATGACCCATTGCGGCGGCCCGGAGGACGCCATCGGGGGCAAGCCCCCTCCCACATGTGGACCGGAGTCGACACAAAATACCGGTCGGCTCTAAGGCCGCCGCGCTTTTGATCTTGATCTCAGGCGCCCCGTTAAACCACGCTGGCCGAACGGAGGTTTGAATCCGTGGGCAACCCGGCAGGACGCCGGGTTAGCCGCACTGGGCAAGGGATGACCCATTGCGGCGGCCCGGAGGACGCCATCGGGGGCAAGCCCCCTCCCACATTTGGACCGGAGTCGACACAAAATACCGGTCGGCTCTAAGGCCGCCGCGCTTTTGATCTTGATCTCAGGCGCCCCGTTAAACCACGCTGGCCGAAC
>NZ_CVTU01000119.1:140916-146616 GCF_900004965.1 Pseudomonas sp. 44 R 15
GAGCCCTTTGGTTACTTTGGGGCTTTTCCAAAGTGACCCGCCGTCAGGGCGGAACCCTAAGTGGCCGTTACCGCAGAAACGGATATGTACTCAACCCAATTCAACATCCTGGTCGGCCCAGAGGCCGCCATCGGGAGCAAGCCCCCTCCCACATTTGGATTGCAGAGCATCCGCTCAGAAGGGTTAAACGCTCTAGCACGCAGGATCCTGTTGTCCGGGCTACTGGCAGGGTGCCACAATGGCGCCTCTGTCGGAGCAGCCAAACAGGCGAATCGCATGCATAGCCTTGGGCATGGGCAAGACCCGGACCACGTCATCGAAGAACAGGTGCGAACCGACCGTTTGCATCAGCTGTTTCGCCAGTCATTCTCGGCCATCTTTGGCGCCTGTCTGGCCGCCATCATGCTCTGCTGGCTGTGCTGGGAGCGTTTCGATCACCACGTCATGGTGGTCTGGCTGGTGCTGCTGGCGGGTTCCTCACTGGTGCGCCTGCAGCTGTTCCTTGAATGGTTTCGCTGCCCCAACAGCGAACGCACGCCCGCGCGCTGGGAGCGTCGTTATTGGCTGACACTGATGCTGTCGGCAGGGATCTGGGGCGGCGGGGCGCTGGCGGTGATGCCCGTCGATGACCGCCTGTCCCAAGTGTTGGTCATGCTGTTTGCCGTGGGCATGTCGGTCAGCGCAGTGTCGTGCTATTCGGCTTATCGCTCCATGTCGCTGGGGTCCATGGGCCTGGTGCTGCTGCCTTGTACCCTGTGGCTTTTGTTCCAGCCGGCGCCGATGCAGGTGGGCGTGGCGCTGGCGGTCTTGGTGTTTTCCTCCTTTGTAGTGGGCGCCACGCGCAAGCTCTCCGATGCCCTGGAAAAAGCCTTTCGCCTGACCCGCCAGATGGAACGTGCGCACACCCTTTCAACCCACGCCGCCCAGACCGATGAACTGACCGGATTGATGAACCGTCGTGCCTTCTTCGAGCGTGCCCAGGCGCTGTACGCCCAATGCCATCGCGAGCAGCAGCCGTTGTGCGCGCTGATGTTGGACATGGATCACTTCAAAAGCATCAATGACACCTACGGTCATCAGACCGGCGATCAGGTGTTGCGCCAGATTGGCGGGGTGATCAGCGCCTCGTTTCGCCAGGTCGATGTGTCCGGTCGTCTGGGGGGCGAAGAATTCGCAATATTGCTGCCCAATACGTCTCTGGAGACCGCGCGCAGCATTGCAGAGCAACTGGTCCAGGCCATTGGCGACCTGCGCGCCGACCCGGTGCAGGGGCTGAGTGCCAGCCTGGGCCTTGCATCGACCCACGCCGAGCCGCTGGACCTGAATGGCTTGATGGACAGCGCCGACAAGGCGCTGTACCGGGCCAAGGCGCTGGGGCGTAATCAGGTCGCCGTGGCGGGCTGATCCTTGGCCATGGCCCTGGCTAACGCCCGCGCGACCTGTTCGGCGGAGTAGGGTTTGGCGAGGAACTCAAAGCCCTCGTACCCATTGTCCGCCAGTTCTTCGCTGTAGCCCGACACGAGCACCACCGGCAGGTCCGCACGGCGCTGACGCAGCAGCCTGGCCATGGCGACACCGGTCATCCCCGGCATCACCACATCCGAAAAAATCGCGTCGAAAGCCTCCGCGTCTTTGCCGGCAAGTGTCAGCGCCTGTTCGGCATTGGTCGCCCAGGTGGTCTGGTAACCCAGGTCCTTGAGGATCTGGCAGGCGAAACGTCCTACCTCAAGGTTGTCTTCGACGATCAGCACATGCCATTGGGTAACGTCCTGCGGTGGTAGCAGCGCTGGATGCTCGGCCTGCGGTGGTGCGACTTCGCCCTCCACCTGGGGCAGGTACAGGGTGAACACCGTACCCAGCCCGAAGGTACTTGCCACATCGATATTGCCGCCCGATTGCTTGGCAAAGCCGAAGACTTGCGACAAACCCAGCCCGGTGCCCTTGCCCACGGCCTTGGTGGTAAAAAACGGTTCGAAAATGCGTTCGAAAGTCTCGCTGGAAATACCGCTGCCGGTGTCGGCCAGGGAAATGCACAGGTGAGGCAGGCGCGACCCGGCGTCACCGCGAATGCGCGGCAGTGGCTGCTGCCCGACGACCTTGATGGTCAGGGTGCCCTGGCCGTTCATCGCATCGCGGGCATTGAGGGCAATGTTGATCAAGGCGGTTTCGAACTGGCTCGGATCGATGCGTGCAAAGCAGGGCTGATCGGGCAATTGCACCTGCACTTGAATGCGTGCGCCGGTAACGCTTTCGAGCATCTCGCCGATGTTGCGCACCCGTTGGCTGACGTCGAACACCTGCGGGTTCAGCGGCTGGCGGCGGGCAAAGGCGAGCAGTTGGCTGGTGAGCTTGCTGGCGCGCTCGACGGTATCGGACACCGCCCACATGTAGCGTTGCCGGCGTTCTTCCGACAGCCCCGGCTGGCGCAGGAAATCCACGGAGGAGCGGATGATCGTCAGCAGGTTGTTGAAGTCATGGGCGACGCCGCCGGTAAGCTGGCCGATGGCCTCAAGCTTTTGTGACTGGCGCAGCGCGGCTTCGGCCTGGGCGAGGGCGCGGGTGCGTTCTTCCACGCGCTGCTCGAGGGTCGCATTGAGTTCGGTATAGGCCGCCAGGCCGGCACGCACCGCGGCATCGGCGCGTACGCGTTCGATATGCGCCCAGGAACGTTCGGTGACTTCGCCCAGGAGCGCCAGGTCATAGGGCGACCAGTAGCGGGGTTGTCTGTCGTGCACGGCCATCAATGCGGTGAGGCGGCCGTCCTTGATCAGGGGCATGCAGAGGGTCGCCGTCACGCCGAGCGCCTGGAAATTCGCGGCTTCATGGGCCGGCAATTCGAGCACGTTATTGCGGATCACCAAGGGCTCGCCGGCCCGCAGGCAGGTCATCGCGCGTTCACCGAACGCGGCCAGGCTGTAACGGCCGACGATGCTCGGCGAGCCTTGCGCCGACCAGTCGCCGCGAATGGTAAAACCGTCCTGATCGTCTTCCATGTCGGCGTAGGCACAAATCGACACTTGCAGGTGTTTGGCCAACAAGCGGGTGGTCGAATTCATGATGGCTTCAGCGTCGGTTGCAGTGGCGACGCTGCTGCCGATGGCTTCCAGCACCGCCAGGCGCCGGGCGAGAAACACCGTGGCAGTGGTTTCCGTGACGGTATCGAGCAACCCGACCACCCGACCCTGGGCATCCCGAATCGGGCTGTAGCAAAAGGTGAAATACGCTTGTTCAGGGGCCTCGCCACGCTGGATCAACAGCGGAAAGTCTTCGATATAGGTGGCCTGACCGGCGAACGCGGTATCGGCGATAGGGCTGATGTCATCCCAGACTTCGTGCCACACGTCGCTGAACGGACGGCCCAGGGCATCGGGCTTGTTACCCAGGATCGGCACGAAGGCGTCGTTGTAGAGGGTGATCAGCTGCGGCCCCCAGACGATGGCCTGGGGGAAGCTGGAGGCGAAGCACAGCGCAACGGTGGTCTTCAACACGTCCGGCCAGTGTTCAAGCGGCCCCAGGGGCGAATGGGTCCAATCATGCCGACGAACCCGCTCTGCCATTTCGCTGCTGTCTTGCAGCCAATTCATCATTGGGTTCACACCTTTTTCGCTACGCGTAGTTAAGCCTTGAAGAGGTCAGACTGCCTAGCTACAGACCGGTATGACCGCAATCAGTTCAGCACGTTACTCTCCCAGATAGCACTTTGATTTTATTGCTCATTTGGCGGCTTGGCCGCAGGCTTTATTGTGTGCCGAACAGCCCCGTCCAATAGATGCCCGCATCGCTTTTCGGGTCCATCGCGTAGGCCGCGCCCAAATCGCGAAATTGCGGGTTCATCAGGTTGGCGCAATGGCCGGGGCTGGCGAGCCAACCGTCGATTACCTTGCGCGGCGTATCGAGACCGGCGGCGATGTTTTCGCCGATATTTTTCCCGACATAGCCGGCCAGCTCGGCGCGGTCGCCGGGGGTACGGCCATCGTGGTCGAGATGATCGAAAAAGTTGCCGTTGGCCATGTTGCGCGTATGGCTGTTGGCGGCGTTGGCCAGGTCGTCGTTCCACGACAGCGGCGTGGTCGCCGTGAACGCCTGGGTGCCGCACTCGCGCGGCTGGGCGCGGGCGGCGTTGATCAGGTCGAGCAGCTTGCGGCCTTCGGTCTGCCAGTCGCCCAGGCCACTGGTCAGCAGCGGACGCGCTAGTACGATGCGCCAGTCCTGGCCGTTGTTGCTCACGCCGATATCGACGAATTGCGGGTCGAGCACCACGCGACAGAAGCTCTCACGCACCGCCTTCATGGCGGCCTCGGCGTCCCTGGGCCCGGACAGGCTGATGGCCTGCACGTTGACCATCGGGTACGCGGCCCGCGCCAGCGACTGCTGCAAATCGCCGACATTGGAGGCCGGCAGCACCAGCCGTGTGTCACTGGCCAGCGGCGGCAACTCCTGGGAACCCTGGTCGTTGCAGCGCTGAACCTGGCTGCGGTACTGGTTGATCTGTTGCACCAACTGACTTTCTTCATTCGCCATCGCGCTGGCGCAGAACACCGTACTGGCGGCCAGCGTCGTAAGACCCATCATCAATGACAGAACGCGCATGGACGTTACCCTTGAGCTTGAAAGTGCCCATGATGCGCGATCCAGGGGCATGCATGCACCCGTTGGTCCGAACTTTTTTCACTCAATTGTTGAGTGGCGGCTGTCGAGCACTCCGGCGACACGGCGCGCAACAGGTACAATTGCCGCTGCCTCGACGTGAAACCCCAGGAATTTGCATGTTCAGCCTTACCCGCTACACCACGCCCTGTCCCGAACCGGTCAACAGCCAGATCCTGCAGTTGGTGGTCGACAACCTCACCGACATCAGCAGCGTGGCCCTGGCGCCCAGTAACCTGCTCTATAACATCTACCAGTACGCCATCGGTTTTGAGGTGCACCTGTATCTTGAGGCGCTGGACGGCTCGAAGGGCATCAGCGTTGAGCTGGTCGTGGCGATGCAGGACGAGACCGTCGTCGGCTTTTGCCTGTACCTGCCGGTGAAGGACGACCCTCAAGCCTGTGGCGTGGCCTTTATGGCCGTGCGCGCCGATTCCAGGCGCCAGGGTGTGGCCCGGGCCATGCTCGATGACGTGTTGGCGCGCTATCCCCATGCGGAACTGGCGTGTTCGGTCGAGAAGGTCCCGACCTTCGAAGCCATGGGCTTCAAGGCGCGCGGCGCGCGCGGCACGCAAGTGCTGATGAATACGCGGGACTACGGGACCGATGGGCTGATGGGGGTGCTGGACGTGGCTGCCATCTACAGCTCGCTGGAAGTGCGGCAGATCCATACCTACCTGCTGCAAAAGCACGGTAAGCGCGCCATGGTCGATGCGGAAAAGCAGCGTGATCGGCATTTGGATCAACTAACGCGCAAGGTACGGATGTTTGTGAGCGAGCGTTTGGCAAGAGGTTCGAACACTGAAGATTAAACTGTGGGAGGGGGCTTGCCCCCGATGGCGGTGTATCAGTCAAATAGGCTGAGACTGACACTCTGCTATCGGGGCATAGGCATCTACACAACTCTGTAGCGCCCAACCGTAACCACAATGCGAAGCGAGTCGCTCTTGATCTTGATCTGCTTTTGATCTCAGGCGCCCCGTTAAACCACGCTGGCCGAACGCAGGCTTGAATTCGTGGGTAACCCGGCAGGACGCCGGGTTAGCCGCACTG
>NZ_CVTU01000119.1:146666-152691 GCF_900004965.1 Pseudomonas sp. 44 R 15
ATTCAAGCCTGCGTTCGGGCACACCGAGCCTAGGCGAGGTGCCGAGTGGTGGGGCAAGAGCGTTTTGCTTACTTTTGCGCTTTTCAAAAGTGAGACGCCGTCAGGGCGGAACCCTAAGCAGCCGTTACCGCAGAAACGGATATGTACCCGGTCCAATCCAACATCCTGGTCGGCCCAGAGGCCGCCATCGGGGGCAAGCCCCCTCCCACAGTTGATTTGTTTGATCAGACAGACCTCATCCTGCTATCTACCGAAAGTAACTTAATAATGGTAACTTACTAAAGGTAGATTAAGCCCAAGAGGACGCCATGCCATGCACGCACTGATCGTTGTTGCTCATCACGATCCGCAATCCCTCACCCGCAACGTGGCCGAGCAGGTCGGCGCGGGTTTGAGCGCTTGCGGCCACACCTTTGAAATCGCCGACCTCGCATCTGAAGGCTTCGACCCTCGCTACACCGCCGCTGACCACCGGGTATACCGCAGCGGGGCAATGCCGCCGGCGGATGTGCGGGCCGAACAGGCACGCATCGACCGCGCCGACGCGTTGGTGCTGGCGTTCCCGATCTATTGGTGGTCCATGCCGGCGTTGCTCAAGGGCTGGATCGACCGCGTCTTCGTCAACGGCTGGGCGATCGAGTACGGCCCGGACATCCCCATGACCAAGAAACTGCGGCACTTGCAGGTGCATCTGCTGGCCTTGGGCGCTGCGGATGCAAGCGCCTTTGACCGGCACGGCTATGCCAAGGCCATGCGCACGCAGATCGATTACGGGATCTTTGACTATTGCGGCGCGCAGGTGCTGACCTCGGAGCTGCTGCTGGACTCGGAAACCGACAGTGCCCAGGCGCATTTGGACAAGGCCAGGATGGTCGGGCAGGGGCTGTTTGAGCGTGAGACGGTAACCGAGTGATTCAAGCGTCGCGAAACAGGTCGTGGGCGTCCAGCAAGCGATAGGCAATCTCGGGCTGCTTCTCCATGCCGCGACGAATCGCTGCCGGGATCGATTGCCGGGTCTTGCGACACAGGCCGGGCAGTTCGTCGATGACGATCTGGATCCCGCGCATGCTCTTGACCTCGGTATGGCCCGGCGCGATATGCAGGCGGATGCCCAACTGCTCGTACATGCGCTGCTGCATATGCTCCAGGTCTTGCAGGCTCTTGAGGTTTTCCAGGCGCTCGAGCAGGCGTTTTTCTTCCTGGCGTGTCAGGTTGAGAATGCGCAGGTCGGCGCCGGGCGCCTCCAGCAAGCGTTCGCGCTCGCAGACGCAGGCGCCGGGCGGGCAGGGTTGGCGAATGGTCATGTGCGTGCCCTCCCGTAACCTGCGCGGTGGCCTTAGTAGCTGAGCGTCACGCCGAGGCTGCCCAGGGCCTTCCAGTACCCAGGATAGGTCTTGGCCACGCAGTCCGGATCTTGAATGTGAATGCCCGAGACTTTCAGCCCGGCCAGGGCAAAGCACATGGCGATGCGGTGGTCGGCATGGGTGTCGATCGATGCGTTGCACGATGTGCCGGCCAGGGCCGGGTCGGCGGCCACCAGCAGATCGTCGCCCTCGATGGTCGCCAGGCTCGCACGGATTGCGTTGAGGCCGTCATGCAGCGCCTGCACGCGGTCACATTCCTTGACGCGCAGGTTGGCCAGTTCAGTAAAGCGCACCGGGGTATTGTTGAAGGCGGCGAGCACCGCCAGGGTCGGGATGGCGTCCTGCATCTGCGAGCCCACTACCGTGGCCGGCATGTTCGGGAACTGGGCGATCACCGCCTGGGCCTTGGCGTCCGGCTGGGTGAAATCCTCGGCGGCGACGCCGATGTCGATACGGCCGCCGGTCAATACTTCTGCAGCCCACAAGTAGGTGGCTGCGGAGGCGTCGGGTTCGATCAGGTAATCGTGGGCAGTGTAGCCGGTCGGGGCCACGCGCCAGGTGCTGTCGTCGACGGCTTCAACCTGGGCGCCGAAGGCACGCATGCAATCGAGGGTCAGGTCCACATAGCCACGGGCACCGATGTCCTTGCCGGTCAATGCGACTTCAATCGGCGCTTCGCCGCAGGCTGCGAGCATCAGCAGCGCCGATACATATTGGCTGGACAGCCCGCCATCGATCTCGAAGCGCTTGGCCTGGACCTTGCCCACGCCGTGCACGGTCACCGGTGGGCAGCCGGTCGGGCTGTCGACCCGGATGCCGTTCTGGCCGAGGGTGGCGAGCAGTGGCCCGATCGGGCGCTTTTGCATGTAGTCGTCGCCGTCCAGTACCACGGTGCCTTCCACGGTGGCGACAGCGGCGGTGAGAAAGCGCATGGCGGTGCCGGCATTGCCGAGAAACAGCGGCTGCGTCGGCCATTGCAGTTTGCCCTGGCCGGTAACCACGAAGGTGGTGTCGTCCGGCTCATCGATGGTCACGCCCATCTGCCGCAGGGCTACCGACATGTGGCGGGTGTCGTCGCTCTTCAGGGCGCCGCTCAAGCGGCTGGTGCCGTTGGCCAGGGCCGCCAGCAGCAGGGCGCGGTTGGTAATGGATTTGGAGCCGGGGGGCGCGACCTTGCCATTGAGAGGAAAGTTGGGCGGTGTAACGGTCACGGTTTTCTGCGAACTCAAGGGACAAGGCTCCTGATCAAGGCGAGGTGGCATGGAGTGGCCGACGGGGCGGACCCGAATAATCGGCCAAAGGTGCGGTGCTTGTCGAGATTTAGCGCTGGCTCAGCCAGTAATCGTGCAGCGCTCGGGCGGCCGGTTCGATTTCGCCGACCTGGTGCTGATGAGCCTGCACATCCAGGTCCGCCGGCAACTCGAAATTATCCTGCTCGGCGCACCAGGAAATTTTTTCGAACTGAACGGCCAGTTCGGCGGGCAGCGCTGGCCAGTTGCCAATGGCGGCGCCACGGATGTAGCCAAAGCACCATTCTTCCGCAAGGGTCACAGACTGGCCGTGGTGCTCTTTTTCATCGAACAGGGCCTTGAATGTCGTGGAATCGCCGGCCAGTTGCGCCGCCAGCGTGTTGAAGTGGCGTACACACAGGTCCAGGAACTGCCCGGCCTCTGCGGGGCTTTCCCAGTCCGGGTGCTGCCCGCCCCAGATTGCCGGGAACCACTCGGCGATCTCCACCTGCGTCGGGCTGGAGACCAAGGCCGTGAAATAACCGTCGAGTTCAGCCAGGTTCAGCACCGAATGGTCGTCGCCGTACTTGAGCAGGGTCTCTTCGATCAGGTCGAAATCGGCGGGGGTGAGGGGCTGGGCGTGCATGGGGCATATCCTTCAAACGTCGAACGCCGCAGTGGGGCGGCTTAAAGCGCCAAGGATGGCGCCTGGCAAGGTTTTTTGCCAGTCCCGCTTTTGGCCGATGCGCCGTTGCCTGGCCTTGTTATAGTTCAGGCCTTATCACTCGCCAGTCAGGGATCACTGCCATGTCCGAATACCAAGCTTTCGTCGTCGAGCTCAACGGCAACGTTGCCCATGTGCAGATCAACCGCCCGGAAAAGATCAACGCGATGAACGCGGCGTTCTGGAGCGAAATCATCGATATCTTCCAATGGGTCGAAGACACCGATGCCGTGCGCGCGGTGGTGCTCAGCGGTGCTGGCAAGCACTTTTCCTCCGGTATCGACCTGATGATGCTCGCTTCGGTAGCCAACGAGCTCGGCAAGGATGTGGGCCGTAACGCGCGCGTGCTGCGGCGCAAGATCCTCGAACTGCAAGCCTCGTTCAATGCGGTCGACAACTGCCGCAAGCCGGTGCTGGCAGCGATCCACGGCTATTGCATCGGCGGCGCCATCGACCTGATCAGCGCCTGTGACATGCGCTACGCCGCCGAGGATGCGCTGTTCTCGATCAAGGAAGTCGACATCGGCATGGCCGCCGACGTCGGCACCTTGCAACGCCTGCCGCGCATCGTCGGCGACGGCATGTTGCGCGAACTGGCCTACACCGGTCGTCAGTTCGGCGCCGAAGAAGCGCGCAGCATCGGCCTGGTCAATCGCGTGTATGCCGACTCGACCAGCCTGTTGGCGGGCGTCATGGCCATCGCCCATGAAATCGCCGCCAAGTCGCCGATTGCCATCACCGGCACCAAGGCGATGATCAGCTATATGCGCGACCACAGCATCAATGACGGCCTGGAATACGTTGCCACCTGGAACTCGGCTATGTTGCAATCCAACGACCTGCGCGTGGCCATCGCGGCCCATATGAGCAAACAGACACCCGAATTCGTGGATTGATTGATATGACCCCAGGCTGGATTACCACAACGCTGCTGGACAACGACGCCGCCGGCGGCTGGGCCGTGGCCCGCAGCCGCGATGGCTTTTTGCACGATGCCAACGGGCCGCTGTTCCCCCGCGAATGGCTCAAGCGCCAGGACCTGTCGGTCTTTGCCGAGCACGGCATCGGGCATCTCGATGGCGAGCCGGTGTACCTGCTCGAAGTCAACGCTGCTGCCCAGGTGCCGGGCTGCAGCTGGCAGGGCCTGCGCGGCTTTATGCTGCAAGGCGATCACACGCTGTACAAAGTGCTGGGTTATGCCGCACAGATCGGCACCTGGGCGCGCGAGCATCGCTTCTGCGGCAGTTGCGGCCAGGCCATGGTCCAGGTGCCACGGGAACGGGCGATGTACTGCCAAGCCTGCGACCTGCGCAGCTATCCACGGATTTCGCCGAGCATGATCGTGCTGGTGACCCGTGGCGATGAAATCCTGCTGGCGCGCTCGCCACGCTTTGTCACCGGGGTCTACAGCACCCTGGCCGGCTTCGCCGAGCCGGGTGAGTCGGCTGAAGACTGCCTGATCCGTGAGGTGCGCGAGGAAGTGCAGGTCGAGGTGAAGAACCTGCAGTATATGGGCAGCCAGTGCTGGCCGTTCCCGCATTCGATGATGCTGGGCTTTCATGCCGAGTATGCCGGTGGCGACATCGTGCCCCAGGCCGACGAAATCGAAGATGCGCAGTGGTTCAATATCCACGACCTGCCGCCGTTGCCGGCGTCACGCTCGATTGCGCGTTACCTGATCGACCTCTATGTGGCGCGCCGCCTAGGCCACGCTGAACCAGTGCTGCCAGGCTAGGCGCACGGTCAGGCCGAGCACCACGGTGATGAACACCGGGCGAATGAACTTGGCGCCGCCGCTGATGGCGCTGCGAGCGCCAAAGAATGCGCCGCCCATCACCGAGATGCCCATCGCCAGGCCGACGATCCAGTCCACCGAACCGTTGATGATGAACACCGTCAATGCCGCCGCGTTGCTGACGAAGTTCATGCTGCGCGCCACGCCGCTGGCCTTCACCAGGTCGATCGGGTGCAGCAGCATCGTGCTCACGGTCCAGAACGCGCCGGTGCCTGGCCCGGCCACGCCGTCGTAGAACCCCAGGCCGAAGCCCTGGGTGGCCTGCCATTTCTTCTTGATGGGTGCCTCGGCGTCCAGCGGCGCCTTGGGCGTGCCGCCGAACAGCAGGTACACCCCGCAGGCGAACACGATCACCGGCAGCATCTTGTTCAGGGTTTCGGCGGGCAAATAGTGCGCGACCACGGCGCCGGTCAGCGCACCGATCAACGTACCGACGATGGCATGCACCCATTGGCGCGGGTGGAACAGCTTGCGGCGGTAGAAGGTAAAGCTGGCGGTAGCCGAGCCAAAGGTGGAACTGAGCTTGTTGGTGCCCAGCACCAGGTGCGGTGGCATGCCGGCGGTAAGCAGGGCAGGGGTGGTGAGCAGGCCGCCGCCGCCGGCGATGGCGTCGATGAAACCGGCAACAAAGGCCACGACGGCGAGAATGGCGAGGGTGGTCAGGTCAACGCTGAGTTCGAAGGGCATGGGCAGGGCTTATTGTTGGCGGGGCTGCTGGGAAGGCCGCCATCTTACCCCCCGGATGTACGCAAAACCAAATGTGGGAGGGGGCTTGCCCCCGATGGCCGCCTCAGGGCCGACCAGGATGGTGGATTGGGTTGAGTACATATCCGTTTCTGCGGTAACGGCTGCTAATGGTTCCGCTTTTACAGCGGCTCACTTTTGAAAAGCGCAAAAGTAAGCAAAACGCTCT
>NZ_CVTU01000118.1:0-20313 GCF_900004965.1 Pseudomonas sp. 44 R 15
CTAAGATCAAAAGCAAAAGCGCGGCGGCCTTAGAGCCGACCGGTATCTTGTGTCGATCCTGGCCCAACTGTGGGAGGGGGCTTGCCCCCGATGGCGGCCTCGGGGCTAACCCTGCGTCCTGCCGGGTTGCCCACGGATTCAAGCCTGCGTTCGGCCAGCGTGGTTTAACGGGGCGCCTAAGATCAAAAGCAGATCAAGAGCGGCTCGCTTCGCATCGTGGTTACGGTTGAGCGCTACAGAGTTGTGTAATTGGGGGCAAGCCCCCTCCCACATTTAGACCCGCGTTAAGCTTTGATAAACGTCTCGTGCAAGTGTCGCCACAACAGCGCGCCACTCGCCTGCTTCTCAAACACCACGGTCGCGCGACGATCCGTCCGGGTGCCGCTGTTGTCCACCTGATGCTCCCGATACGTCACCGTCGCACCGCGCGCATGCCGGTCAATCCCGGCCATGTCACTCAAGGTGATTTTCAGCCCAGGACGCATGCCGCCCAGGCGAGTAAACAGCGCGTTGACCCCGGCTGCATTGACGCGTGTGCCGGTGGCAGGCGCAACCATGCTGAATTCAGGCGAGAAGCGCGCCAGCAAATTCTGCAAGGTGCCCTCGGGCGCAACGCCGGCGAACCATTGCTCGATCTCGACGTGGGTCTGGATGACTTCTTCAAAAAAATCGCTGTAGTCGATCATTTACAAATTCCCCTTCAAACCAAAGCGTTTCTTCAGTACGGCTTCCAACAACCCCTTGGGCAACAACGCCGCCATCAACGGCAACGCGCGGCTGCCATTGCCCGAACGCAACAGGCGCGGTGGTCGTGCTTGCTGCACGGCCTTGAGCACATCCGCCGCGAACTCGTTGGCTGGGGTGGGTTTGTCCTGGGACGCCTGACTGCGCGCACGAATACCTTCGCGCAACGGCCACCACGGCGATTGTTCGTTGATCAGCAATTCGGCCTGGGCGCCGGCGTTTTTTGCAAAGCTTGTATTGATTGCGCCGGGCTGTACTTCCATGACCCGTACACCGAACGGCGCCAGCTCCATGCGCAACGCATCGCTCAAGGCATGCACGGCGGCTTTGGAAGCGCAGTAGGCGCCGGCGAACGGCGTGACCAGTACACCGGAAACGCTGCCTATATTCACCACCAGGCCCTTGCGCTTGCGTAGCGCGGGGAACAGCGCCTGGGTGACGCCGACGATGGAGAACACATTGGTTTCGAACTGACGTTGCATGGCGTCGGTGCCGCCATCGAGCAGCGGGCCCATAGCCCCGTAGCCGGCGTTGTTGACCAGCACGTCCAGCTCGCCCAACTGTGCGGCCAGTTGCTGCAAGGCGGCGCTGTCGTTGACGTCCAGTTGCACGGCGTTGAAGCCAGCGGCGGCGAGGGCGGCGACGTCGTCCGGGCGGCGGGCGCTGGCCCAAACGTTAAAGCCGGCGGTTTTGAAGCTGTCGGCCAGGGCACGGCCAATGCCGCTGGAACAACCGGTGATGAGTACGGTGGGCATGGATCAATCCTTTGTCAGTCCGAGAAACTGCCTTGCAGGTGCTCGGCGCGAAATTCCAGGGTTTGCGGGCGATAGCCGGGGCGCAGTGGCGGGGTGGGCAGGCAGTCTTCCCAGGTGGCGCCGGCCTGCAGTTCCCCGGGGCCACGATAACGGGGGGCGGCGTAGACGTTGTCGGCCAGGTTCACCGTGTCGCCCGGTGCATAGGCCGCGACGCGCCAACGCAATTCGGTGAGGGGCACGTCGTTGCCATTGTTCAAGACCAGCTTCAACGGGCGGTCGGCAGGGCATTCCTGCGGGGCGTAGGTGATGCGCAGTTCCAGGCGGGCCAGTTGCGCGGCTTCGCGGTTGTCCAGCCACACCACCCACACCGCCACCAAACCCAGGCCGACGGCAGCGGCCAGCGATACCGGCAAGGCCTTGGCCGGGTAGCGCAGCAGCAGGATCAGCCAAGTGATGATCAGCAGCACACCGAAGAACATAACGATAACCTCACAAGGGATCAAACATCCTACTCGTGGGGCGCCCCGATTGCCTATTGCGCTCGATGCTTTTCCCAGGTGCACAGGTCTCTGGCCCGAGGGCATGGGAACCGCATCGAGCTTTTTTGCCACAACATATTTAAATGGAATGATCTGACGCCAGGGAGGTAACCAACCGATAAGTCAGGTGCCTTTATGACCGTATCAAACATTGCTACACCCGTGCTGACCTCCCTTACCGCACCGATGGCTCCGCCCCCGTCCGCCGCGGCGGCAGCAATCATTCATGCGCCTGACCAGGAGGTCGGATCAACGTCATTGCCACGTATGCAGAACCTGGGGCTGACTAACTTGCGGCAGACTGTCATGCAAGGCCTCAATGACCAGGTCAGTTCGCGCTTTCCCACTGCCCTCAACAACAACGACACCAAAGATAAAGCCGCAGGGGCAGCCCTTACCGTGGGTGGCGCGATGTTGCAAGGGGTCGGAAAGCAGCTCGCCAGGTCGGGTGGTTTTGGTGCGAAAGTTGCGGGTGCGGCAGCCACATGGATGGGCAGGGGCGCCGAGGAAATCGGCAAGGATAAATACAGCAATGCGGGTAGCAGCTCTAACGGGAGCGGGGGCTATAACGCCTACTCCCCATCGAACTGGAAGCGTTCAAGTGATCAGAGGCCATAGGTTCAGAAGCTCACTGAGCTGAAAAACCCCCGCCCAACCGACTGCGGATAGGGAACGCAGTTGGCTGGACGGGGGTTTCTGTTACGACTCGTTTATTGCGCAATAGTTTTCACTGACACGCCACGTTCAATCGGCGTGGAGCGACCGTAGATATCTTCGAAACGCTCGATATCGTCTTCGCCCAGGTAGCTGCCCGATTGCACCTCGATGATCTCCAGCGGGATCTTGCCCGGGTTGCGCAGACGGTGCACCGAAGCGATAGGGATGTAGGTGGACTGGTTCTCGCAGAGCAGGAACACGTTGTCGTCACAGGTGACTTCAGCGGTGCCGCTGACCACGATCCAGTGCTCGGCGCGGTGGTGGTGCATCTGCAGCGACAGGCAGGCGCCCGGCTTGACCGAGATGTGCTTGACCTGGAAACGCCCGCCCATGTCCACCGAGTCGTAGGAGCCCCACGGACGATAGACTTCACAGTGATTCTGGGTCTCGCTGCGGCCTTGCTCGTTAAGGGTGTTGACCATCTGCTTGACGCCCTGGACCTTGTCCTTGTGAGCAATCATCATCGCGTCCTTGGTTTCCACCACCACGATGTTGTCCAGGCCGATCACCGAGACCAGCTTGCCGTTGCCATGCACCATGCAGTTGCGGCTGTCCTGGATCACCACGTCGCCTTTGCTCACGTTGCCGTTGGCGTCTTTGTCATTGACCGCCCACAGCGAGGCCCAGCAGCCCACGTCGCTCCAGCCGGCGCTCAACGGCACCACACAGGCGCGCTGGGTTTTTTCCATCACGGCGTAGTCGATGGAGTTGTCCGGGCAGCAGGCGAAGGTGGCTTCGTCGAAGGTCACGGTGTCGGCGGTCTGCTCGCTGCGTTCCAGGGTCAGCACGCAGGTGTCGTAGATGTCCGGGTCGTGCTTTTTCAGCTCTTCCAGGAAACGACTGGCGCGGAACAGGAACATGCCGCTGTTCCAGAAATAGCCGCCGCTTTTGACGAACTCGACGGCGCGTTTTTCATCGGGTTTTTCCACGAACTGCTGCACGCGGCTTACGCCTTCAGGCAGCAGTGAATCGTTGCTGGACTTGATGTAGCCGTAACCGGTTTCCGGACGGGTTGCCGGCACGCCGAACAGCACCATCTCGCCGCGCTCGGCGGCCACGGTGGCCAGGGCCAGGGCGCGTTGCAGGGCTTTCTGGTCGTCGATCACGTGGTCGGCAGGCAGCACCAGCATCAGCTCGTCACGGCCTTCATTGACCAGCATCATCGCGGTCAGGGCCACGGCCGGCGCGGTGTTGCGGCCGAACGGCTCCATCAGGATGCGCTGGCACTCAAGCTTGCGCGCGCTCAGTTGCTCGTTGACGATAAAACGGTGGTCCTTGTTGCAGACCACGATGGGGGAGTCCATGCCTTCGAACACCAGGCGTTCCAGGGTTTGCTGGAACAACGTGTGCTCGCCGGTCAGGGCCAGGAATTGCTTGGGGAACTGTTTACGGGAAAGCGGCCAAAGACGTGAGCCGCTACCACCGGAAAGGATGACTGGAATCATGGGTGTTTCTCCTTGAATCAGTTTGGGTCAGAGCTACGAAGGTTTGTCGTTTCACTCTTGTTTTTGTCTCGGTCCGAACTGAAACCGCGATCCCTGTAGGAGCGAGCTTGCTCGCGAAAAACCCGAGAGCAGCGCGATAACCAAAGGCGCTGCGTCATCGTTGACGTTCTTCGCGGGCAAGCCCGCTCCTACAGTAGGTTGCGTTCAGTTCGGGAAATAATCAGCGGGTCGACACTGGGCGTTTCACCCAGACCGGCGACAGGCTTGAACCGGAACCGGTGACGTACAGCACCGCTGCCTCACCGCGCTCCAGGGCAACCGGCTTCACATCGCCGACTTTCTTGTCACCGTCATACAACGCCAGGCTCACCTTCACCGGGTTGATTTCACGTTCGCCACGGCCCTTGGCGGCCACCGACTTGACTACGTCGGTCTTGCCGTCGGCAGTCTTCAGGGTCAGGGCCTTGTCGCTGAGGTTCTGCACGCGCACCAGGGATTTCTGCTTGTTCTTGAACGGCGGTTCCTCGATCAACTGAGGCTGGCCGCTGCCGCTGTTGACCAGGGTGTAGTAGTGATCGGCGGCGAGCTTGACCGGTACGGTCTGGCTGCCGACCTTGGCGCTGTAATCGCCGCCCGGCATGAAGCTGAAGTCGCTGCTGGCCAGTGGCGCAACGTCGCTGAGGTTGGTGGCGCCGACCGTGGCGCTGACTTCCTGGTTGCTGGCGTTGTAGATACGCACGAAGCTCGAGCCTTTCGGCGCCGTTGGGCCGTAGAGCGCGGCGTCACCACCGGCGAAGGCGGACATGGATACGAAGCTCAGGCCGGCGGCGATAGCCAGGGTCTTGGCGAGACGACGAGGAGTTGTAGTGAAAGTCATGTGAGTTACCTCTCTTTCAGTTTTGCGCCCGGTCGGGCGTCTCGGATTTCTGATTTTTAAAAGCAGGGGTGTTGCTTGCCATGTTCTGTTGGCGCGAACCGGCTTGTTTAAGCTGCGCAACCCACGCGGGGTCGGCATCACCGATTTCGTTGTTGACGGGCAGATAGCGTTCGGGGAATTCCCAGATCAGCACCTGGGGCGGGTTGTTCTTGAAGTCATCGCTTTTCAGGTAGCTGAGCATCGGCAGGATCGGGCCGTGGCCGTCTTCGGCGTAGCTGACCACGTCGCTGCCCAGTGCTTGCTTGAGGGCGCCGACGAAGTTCCAGTTGGGGTTGGCGCTGTAGCTGGTGCCCACCAGGGCCACCGGGGTTTCGCTGTCGCTGAACAGCGCGTCATCACCTTTCTCTTCGGCCAGGTGGGTGACGCGTTTTTGCAGCGGCTCCTTGGGCGGCATCAGGTTTTCGAACAGCGGGTCCAGGGGCAGGAACAGACGCAGGTCGCCTTTATGCGGTTCGGTCTTCTCGGCTTCGGTGACAAAGCGCTGCGGCTCGCCGCTCAGCGGAGTCTTGTCGGCAATCGCCTTGGCCAGTTGCTTGGCGGCGATTTCCGCGCCGTCCGGGGTCCAGTGGGTATCGGTGCGCAGGAACACCTGCTTGCCGGCGAGCTTGGCCTGTTGCAGTGGGCCGAGCAGGTCCGGGGCAGGGATGTTGTCTGCCGCCACACGGGCGTGGAAATCCTGGTACAGGTTGGCGTGGATGCTCGCCGGTTTCACTTCGCCCAGGTGTTCCGGGTACAGGCGCACCTTGGCCGGCACGATCGCCATCACCAGTTGGATGCCCTTGGCCTTGAGCTTCTGGCGCACGCCTTCGACCAGTGCGTAGTTGCCTTGCAGGTTCTGGTCTTCATTGACGGCGGGGTTGAATTCCTCGTCGCTGTACAGCCAGTGATCGCGGCCCAGCACCACACCAGGGCGACCTTCGTTGAACAGCTTGTAGTCCAGCGCCGCCCACAGGTTGGTGCCCAGGCGCTTGATCGGGAACGCCTCGTCGTAATGGGTCTCGACGGCCTTGGTCCAGCGCCCGTTGAGCACCGTGGCATCGGCGTTGGTGCTGAAGCCCAGGAAACTGCGCATTGACCAGACGCCCAGCGCCAGCAGCAGCACCAGGAACAGGCTGATATAGAGGATGCGTAATGAACGGGTCATGGTCGGCTCCCTCAGAATTGGAAGTAAAGGAACGGCGAGAAACTCTGCGCCGACAGTTTCAGGATCGAGGCCACGAACAGCAGCAGCACCGCCGCACGCATCGCGTAGCGTGGCCAGTCAGCGGTCCAGTAGGCCGGTTGCACGGCGGCGTCACGGCCCACGCTGAAGCCGGGCTCGTGGATGCTGCCGGGGTTGTCGCCGGGTACGGCCTTGATCAGGCTCGGATCGCTCGGCTTGGATTTCTCGGCAGGGCGGTTGCGGTAGAAATCGCGCAGGCCAAAGAACGCCAGCGTTGCGTAGGCCACCACCAGGGTCGCCACTTGCAGGCCGGTGAGGTTGGCGCGGTTGAGTTCCGACAGCGACCACTCGCTGAAGCTGAACATGGCACCGTACATACGCCCGGCGACGTGCAGGTTTTCGGCACGGAAGATCACCCAGCCCATCACCACCAGCAGGAAGGTGAAGGCCCAGCGCAGCACGTTGAAGCTGCGTGGCGCCGTATTGAGGCCGATGGCTTTTTCAATCGCCAGCCACATGCCGTGCCAGGCGCCCCACACGATGTAGGTGATGTTGGCGCCGTGCCACAGGCCACCGAGCAGCATGGTCAGGAACAGGTTGCGGTAGGTGGTCAGCGTGCCTTTGCGGTTGCCGCCCAGGGTGATGTACAGGTAGTCACGCAGCCAGGTGGACAGGCTGATGTGCCAGCGCCGCCAGAACTCGGTGATCGACTGGCTGATGTACGGCTGCTTGAAGTTTTCCATGAAGCGGAAACCCATCATCAAGCCCAGGCCGATGGCCATGTCGCTGTAGCCGGAGAAGTCGAAGTACAGCTGCGCGGTGTAGGCCAGCGCGCCGAGCCAGGCGTCACCCGTGGTCGGGTTTTGCAGGGCGAAGCAGTGGTCGGCCACCACCGCCAGGGTATCGGCGATGAAGACTTTCTTGATGAAACCCTGCATGAACCGCGTGCAGCCTTCGGAGAACTTGTCGAGGGTGTGGGTGCGGTTGTTGAACTGGTCGGCGAGGTCGCGAAAGCGCAACACGGGGCCGGCGATCAGGTGCGGGAAGATCGCCACGAACGCCGCGAAGTCGATCAGGTTGCGCGTTGCCGGGGTGTCGCCGCGATACACGTCGATGATGTAGCTGATGGACTCGAAGATGTAGAACGAGATCCCGATCGGCAACAGCACGTGGGTGAGGATAAACGGCTCCAGGCCCGCCGACTTCATCATCACATTGATGCTGTCGACGCCGAAGTTGGCGTACTTGAAGTAGCCGAGGATGCACAGGTCGACGGCCACGCCGAGCAGCAGCCAGCGCTGCGCCGGTTGGGTGCGCACGCCGGCGGCACCGACCTTGAGGCCGATCCAGTAATTCCACAGCGTCACGGCGGCGAACAGCGCCAGGAAGTCCACTCGCCACCAGGCGTAGAACACGTAGCTGGCAATCAGCAGCAGCAGGTTGCGATAGCGTTGCCCGCTCAAGTAGTACAAGCCGAGAAAGATCGGCAAGAACAGAAACAGGAACACGTTGGACGAGAAAACCATCCCGATCTCTCCATGTTTAAACCAACAGTCAAGGGCCGCAGCCCCCCCAAACCCCCCCGCGAAATTCGGGGGAGGCTTTGATCGTTCCCACGCTCTGCGTGGGAATGCCTCTTGTGACGCTCTGCGTCACGCTTTGGGACGCGGAGCGTCCCGTGCTGCATTCCCACGCAGAGCGTGGGAACGATCAGCGACTAGCTGCCTTTGTTGCCTTTTTCATGCGTCGGGTCGTAGACCTTGGTCAGGTCGCCGCCCAGGCGGAAGGTCTTGAACGGTTGCATGCCATGCTTGCGCTCGATCACCTCCGGGGCACAGGTGTAGAGGGTGCAGAAAGGCTCGAGCCAGGCGAATTTCATGTCCTGCTTCAAGTCCTTCATGTCCTGCTCCTTGCCGTTCTTCTGTTCGAAGATGTCCGGGTCCTTGACCCCGGCCAGCACCTTGTCGCCCAGGCGCTTGAGCGCGCTGTTGTTTTCCTGGCGCAGGTCCACGCCGTTGACCAGGGCAAAACTGGCAATCATCGACAGCGGCGGCAGGGCGTAGTTGTGGTACGACAGGGCGCGTTGTTGACGCTTCAGTTCGTTCGGCAGGAAGCCCTGGTCGTCTACCTGGTTCACACCGACCTTGTATTCCTTGACGGCCCAGTCAAACAGGTCGCGGCGGTTAGTGGCGATGGAGGTCGCCATCACCGACCAGGCGGCCCAGTAGGAATGGTTGTTGGTTTTTTCCAGCGGCAGGTTGTCCCAGTCGCTCACCACCTGATCGGCCAGTTTGTTGAACCAGGCTTCGATCAGTTGCGATTCCTGCTGGTGGTTGGCCAGCGGGTGCGACTCGGAGAACTTCAGGCGCACATAGGCCGAGGCCATGCTGCCCAGTGCCCATTTGCGCATGGACTTGCCGGTGTGGTTGAAGTCCTTGGACATCAAGGCATCGGCCTTGGCCCACGACACCAGCCAGTTCAGCGTGCATTCGAGCTGCTCTGGGCGGCCGTCGCGCATGAACTGCATCACGCGTTTGCTGGTGTCTTTCTCCAGCTTGGTGATGTCGGCGGTGCTGTCGCGAAAGGCTTTTTCCGACTGCACATTCAGTGTCGAGCGAGCCTTGTCCGAGCCTTCGTACTTGCTGCGAAACTGCAACGGCCCGGTGTAGGGCGTCGGCATGGTGTCGCAGTTTTCCTTAAAGTCGCCGGTCTTGAACGCTTCGATCGGGGCGAAATAGCCCTGGGGCGGACGCAGTGGCGCGGCCGCATTCACGGCGCCGGCAAACATGGCCAGGCCCAGCAGGGTGGGGAGCAGTAACTTTTGCATAGGTAACCTCACTTCCCGAGTTGGGCGGTCTGCTGACCACCGCTTGGGAATACGTTGCGTGTGCAAATTTTCGCTTCGACTTTCTGCGCGGCAGCGCCCTTTTCCGGGCCCTGCACTTCCACGGCCAGCAAGTTCTGCGAGGCCCAGTCTTCATCGGTGCGCAGTTCAAAGGCGAAACGCCCGTCTGTATCGGATGTTTCGGGTTTCTCGATCTTGATGTCCTCGTGGCGCCCGTTCATGTACCAGAGGGTGGCTTGCAAGGTTTTCACCGACGGATCGGCGAAGCGGATATCGACCTGATGGGTGGCATTGCGCAGGTCTTTGTTCGCGCTGTTGACCATCAGTTCGTTTTTGCCCGGTTTCAATGTGGTGCTGGCCGACATCTGCGCGGCCTTGCCTTCGCAGCCGTTGTCGAGCAGCGCCATCATCTGGCGGTAGATGGTTTCCTGGTCGAGACGGTACAGCGGCGAGAACTCCCAGATGAGGATCTTCGGCGGGTTCTTCTGGAACTCTTCGCTGCCCAGGTACTGGATCATCGAGCCTTCCAGGCCACCGCCGGGGAAGGCGACGTTGAGGATGTCGGCACCGATTTCTTCCTGCAGGAAGCCGGCGAAGTTGTAGTTCTTGCCGCTGTGGCTGGTGCCCACCAGGGTGATCTGCGGGTCGCCCGAATCGCCGAACAGGTCGCCGTCACCGGCTTCACCCTTGGGTTCGGTGGTGAACTGGTCCATGTACTGGATCGCGTAGCTGGTGCCGCACAGTTGCCCGGCCATGTTGTGCAGGGTGCCGGTCTTGCCCATGCGACCCGAGCGCTTGGTCTCGAATTCGCGCTTGGGGATTTCCGCGTATTGCGGCATTTGCTTGACCTTGGCCGCGACGATTTTGGCGGTGCGCTGGGCGCCGTACGGGGTCCAGTGCTGGTCGCCACGGAAGTAGAAATCATGGGCCGGCAACTCGTCGGGCAATTGCTCGTTGGTGAGCGGCGACAGGTCCGGCACCACATAGCCCATCTTGGCGAAACGGCCGAGCATGGTTTTGTAGTTGCCCAGGGCCTTGTCGAAATCGAACGTGGCTTTTTCTTCGGGGTTGAGCTTGTTGCGGTTCACCAGGCCACGGGTCGGCTGGTAGACCACCACCAGTTCCACGCCCTTGCTCTTGAACGCATCGTGTAACTGCTGCATGCGCTGGTAGCCGGCCGGCGTGGTGTCGAATTCGGTGCGCAGGTCTTCCTGGGTACGGAACAGCCAGTCGCCCTGGGCTTGCACCAGGGTGGTGAAGTTCTGCTGGTAGCGCGTGGTGTAATTCTTCGCGTCGTGGGCGGCCGGGCACAGGCTGCAGCACGGTTCGGCGGTGAAGGTCGGTGCCTTCACTTCATCGGCGCGCACGCCCTGGCTGGCCGCGAGCAGGCCGAGGGTCAGACCCGAGAGGCTCAGCAGTTTGATCATGTGTGGGTGCATAAGGGTCATCCTCAGTCCTGCAGTTCGGTCTGGCGTTCGACGGGGTCGATCAGCACGGCTTTCTGCTGGCGCACCAGCAGGTCGAGAATTTCTTCCTGGCGCTCGCCCAGAATGCCGGAGAAGCTGATGCCGCTGGATTTGGTCGGCGCCAGCATCGATACGCGGTACAGCTCGATACTCAACGGCGAGTCGATGGACAGCGGTCCGCTGCCGTTACCCGCCAGCTCACCGCCGACCACGATCAGCGAGACCTTGGCGTCGAACGGGTCGAGGGCGATGTCACGGTCGGTGTCGGTCAAGTCCTTGATGTGGCCGTACACGCCGGTCAGGCCGTTGGCCATGGCGGTGTTTTCGTAGAGCTTGATGTTCACGCTGTTACGCACGCGGATGCCGTGGCGACGGTTGCTGATCACCTTGTTGCCCCACAGCAGGTTGTCACCGCTCTCATAGAGGGTGATGCCGTCGGTGTGGTTGCGGTAGATCTCGTTGTCGACGATCAGGTTGTTCACGCTGTTACGGTCGATCACCAGGCCCGACAGTTTGTTGTCGTAGCTGCGGTTGTTGAAGATGAAGCTGTCGTTCACTTCCCGGGAAATGATGATGCCGTGCTTCTTCTTCGTGCCGTACACGGTGTTGTCGGCGATGATCAGGCCGTGGGAACGGTCGTGGGGGTCAATGCCGTAGACGATGTTGTCCTTGTAGGTATTACCCTTGATCACAAAGCCTGTGGTCTCGTAGCAGTAGAAGCCGTACCACATGTCCGAGAACTCGGAATCAATGATCCAGCCGGTCGGCTCTGGACGCTTGAGCACCTTGGCCATGTTCGGCGTGTACTGGGAAATACTCACCCCGTACGACTTACTGTTGGCATAGCCGAAGCTGGCCATCTTGGTCTTGGAGATATAAGTCTCGGTGCCGCCCCAGGCCAGCAGGAACGGGCGGAACTCCTTGGGCGACTTGAACAGCGCCGGGCCGTTGGTTTTTTCATCCCAACCGGTGACCTTGGTGTCACGCACGAACAGTTGGCCGTCGTTGATCAGGAACGAACCGGCTTGCTGGGACAGGCGCAGTTCCTGGGTGTTCTTGTCGATATCGAGGATGCCTTTACGACCGACCACGATGGGCAACTTGGCCAGGAACACGCCAGGCGATGTCTCGCTGAAGTACTGCTTGGGCACCTTGCCCAGCAGGTCCTTGAGGTTCATGTAGCCGTCGTCGACAAAGATCGCCTGGGGAATGCCATGCTGGCGCACCACCCATTCGGCCATCTTGTTGTCGCCGCCGATAAAGTCCTTGAGCGCGTCTTCCTGCATCATGCGGCGGATGCTGATCTTGCCCGGTTTGCTTCTGACGATCTTTTTTTCCATGGCCGCAGCGGTGTAGCCCGACAGGTCGGGCAGCGCCGGCTTGGCCATTTCCAGCGGCGCGGTGGGCGGGCTGGAAATGGTGTAGGTCTTGGCCTGTTGCAGTTCCTTGGCGATGGTCGGCGCCTTGGCCGCCGTGTCGGCAAACGCTGGGGCACTGGCCACCAGCATTGCCGCGACGAGTAGGCTTTGAGCATTCATTGCGCAGGCTCCCATCAGAATTTCCAGACCACGTCGACAAAGGCGCGGTGCATGTAGGAGTCGACCTGGCTGCCATAGGCGTCGCCCGGCTTGAACACGCCGGCACGCAAGCGCACCAGGGCCGAGGGCTCGTCGATCGACTGGCTCAGCGCGGCGGGCAGCAAGCCTTTCTTGAAGTACTTGGTGACGACCAGGTCCATCTCCTGGCCAAGGTCCTTCTTGCCGTCTTCAAGGGGCAGGGAGGTGCTGGAGAGGATTGCGCCGGTCACGTCGTCGGTGTTGTTCTGCACCGCATCGATGCCGTTGCTGCCCACCGGCTTGTTGCCGTCGACGCGCCAGAACTTGTGGTACACCAGGCTGGCGTCGTAGTCCTCGCGCAGTTGCCAGGAACCGAACAGGCTCATGGACTGCATGTTGTTCATCTCGCCGCGAAACGCCTCGCCGAAGCGGTGCACGCGGGACTGGGTGCCGGTCCAGTTCGAACGGTTGCTTTGCAGGCCGTTCTGTTCGTATTCGGCGCTGGCGCGCGAATAGGCCGCGCCCACTTGCCACTGCGGATCGAGGCGCAGGCGCACGCCGATATCGGTGGCCCAGCCGCTGACGTCATCACTGCGCTTGGCATTGGTCGGGCGGCTGCCATCGGCGTTCAAGGCGTTGACCGTGTCGCGGTCGCCCTTCATGCCGGTGATGCTGGCCCAGTAGTTGACCGTGTTGGTGTTGCGCCAGTTATAGGCGTCGCTGTTGGCTTCGATGCCGAGCCAGGTCAGGTCGCCGTTTTCGCGCTTGTCCAATGGGTCGCTGGCCACGCCCGGTTCGGCGTAGTCGAGCTTGCCGTCGTCATGGGTATGGTGCCCGCGCAGGCCGATCCACTGGCCCGGCGTCCATTGGTAGGCGGCGTCGGCGTAGAAGTGCTGGCGGTCCTTGTCGACCGGCGACAGTTCCTTGAGGTCGGTGCGGTATTCGCTGAAGCGTTCGGCGGCGCCGACGTTGGCCTTGAGCAGGGTGGTGTCGAAGGTCCAGTTCAGCGCTTCGATGTTGGTGTCGCGCCATTGACCGTCGTCATTGCGCAGGCGCTGGCGACCGAACTTGAGGATCTCGCCGGGGTAGGGCGTGAAGCCGCTGTAGCCGACCCAGAACTCGCGCAGGGCCAGATAGTTTTTCTTCGCCTTGCGGTCGTCGTTGCTCGATTGTTCGGTCGTGTCATCCGCCGACTGTTGCAGGGTGTCGGTCTCGATAATGTCGCTGGAGGCCACCGCCTGGCCCATGGCGTAGGCGCTCCACGCGCCGCTTTCGCCGTAGATCCACGGGCGCAGGTCGAGGCCGATACCGTTGACGTCGCCGCCTTTCTGAGTGCCCAGGTCGCGGTCGTCTTCGGACTGCGCGGTGGCTTTGACTTCCAGGCCGAAGTTCTTGGCTTCGGTCAGCGCGGCCAGGGTCGGGCACGACCACAGCAGGGCGAAGGACAGGCCGATGCCGGCCTTGACGAATGGATTGAGCTTCATAGGGATTCCTCGCCGTCTTCTTCTTGCAGGGCGTGCAGTTGCAGCGTGCTTTGGGCCAGGGTGCCGCGGGCGGCCAGCTCCTGTTGCACCAGGCGTTGGCCTTCGGCGCGTTGCTCAGGCGTCAGCGGGGCTTCGAGCTGGGTGGCCAGCTCATTGGCTTCCGGCGTGTCCTGGGCCTTGGCCAGTTGGCTGAAAACATAGGCGTTGAGCGGGTCGGGCTTGGTGCCCTTGCCCTGGGAAAACAGTTGGGCAATGGCGAAATCGGCGCTGTTCTGGCCGTTGCGCGCTGCGGTCAGCAGGTGGTCCAGGGCTTTTTGCGAGTAGACCTTGCCCAGGTAGCCACGGCGGTAGATCTGGCCGAGGTAGTAATCGGCGGCCACTTCACGGCCCACGGCTTTCTCGAAATGCGCCTCGGCAGCCTTGGCGTCGGCCGGCACCCATTTGCCTTCGTAGTAAAGCTTGCCCAGCAACAGCTCGGCGCGTGGCTGGTCGGCGGCGCGGCCGTTGTCCAGGTACTTCATCATCTGGTCGACGTCGCCCAGTTCGGGGAAGTCGTAGAGCAGTTGCGCCAGGCTGACCCAGGACGCGGGGTAACCCGGGGCGATTTTTTCCAGCAACGCCTGGGCGGTTTTCTCGTCCGGCGTGCCGAGGGTGGCATCGCCGAGTACGCGCGCGACGCTGTCGACGCGCTGGGCGGTGACGGTGCCACGGCTGTAGCCTGCTTCCATCTGCTTGAGCAGCTCGGCCTGTTTTTCCGGCTCGGCTTTTTTCTGGTAGACGGTGGCCAGCTCGACGTAGCAGATATCGGTGGTGTTGAGCGCCGCCTTGCAGATGCGCTCGACATCATCCAGATGCTGGTCGTAGGTGTTCTGGGTGCGATACAGCAGCACCTGGGCCAGGCCGGCTTCCGGGTAACCGGCGGCCTGCCATTGGCTGATCTGTTGCTGGGCGTTCACGTCGGGGAAGCTGTGCGGGTATTGCAGGTACAGCATCGCCAGCGGAATCAGGGTATTGCCTTCGCCATTGGCAAAGGCTTTTTTCAGCAGCATTTGCGCTTCATGGTGTTCGGCTTCGGTGGCGCCGGGCTTGGCCACCAGCAGACGGCCGAGACGTGCCTGGGCGCGGGGCGAAGTGTCCGCCGCCGCGCGGTAGGTGGCCTCGGCCTGTTTGATTTGCGCCGGATCGCGGGTACCGACCTGGATATCGGCCAGGCCCACCTGGGCCTCGCTGTAGCCCAGGTCTGCCAGTTGCTGGTAATTCTGCTGGGCGGTGACGGTGTCGCCACGCTTGAGCGCTTCATTGGCCAGGCGTTGGTCGGGCAGGCCGGCACAACCGGCCAGGCTCACCGCAACCGCCAGCAACGCCACCGAACCCATGTGGGAGGGTTTTTTGTGGCAAGCCCGCTCCCACAGGGATTGTGTTGTTCTTGAAATAGGGTTCACAGGCATGTCCTCGCTTACAGACCGTGAGCCATGGCTTTATCGATCAGCCAGTTCAGCGAAGGGCCGCGGTCACTGGTGACTTCCACCGGGCGGCCGGCGTAGGTGCTGTCCAGCGGGGCATCCGGCTTGATCTGCACGCGGATGTCGGAGGACAGGTCGGCGCTGTTCAGGCTGGTGCTGCTGACGATAGTGCCGGTGCGCACCTGCTCTTCGTCGGCGACCTGGAAGCTCACCGGCGTACCTGGACGTACATCGCCAAACTGGCGGTAGGTGAAGCGGGCTTCGACGTTAGCCTGACTGCCACGCGGCACCAGTTGGAAGATCACATCGCCCTTGCTGGCGTACTGGCCGTCGGCGACCAGTTGCTGGGCGACCACGCAATCGCACGGCGAGGTCAGGGTGCCGGTCATTTGCTTGCCGAACAGTTCTTCAACCTTGGCCGGTTGCAGTTGGTCTTCGTCCAGGTGGCCCTTGAGCACATCGAGCATGCTGGTGCTGAAGGTCGCCAGCGGCGCGCCTTTGGCCGCTACCGCGTCACCCTTGAGCAGGCTTTGCACGGTGCCGTCACGCGGCATGGTCACGTTCATGCCCGGTACGCTGACGATACCTGCCTGGGCGTGGCTGACGAAGTACATGCCGTAGAGGGATTTGAAGACGAAACCGAACGCGGCGAGGCCGACCAGGAAGATCGCCAGGCTGAAGGTCACGGCGCGCAAGCGGCCAAAGGCGCTCATGTTGCTGCCGCCGTCCTTGACCTTGCGGGCCTTGGTGAAGTTGTCGCGTTGCAAGGTGGCCAGCACGTCGCCCATGGTCACGATGTCACCTGACAAGTGCGAGGTGATCAGGTGGCGCAGGGTGGAAATATCCTGGGCATCGAGGTTCTGGAACTGGCAGCCGGTGCGGCCGGTCTGGCGGTCGTAGGAGCGAATCTGCAGCTCCACATCCATCGCCAGACCGAGGTTGTCGATCACGAACTGCAGGCGACCCTTGTGCACCTCACCGATGGTCAGCGGCTGGGTGGCGGTGAACGCCAGGCCGCCGGCGGACAAGTCGATCACCCGTGCTTCGGTCTGCGTGCGGTCGGTGTTGAAGAAGCGCAGCTTGGCCGGGATTTTGACCCGGGCGTGCTGGCGCTGGGCTTCGGATTCGTGGACTACGTTGGCGTTTACTTGGCTGTTCATCAGGGCATTCCTTAAGTTAATTCAGGCTTGGCAGGGTCAGACCATCATCAGCAATACGGCAACGAAAATGCTGCCGGCGGAGAAGGTCATGGTCCGAGACGACCAGGTGTTGAACCAACGTTGAAAGCTGGCCAAATCGCGGGTCAGTTTGGTGTCCTGGCGGGTCCAGGACTGTTGATCAAGGCGGAAGAACACGTAGATCTTCACCAGCGCGCCCATGATCTGGTTGTAATAGAGAATCAGCGGATAGGCCGGGCCGATCTTGTGGCCGGAGCACGACAGCAGCAGCGTAAGGATCAGGCGGGTGATGCCGATCCACAGCAGGTACGCGAGGATGAAGGCGCCGCCGTATTTGAAGGTGGCGATGATTGCCACGGTCAGGCCGAGCAGGGAGGTCCACATCGACACGCGCTGGTCGAACAGCACCACGCTGGTGAACACACCGAGGCGGCGCACACCCAGGCCCAGGGCGCGGGAGTTCTGGCGCAGGTTGTTGCCGTACCAGCGGAACATCAGTTTGCGGCTGGCTTTGATAAAGCTCTTTTCCGGCGGGTGTTCCACGGTGTTGATCGCGGCATCCGGCACGTAGAAGGTGTCGTAGCCCAGGCGCATCAGGCTGAACCAGCTGGACTTGTCATCACCGGTGAGGAACTTGAAGCGGCCCAGGCGCCAGTGTTGCAGCGAGTCGCTTTCCACGTCGGCGATAAAGCCCGGGTCAGTCACCACGCTGGCGCGGAACACCGACATACGCCCGGTCATGGTCAGCACGCGCTTGGACAGGGCCATGGAGCACATGTTGATGTGGCGCTGGGCGAAGCGCAGCTTGTGCCACTCGCTCATGATGTAGCCGCCGCGCACTTCGCAGAATTCGTTGGTGGTCAGGCCACCGACATTGCCGAACAGCTGGAACCACGGCACGGTCTTGCGCACCACGCCTTCGGCCAGCACGGTGTCGCCATCGATCACAGCCACCACGGCGCGGTCATCCGGCAGGTGGCGCGAGATGGCGCGGAAACCGAAGGCCAGGCCGTCGCGCTTGCCGGTACCGGCGATGCGCACGAAGTCGAGCTTGACGTGAGCCGGTGGGTTCATTTTTTCCCAGAGGCTCTTGACCAGCAGCTCATCGGACATTTCCACCAGCGAGCAGACCACGGTGGTGGGGAAGCCGCATTCGATGGCTTCGCGAATCACCGAGCTGTAGACCTGCGCGGTGGTCAGCGCATCGATCCTGAAGCTGGTGACCATCAGGAACACATGGGATGGGTCGGCGGCCTTGCCCAACTTGCGCACTTTGCGGCGCAGGTGCGGGTAGACCACGTACAGGAACAGCATGCCGCGAAAGAAATGCGTTGCACCCATCGAGTAGCGCCAGATACCGACGGCGCCAATCAGGAAAATAAAATTCTTCGATTGCGAATCGAAGGTGCTCGCCGGCAACAGCAGGGCGAGTCCCATCAGCAGGCTGAGAAACAACAGCCAGCCGGCGGCTTGCAGAAATACATGTTTTAACTTGGACATAAGCGTCATCCGGAAGGGGAGGAGGCTTCAGGCTGCAAGCGCTGGGGATTAAGCCACTGGCAGCCTGAAACTTGCCGTTGCTGTTACCAGCAAATACCTTCAGTACGGCCGCTTACGCTGGTGGCCTTGGACATGAAGCCCACCAGGTCGACCACTTGCTTGCCTTCCGGAGCGTTATGCGCCAGGGCACGGAACTTCTCGTCACGGTTACCGAGGATGATCACGTCGGAGTTGTTGATCACATCATCGAAGTCCGAGTTGAGCAGGGACGACACGTGGGGGATCTTGCCTTCGATGTAGTCCTTGTTCGCACCGTGCACGCGGGCGTACTCGACGTTGCTGTCGTAGATGCTCAGGTCGTAGCCCTTACCGATCAGCATTTCCGCCAGTTCTACCAACGGGCTTTCACGCAGGTCATCGGTACCGGCCTTGAAGCTCAGGCCCAGCAGGGCGACTTTGCGCTTGTCGTGGCTGGAAACGATGTCGAAGGCGTTCTGCACCTGGGATTCGTTGCTGCGCATCAGCGAGTTGAGCAGCGGCGCTTCCACGTCCAGGGAGCCGGCGCGGTAGGTCAGGGCGCGCACGTCTTTGGGCAGGCACGAGCCGCCGAAAGCGAAGCCCGGGCGCATGTAGTACTGGGACAGGTTGAGCGTCTTGTCCTGGCAGACCACGTCCATCACTTCACGGCCATCGACGCCGACGGCCTTGGCGATGTTGCCGATCTCGTTGGCGAAGGTGACTTTGGTGGCGTGCCACACGTTGCAGGTGTACTTGATCATCTCGGCAACGGCGATGTCCTTGCGGATGATCGGTGCGTCGAGTTCTTCGTAGAGCGACTGCAGGACATCGCCGGAAGCGGTGTCGAACTCGCCGATGACGGTCATCGGTGGCAGGTCGTAGTCGGCGATGGCGGTGGATTCGCGCAGGAATTCCGGGTTGACCGCAACGCCGAAATCGACGCCGGCTTTCTTGCCGGAGCAGTCTTCGAGGATCGGGATCACCACGTTGGCGACGGTACCCGGCAGTACGGTGCTGCGCACCACGATGGTATGGCGGGTGGTCTTGTCACGCAGCACAAAACCGATCTCGCGGCATACCGATTCGATGTAGTTGAGTTCCAGGTCGCCGTTCTTCTTGCTTGGCGTGCCCACGCAAATCATCGACAGGTCGGTATCGCGGATGGCTTCGGCGAAGTTGGTGGTGCCACGCAGTCGGCCGGTCTGGATACCCTGGCTCAACAGCTCGCCCAGACCCGGTTCAACGATCGGCGATTTACCGGCATTGATCAGGTCGATCTTTTCCTTGGAGATGTCTACGCCGACCACTTCGTGGCCACGGGCAGACAGGCAACCGGCACATACTGCGCCAACGTAACCCAAACCGAATATGCTGATGCGCATCGCAATTACCTCTGTATTTAAATCATGCCATTAGATGGCCGGAGTTCATGTTTGCAAGCGTCACTGATGCCGCAAAAGTTAGGCGAATAGACGCCGACTTATCGCGTGCAGGCATGTTGAATAAACGAGTGACTCACTAGTGCACTCAAGTTGTGCGCAACCAGGCCTTATTATTGGGGCTTGCCCTGAAATGCAGCCGTACTTCCCTGGAGGAAGACTTCGGCGCCGGTGCGGCAAGGTATCGATGCAGGCAAATTGCCTTTTTTCTCAATGCCTTGGGTGGTTGCACGGGCTCATTTAGGTCAGCGCTGCCTTGGCCTGTAGGGGATAGCAATGCGTACTTATCGCCACCCTTAACTCGATCAGTTGATGGTGTGACCATAGAGTCAAAGTGTTTTAAGACAACTTGACTACTTCCATTGGTCGTTATGTAAGTCATCTCTTACAGGCGTAGAGAATTTCGTTACCGGTGGTATGAGCGGTGCTTCAGGATGAAGTTCCAGCCCGCTCATCCTGTTTCCGGAAATTTCTTGAAATATTGGGAAAGATGGCACTAGTAGTATATTGATAGCACTTGCTATTTAGACCAGTAGTTGTGGGGAGTTGGCGCGAGGGGATAGTTTTGTGCCACTACTGAATAAAAAAAGTGGTGCCACTACGAAAAAAAACGATGAATGTCGAGTGAATAAATCGTTAGGGTTGTGTCTGGGTGTTTTTCTGGCGCCAAATAAATGACGTTTCGCTGGTTTGGAATACCAGCAAAATGTGGGAGGGGCTTGCCCCCGATAGCCATAGGTATCTACACAATTTTGGTGCGACACCGCACCTGTGGCGAGGGGCTAACGCGTATCTACCTGACGCTCCGAGATCCAAATGTGGGAGGGGGCTTGCCCCCGATGGGGGCCTCAGGGCCGACCAGGATGCTGGATCAGACCGAGTACATATCCGTTTCTGCGGTAACGGCTTCTATTGGTTCCGCTTTTACAGCGGGTCACTTTTGGAAAAGAGCCCCAAAAGTAACCAAAAGGGCTCTTGCCCCACCACTCGGCACCTCGCCCAGGCTCGGTGTGCCCGAACGCAGGCTTGAATCCGTGGGCCGCCGCAATGGGCCATCCATGGCCC
>NZ_CVTU01000118.1:20363-50000 GCF_900004965.1 Pseudomonas sp. 44 R 15
CTGAGATCAAGATCAAAAGCAGATCAAGATCAAGAGCGACTCGCTTCGCATCGTGGTTACGGTTGGGCGCTACAGAGTTGTGTAGATACCTATGCCCAGATAGCGGTCTTTCAGTCAGCTTGTTTGTAGCTGAACCACCGCCATCGGGGGCGAGCCCCCTCCCACATTTGATCATCAGTCTCTGTACGGCCTTATTCCGGTGCGTGATCGCGCAAGAACACCAGGTTATCCGGCTTGGACTGCTCTGCATCGAAGCGATAGCCCTGCACATCGAACTGCTTGAGCTTGGCCGGATCGTTGATGCGTTCTTCAATCACAAACCGGCTCATCATGCCCCGGGCTTTTTTTGCGTAGAAGCTGATGATCTTGTACTGACCGTTTTTCAGGTCCTTGAACTCGGTGTTGATGATTCGCGCGTTCAGGGCCGTGCGCTTGACCGCCGAGAAGTATTCGTTGGAGGCCAGGTTGAGCAGCACGTCGTCGCCTTGCGCGGCCAGCGCTTCATTCAACCATTCGCTGATGCGCGTGCCCCAGAACGCGTAGAGGTCCTTGCCACGGGCGTTGGCCAGCTTGGTGCCCATCTCCAGGCGGTACGGCATCATCAAATCCAGCGGGCGCAACAGGCCGTAGAGGCCGGAGAGCATGCGCAGGTGGTCCTGGGCGTAGCTGAAATCGGCATCGCTGAAGGTTTCGGCGTTAAGGCCGGTGTATACATCGCCCTTGAACGCCAGCAGGGCCTGCTTGGCATTGGCCGGGGTGAAAGCGGGCGTCCAGCTGCCGAAGCGGGCGGCATTGAGGCCGCCGATCTTGTCGGAGACGTGCATCAACTCGCTGATCTGCGCCGGGCTCAGTTCGCGCAGTTGCTCGATCAGTTCCTGGGAATGGTCCAGGTACTGCGGCTGGGTGAAGCGCGCAGTGACCGGCTTGGACTCGAAGTCGAGGGTTTTGGCGGGGGAAATCACCATCAGCATGAAGTTGGCTCCTGGAATCGTGTGCGCGATTCTAGGGGGTTGGAGCGTTCGACTCCACCTATCAAGCCAATAGGCCCCGGTTTTTGTGTAGGCGCGAGCTTGCTCGCGAAAGTCGTCAACGATAATGCTGGCAGGCTGAATAAACGCGGTGCCCAGACGTTTTTCGCGAGCAAGCTCGCGCCTACACAAAAAGGGCGGGGCAGTCCGCTATGATGGGCGGTAACTCTGGAGAGGGAGACCCCGTGTGCGATTAGCGCTTTTATTATCGGCTTGCCTGCTCTGCCTGAATGCCCAGGCCGCGCCGGTTGATGTCGCCAGCCTCGACCGCGCCACCTGGCCGGAAAAACTCGGCAGCCCGGCGCTGTTCGACGTGGCCTCGCGCGCTGAAATCCTGATGTTTGCCCACGGCCTGTTGGCCAGCGAAGCCCTGGACGAGCCCGCGCTCAAGCAGCGCCTGGGGCTGAAGATCATCAACCTGGCCGCAATCGACGACCTGCGCCGCCAACTCTGGCAGCGGCTGTTGGAGAACTACACGTTCGCCCAGCAAAGCTGCGAAGAGGACGCTTCGTTCTGTTATCTGGTGGAAAACATGGACGACCTGCGCGAGCAGGCCGGCAAGTTCGCCGTCAGTGACGACTCGTTCTATATAGGCTGGGCCGCGCCCAGCCGGCACTTTCATGAGCGCTATCTCGATGAACTGCTGCGCAAGGCCGCGCTGATGCCGCAGATCAGCAGCGAAGTGGCGCGCTTTGGCGACCACGAGCGCAATGGCGATGAGCTTAACGATCGCATGTTCCTGCTGACCTTCGATGGCGGCCCGGCAACGGTCGGCGGCAATACCGACTGGCTCGCCGATTACCTGCGCAAGCAAAAGATCAACGCCACGTTCTTCGCCCTCGGCAGCAGCCTGCAAACCCGTGTGGAGCGCAGTTCCGCTGCGGATGTGCAGGCGTTGTACCAGGGGCAGTGCGTGGGTATCCAGGGTTGGCAGTATCGCTCTCACAGCCACTGGATCGATTGGCAGGATTCCATCACCCGCAGCGCATCACTGGTGCAAAACCTGCTGCCGGAAAACTATGTGCCGCTGTTTCGACCGCCTTACGGGCAACGGCGCGCGGACAGCCAGGGCTTCTTTCAGGCCCAGGGTCTGCAAGTGGCGCTATGGGACATCGATTCCCAGGACGATCCGGGCAAGCTCAAGGCCGAAGAGTCGGCGCAGCGGGTGCTGACGCTGATGCTGCTGTGGCGCAAAGGTGTGATTGTGTTCCACGATCCCCAGGACAAGGCGCGGGTGGCATTGCCAATGTTGTTGCAGTCGACGGCGCAGAGTGGCCTGGGTTGGCAGGACTGTCGTGAAGCATTTCGATGAAATGCCCGGCCCTGTTGGTCGAGGGGGATTTTCGGGGTGATTTGCCGCGACATTTCGATGCAGGCGGACTTCCGACTTTAACGGGGTGTATGGCACTCGGCTAGTGCTATTCGTCATCCTGAAAAATAAACTTCAAAAAAGCGTCAAAGTGCTTTTTCCTGTCATGGGTTTTGCGGTATTACGAAGTCAGACCGCCGAAACCTGCAGCACAGGTGGCGTCTTCCAAGACTCCTAATGTGGGCACTGCACTTGACGTCACACCAGGTGCAGTCGGTGGTCGAATCGAGGCGCAGCACCGCCCAGGTATTGCGTCGACTGGCTCCCACAAAGGTGACCGAGTATGGATGATCATGGACGCACCCCTTCTTCCGACCAGCCAATCCTTTATGTGCTTGATACCAACGTATTGATTCACGATCCAAACGCACTGCTTAACTTTGAAGAACACCACGTCGCCATCCCCATGATCGTGCTGGAGGAACTGGACAAACTCAAAAGCGGCCACCACAGCGTCGCTGCCGAATGCCGCCAGGCCATCCGCCTGATCGACAAGACCCTGGGCGAAGCCTCGCCCGAGGACGTTGAAGTCGGCGTGCCGATCCAGCGTGGCAAGAGCGGGCCCAAGGGGTTGCTGTCGATCCTGATGAACAAACGCAGCGAGCCCAGCAGCCTGCTGCCGGAAAACCTCAACGACAACAAAATCATCAACCAATTGATCGACCTGCACGCGCGCGACAAGGACCTGCGCCTGGTGCTGGTGACCAAAGACATCAATATGCGCCTCAAGGCACGAGCGTGTGGGATCGCTGCCGAGGACTACAGTACCGACCAGTTGGTGGACGACGTGTCGATGCTGTCCCGTGGTTATCACATGATGACCGGCTCGTTCTGGGACCGCGTCAGCAAGGTCGAAACCCGCCAGGACCACGGCCGCACCTGGCATCAGGTGCAACTGACCGACAACCTGCCGGCAGTGCATATCAACGAATTCATCGTCGACGAGCAGGGCTTTGTGGGCTGGATCAAGGAGATTCAGGTCGACAAGCTGCTGATCCTCGACCTGCATCAGGAACCCCTGTTGCATCAGGAAGCCTGGGGCCTGAAACCGCGTGACATCTATCAGAGCCTGGCGCTGTATGCGCTGCTCGACCCGGACATTCACCTGGTCAACCTGACGGGCGCCGCAGGTTCGGGGAAAACCATCCTCGCCCTGGCCGCCGCCATCGAACAGACCATGGTGACCAAGCGCTATCGCCGCATCATCGCCACCCGCAGCGTGCAGGGCCTGGACCAGGAAATCGGCTTTTTGCCCGGCACCGAGGCGGAAAAAATGGAGCCTTGGCTGGGGGCGATCACCGACAACCTCGAAGCCTTGCACATGGATGACGAAAACACCCATGGCAGCGTCGACTACATCCTCAGCAAAGTGCCGTTGCAGTTCAAATCCCTCAACTACATTCGAGGTCGCAGCTTCCAGCAGAGCCTGATTTTGATCGACGAATGCCAGAACCTTACCCCGCACCAGATGAAAACCATCATCACCCGTGCCGGCGCCGGTTCCAAAGTGGTGTGCCTGGGCAACCTGGCACAGATCGACACCCCTTACCTGTCCGCGACCAGCTCCGGGCTGACTTACCTGACGGAACGCTTCAAGGACTTCCCGAACGGCGTGCACATCGCGCTGCAGGGCGTACCACGTTCGATTCTGGCCGAGTACGCCGAGTCTCATTTGTAATCGCGATCAATGTGGGAGGGGGCTTGCCCCCGATAGCGGTGGCACATTCAACATCTCTGTTGACTGACCCACCGCAATCGGGGGCAAGCCCCCTCCCACATTTTGTTCCGTGTTGGGTTTACAATCGTTGCTCCTGATCAGGAGTATCGCTGTGCTGACTCATCTCGATTCCCAAGGTCGCGCCCACATGGTCGACGTCACCGACAAAGCCGTGACGTTCCGTGAAGCCGTGGCCGAAGCGCGGGTGCGCATGTTGCCCGACACCCTGAAAATGATTGTCGACGGCGCCCATCCCAAGGGCGACGTGTTTGCCGTGGCCCGCATTGCCGGGATCCAGGCGGCGAAAAAAACCAGTGACTTGATCCCCCTGTGCCACCCGCTGATGCTCACTGGCGTCAAGGTCGAACTGCGCGCCGATGGCGTGGATGCCGTGCATATCCTGGCGCGCTGCAAGCTTTCCGGGCAGACCGGTGTAGAGATGGAAGCGCTGACGGCGGCGAGTGTCGCGGCACTGACCATCTACGACATGTGCAAGGCCGTGGATCGCGGCATGACCATCGAAAGTATTCGCCTGCTGGAAAAGCTGGGCGGTAAAAGCGGGCATTTCAAGGCGGACCAGGCATGAGCATCAACGTATTGTTTTTTGCGCGTTACGCCGAAGCGGTGGGCTTTGATTCGCTGGAGATGGAAGGCGAGTTTGCTACGGTCGATGCTGTGCGCCTGGCGCTGGCCGGTGATCCGGAGTTTGCAGTGCTCAACGAGAGCAGCCTGATGTGCGCACGCAATGAGGAACTGTGCGGCCTTGATGAACCGGTGCAGGCTGGTGACGACATCGCGTTTTTCCCGCCCGTGACCGGAGGCTGAGCATGGCCATACGTGTGCAGGTCGAGGCCTTTGATCCCGGTGCCGAAGTCAACGCCATGCACGCAGCCAATGTGGGCGTGGGCGCGGTGGTGAGTTTTGTCGGCTATGTACGCGATTTCAATGACGGCCGCGACGTGTCGGGGATGTTTCTGGAACACTACCCGGGCATGACCGAAAAAGCCCTGGCCAAGATCGCCGTGGAGGCCGAGCAGCGCTGGCCGTTGCTCAAGCTGGAGGTGCTGCATCGCATCGGCGCGCTGGAGCCGGGTGAGCCGATTGTGTTTGTGGCGGCGGCCAGTGCGCATCGTCAGGCGGCATTCGATGCCTGTGCGTTTGTGATGGATTACTTGAAAACGCGTGCGCCGTTCTGGAAGAAAGAGAACACGCCGGAAGGTGCGCGTTGGGTTGAAGGGCGCAGCAGTGACCAGGCCGCAGCGGATCGCTGGAAATAGCCAGCCCGACACCTATCTCAAAATCAGCACAGATCAGAATGTGGGAGGGGGCTTGTCCCCGATGACAGTGGATCAGCCAGCTTATGTCTAGCTGACCCACCGCTATCGGGGGCAAGCCCCCTCCCACACTTTTATTGCATTTCAGCTTAAGGGCGTTTGCGTTCTACAGCCCGCAGCAAGTGCGTCGGCGGCGTCTCACAGCTGATCTTGCGCCCCAGCAGCGTCTCGATCGACGGCAGTTGGTACGAGTCATCTTCCCCGGCAAAGCTGATCGACACGCCCGCAGCCCCGGCACGCCCGGTACGACCGATACGGTGTACGTAGTCGTCCGGCACTTCCGGCAGGGTGAAGTTGATCACGTGGCTGATGCCGTCGATGTGAATCCCGCGCCCGGCCACGTCAGTGGCCACCAGCACGCGGATCTTGCCTTCGCGAAAGCCTTCCAGGGTCTTGATGCGCTTGTGCTGCGGCACGTCGCCGGACAGTTGCGCGGCGTTGACGCCATCGCGCACCAGGCGTTCTTCGATGCGGCGCACTTCGTCCTTGCGGTTGGCGAAGACCATCACGCGTTCCCAACCGTTGTCGTTGATCAGGTTGTAGAGCAATTTGTACTTGTCGGCACCGGCCACGGCATAGATGTGCTGCTCGACGTTTTCGCTGGCGACGTTCAGCGCCTCGATCTCGACGATGGATGGATCGGTGGTCCACTGCTTGGCGAGGTTCATCACGTCTTCGGTGAAGGTCGCGGAGAACAGCAGGGTCTGGCGCTCGGCTTTTGGCGGGGTCTGGCGAATGATCTGGCGCACTTGCGGGATAAAACCCATGTCGAGCATGCGGTCGGCTTCGTCCAGCACCATCACTTCGACCATGTCCAGGTGTACGTCGCCACGCTGGTTGAAGTCGAGCAGACGGCCTGGGGTGGCAACCAGGATGTCGCAGTGACGCGCCTCCAGGTGCTTGAGCTGCTTGTCGAAGTCCATGCCGCCGACGAACGTCATGACGTTGAGGCCGGTGTACTTGGTCAGGTCGGCGGCGTCCTTGGCGATCTGCACCACCAGCTCCCGGGTAGGGGCGATGATCAGCGCGCGCGGTTCGCCCATGTAGCGTTCCTTGGGCGGTGGCGTTTGCAGCAGTTGGGTGATGATCGAGATCAGGAACGCGGCGGTCTTGCCGGTGCCGGTCTGGGCGCGGCCGATGGCGTCTTTGCCGGCCAGGGTGAAGCCCAGCACCTGCGCCTGGATCGGCGTGCAGTACGGGAAGCCCAGGTCCTGGATGGCGTGCATCAGTTCCGGGGCCAGGTCGAAGTCGTGGAAGCGGGTCTTGCCTTCCTGGGGCTCGACGACGAAATCTTCGAGTTTCCACGGGATGACGACCGGCTTTGGGGCGTGCTCGCGGCGAGGCTTTGGCGCGACCGGCGCGGCAGCGACCTCAACCGGTCTTGTCTGTTCAGGCGCTGTCACGTTTGGCTGGGCAACAGGTGCCGTGCGGGCGGGCTGCCTGCCGTCATTGCGGCTGCCGGTTGGCGGGACGGGAGCACTGGGAACAGGCGCGAGCGGCTCAGCCTCGCTTTTGCCGAACATCTTCTTGAGTGCTTTGAGCACGGTCATCTCATTAATTGGTTAAGGAATGTACGCCGGCCAGTGTAATGCAAGAATCGGGCGCGGCGTAGTGCGTCTGTCATACAACTACATAAACGCGCGAGTCAGCGCAGGCGCTCAGCCAGCCAAGTGCCGATATCGCGTATCTCCTCGGGTAACACTTCGTGGCCCATTGGGTATTCCTGCCATGTCACGGTGACACTACGGGTCTTCAGATGCTCATAGGCGCTGCGGCCCATGGCGTTCTGTACCACCTCGTCGCACTGGCCGTGCAGGCACAGGGCCGGAATGCGTTGCTGGCTGGCGGATAATTCCAGCTCATCGTCGAACGTCGGCGCGTAAGTGGAGAGGGCGATCACGCCACCCAGCGGGCCCTGCCATTTTTTAAAGGCTGTGTGGAAAACCACCGCACCCCCTTGGGAAAAGCCAGCCAGGAAAACACGCGAAGCGTCTACCCCGGTTCTTTTCTGCGCTTCGATCAAATCCGTGACCGTATCGGTCGACGCTTCCAGTTCTTCCAGGCTGATCGAACGGGCCGGGCTCATGGCCTTGATGTCGTACCAGCTCGGCATCTCGTAGCCACCGTTGATCGTCACCGGGCGGCTGGGTGCCTGGGGCAAAACGAAGCGGGTGGTCAGTAACGTTTCCTGCAGCATTTCGGCTACCGGCAGAAAGTCATAGCGATCGGCGCCCAGGCCATGCAGCCAGATTACGCAGGCGTCTGCGGGCTTGGCGGGCTCTAGAATCAAGGGTTCGGTCATGTTTGCTCCATAGATGTGCAGGCGCTCCGATTGGGTGCGTCGCAACGGTGCGCGACAGGTTGATCTGTTAAGAGAATGTCGCAAGGTTGAATCTTTTGCTATTGAACCGGGTACTCAGCGACTCAGCCGGCACTCTGGTACGGGCCTTGCTATGTGTAGGTCGATGTCAGAACTCTCCCAGGGCGGTAACACTATCAGTGACTGCCGCTTGTGGGGAAGCAACTGGAATTACCGCAAAGATCTCATGCTGCTTGACCCCAAAAAAAGCCAACACGGGTCGATATCGCCTCATAAGGGTGCGCTGAGGTTGGAGCTCCGACACAACAAGAGCAACTGGAGGTTTGAATGAAGGTATTGAAATCCACCCTGGCCATCGTGACCGCGGCGGCCGTATTGGGTGTCAGTGGTTTTGCCCAGGCTGGCGCCACCCTGGACGCCGTGCAGAAGAAAGGCTTTGTACAGTGTGGCGTGAGTGACGGCCTGCCGGGTTTCTCGGTGCCGGATGCCAGCGGCAAGATCCTCGGGATCGACGCTGACGTGTGCCGTGCCGTCGCCGCCGCCGTTTTCGGCGACGCGACCAAGGTCAAGTTCAGCCAGTTGAACGCCAAGGAGCGTTTCACCGCGCTGCAGTCCGGCGAAGTCGACATCCTGTCGCGCAACACCACCATGACCAGCTCCCGCGATGCGGGCATGGGCCTGAAATTCCCGGGCTTCATCACCTACTACGACGGCATCGGCTTCCTGGTTAACAACAAGCTGGGCGTGAAAAGCGCCAAGGAACTGGACGGTGCAACCATCTGCATCCAGGCCGGTACCACCACCGAGCTGAACGTTTCCGACTACTTCCGTGGCAACAACCTCAAATACACCCCGATCACCTTCGACACCTCCGATGAAAGCGCCAAGTCGCTGGAATCCGGGCGTTGCGACGTGCTGACCTCCGACAAGTCCCAACTGTTCGCCCAGCGCAGCAAGCTGGCCGCGCCGAAGGACTACGTGGTGCTGCCGGAAACCATTTCCAAGGAGCCCCTGGGCCCGGTCGTGCGTAACGGCGACGACGAGTGGCTGGCCATCGTGCGCTGGGTTGGCTACGCCATGCTCAATGCTGAAGAAGCCGGTATCACCTCCAAAAACGTTGAAGCTGAAGCCAAGTCCACCAAGAACCCGGACGTCGCCCGTCTGCTCGGTGCTGACGGCGAATACGGCAAAGACCTGAAAGTGAAGAAAGACTGGGTCGTGCAGATCGTCAAGCAAGTTGGTAACTACGGCGAAGTGTTCGAGCGCAACCTGGGCAAGAGCACCCCGCTGGAAATCGACCGTGGCCTGAACGCGCTGTGGAACAACGGCGGCATTCAATACGCACCGCCTGTGCGCTGATCGCTGATGGTTCTGTCACCCGGTGGGCCAACCGCCGGGTGATGTTCTGTTCCATTCTTTTCGGGGCACTTCATGCAAAATCAAATCGGCGCACCCAAGCAGAAGCTCAGCTTCAGCGATCCCAAAGTGCGTGCGTGGCTCTTCCAGATCATCACGATTGTGGCGGTGGTCTCGCTGGGCTGGTACCTCTTCAATAACACCCAGACCAACCTGCAGCACCGGGGCATTACCTCGGGTTTCGACTTTCTCGAGCGCAGTGCCGGCTTCGGCATCGCGCAGCACTTGATCGATTACACCGAGTCGGACAGCTATGCCCGGGTATTTGTGATCGGCTTGCTCAACACCTTGCTGGTGACCGTGATCGGTGTGGTCCTGGCGACCCTGCTCGGCTTCATCATCGGCGTGGCGCGGCTGTCGCCGAACTGGATGATCAATAAGCTGGCGACCGTGTATGTGGAAGTATTCCGCAACATTCCGCCGCTGCTGCAAATCCTGTTCTGGTACTTTGCGGTGTTCCTGACCATGCCGGGGCCGCGCAACAGTCACAATTTCGGCGACACCTTCTTTGTCAGCAGCCGTGGCCTGAACATGCCGGCTGCGATTGCCGCTGATGGTTTCTGGCCGTTCGTGGCCAGCGTCGTGGTTGCCATCGTGGCAATCGTGCTGATGGCACGCTGGGCCAACAAGCGCTTTGAAGCCACCGGTGTTCCGTTCCATAAATTCTGGGCGGGGCTGGCGTTGTTCATCGTGATCCCGACGTTGTGCGCGTTGCTCTTCGGCGCGCCGCTGCACTGGGAAATGCCCGAGCTCAAAGGCTTCAACTTCGTCGGCGGCTGGGTACTGATCCCTGAACTGCTGGCACTGACCCTGGCGCTGACCGTCTATACCGCTGCGTTTATCGCCGAGATCGTGCGTTCGGGCATCAAGTCGGTCAGCCATGGCCAGACCGAAGCGGCACGTTCCCTGGGCCTGCGCCCCGGGCCGACGCTGCGCAAGGTCATCATCCCGCAGGCCCTGCGGGTGATCATTCCGCCGCTGACCAGCCAATACCTGAACCTGGCGAAAAACTCGTCACTGGCCGCCGGTATCGGTTACCCGGAAATGGTTTCGCTGTTTGCCGGCACGGTGCTCAACCAGACCGGCCAGGCCATCGAAGTCATTGCCATCACCATGAGCGTGTACCTGGCGATCAGCATCAGCATTTCCCTGCTGATGAACTGGTACAACAAGCGCATTGCGCTGATCGAGCGGTGAGGAAACGCCCATGAGTTCACATACGTTCAAACCTGATATGCCGCCGCCGAACAAAGTCTTCGGGCCGATGGCATGGATGCGCGCCAACCTGTTTTCCAGCTGGCTCAACACGCTGCTGACGTTGCTGGCGTTCTACCTGATCTACCTGGTAGTGCCGCCGATCCTCAGCTGGGCGATCATCGATGCCAACTGGGTCGGCACCACGCGCGCCGATTGCACCAAGGAAGGCGCCTGCTGGGTATTCATCCAACAGCGCTTCGGCCAGTTCATGTACGGCTACTACCCCGGCGATCTGCGCTGGCGCGTAGACCTCACCGTCTGGCTGGCGATTGTCGGCGTGGCGCCGTTGTTCATCTCGCGCTTTCAACGCAAGGCGGTCTATGGCCTGAGCTTTCTGGTGCTGTACCCGATCATCGCGTTCTTCCTGCTGCACGGCGGTGCGTTCGGGCTGACCAACGTGGCCACCAGCCAGTGGGGCGGCTTGATGCTGACCCTGGTCATCGCCACCGTGGGCATTGCCGGCGCGTTGCCGCTGGGCATCATGCTGGCGTTGGGACGGCGTTCGAACATGCCGGCGATTCGGGTGGTCTGCGTGACCTTCATCGAATTCTGGCGCGGCGTGCCGTTGATCACCGTGCTGTTCATGTCCTCGGTGATGCTGCCGCTGTTCCTGCCTGAAGGCATGGGCATCGACAAGCTGCTGCGCGCATTGATCGGCGTGATCCTGTTCCAGTCGGCCTACGTGGCCGAGGTGGTGCGCGGCGGCTTGCAGGCGATTCCCAAGGGCCAGTACGAAGCGGCTGCGGCGATGGGCCTGGGTTACTGGCGCAGCATGGGCCTGGTGATACTGCCGCAAGCCCTGAAGATGGTGATCCCCGGCATCGTCAACACGTTCATCGCGTTGTTCAAGGACACCAGCCTTGTGATCATCATCGGCCTGTTCGACCTGCTCAACAGCGTCAAGCAAGCCGCCGCTGACCCCAAATGGCTGGGCATGGCCACCGAAGGCTACGTGTTCGCCGCCCTGGTGTTCTGGATTTTCTGTTTTGGTATGTCGCGCTATTCCATTCATTTGGAACACAAGCTCGACACAGGCCACAAGCGTTAGGAGTTGTTGTTATGAGCGAAGCGATCAAACAGCCTGTGAGCCCTGAAGGCATTATCCAGATGCAGGGCGTCAACAAGTGGTACGGCCAGTTCCACGTGTTGAAAGACATCAACCTCAACGTCAAGCAGGGCGAGCGTATCGTGCTGTGCGGCCCGTCGGGTTCGGGCAAGTCCACCACCATCCGCTGCCTCAACCGTCTGGAAGAGCACCAGCAGGGCCGCATCGTGGTCGATGGCGTGGAACTGACCAACGACCTCAAGCAGATCGAAGCGATCCGCCGCGAGGTCGGCATGGTGTTCCAGCACTTCAATCTGTTCCCGCACCTGACCATCCTGCAGAACTGCACGCTGGCGCCGATGTGGGTGCGCAAGATGCCCAAGCGCAAGGCCGAGGAAATCGCCATGCATTACCTTGAGCGCGTGCGCATCCCGGAGCAGGCCCACAAGTTTCCGGGGCAGCTTTCAGGTGGCCAGCAACAGCGTGTGGCGATTGCCCGCGCGCTGTGCATGAAGCCCAAGATCATGTTGTTCGACGAGCCGACCTCGGCACTCGACCCGGAAATGGTCAAGGAGGTGTTGGACACCATGATCGGCCTGGCCGAAGACGGCATGACCATGTTGTGCGTGACCCATGAGATGGGGTTTGCGCGCACCGTGGCCAACCGCGTGATCTTCATGGACAAGGGCGAGATCGTTGAGCAGGCGGCGCCGAATGACTTCTTCGACAATCCGCAGAATGATCGGACCAAGTTGTTCCTGAGCCAGATTTTGCATTGATCGATGGGTGAAAAATAAACCCGGCCTGGTGCCGGGTTTATTGCTTGAAGGCTATGAAATTTTCGCCTTATGCTCTGTGTTGACGGTATGGGTGAACCCCCGCATGTCAGCACCCTCGGCCAATACCTTGGCATCAGCTAGCAGGTGCGGGTAGCGATCCAATAACCGCATCAGTAGCACCAGGGGTTTGGGTGGCAGGAGCTCACCGCGTTCGTAGCGTGAAAACGCGTTGTGGCCACCGCCTGACAAAAGCTCCACCGTTTCTTTTTGTGTGAGATGCAGCTTACGGCGGATGCGTTTCATCTCGGTGCCGATCATTTTTCGTGCAGCGTGGATGAGTTCATCACCTGCTTTCGCGTGGCGCGCTGAGCTATCGGGGTCATACATGCCGTCCCGGCATACATGGCATTCCCAGCCAGAAAGGTCATCAACACGACGCTCCATCCCTTTGACGCTAAGGGTTTCGCTGCGCCCCTCGAAGCGTGTCATTCCTTCGGGCGCACCGCATATACAGCATTGTTGGGTTTTCATGAGTTGCACTCCTTGAAGGAGATTACCGGTGGGGTGCCGCCTATGCAGTAAGTGACCTTTATGTAAATCTCCATGCCGTGTGAACTGATGTGGTACACGTCCTGCCAGACCCTATGGTCGGCATAGGAAGTCATTGATTTGTACAACATCCTTGCTTGCAATTGACAAACGATCTCTCGCATTTCATGGATTGTGAAACCGAGTTTCCTTCCTGTGGTCCTGGCAGTTGCGGTAAATGCCTGGTCTCCAAGCCGCCTGACATCCGCCTTTATCACCGCCAAATCGTAATGAGGTGTGTACTTTTCCATAAGACACCTGAGGCCAATAATTACCCTCTAAGGGTAATTTTACCAATCGAAAATACTGCTCCTTTTCCTGCCTAAGAACCCTAGTGCGTTGCCTTTGTAGGCAGCTCCGAATAGCCTGTGGGAAAATTCATCCCATGATTGGCCGTACTGCAGGCGAGCTGCAGGCACTGCGCTCGGCAAGATCCGCAACGCGCCAAATCCCTCTGCCGGCAGTTGATCAATGACCCCTGAAACGCAACGCAAGACTGAACTTGAAGAGCTGCTGATTGACGCCGAGGCCGACGATGAGGGTGTGCAACGCGCGCAGCCGAGCGTGGCGCGACCCTGGTTGCTGTTGCTCGGCCTGGTTCTGGTGGCGCTGAACCTGCGCCCGGCGCTGTCGAGCCTGTCGCCGCTGCTGGCTGAAGTCTCCAGCAGCCTGGGTTTGTCGGCCGCCAAGGCCGGCTTGCTGACCACCTTGCCGGTGCTGTGCCTGGGCCTGTTCGCGCCGACCGCGCCGATGCTGGCGCGACGTTTTGGCGCCGAGCGCGTGGTGCTGGGCATTCTATTGACCCTGGCCGCCGGGATCATCCTGCGCAGTTCGTTCGGCGAAGTGGGCCTGTTCGTCGGCAGCCTGATTGCCGGTGCGAGCATCGGCATCATCGGCGTGCTGTTGCCGGGCATCGTCAAGCGTGATTTCGCCAGGCAGGCCGGGACCATGACCGGGGTCTACACCATGGCGTTGTGCCTGGGCGCCGCCATGGCAGCGGGCGCTACCGTGCCGTTGAGTCACTACTTTGGTGACCGTTGGACCATTGGCCTGGGCTTCTGGATACTGCCGGCGCTGGCGGCGGCATTGGTCTGGTTGCCGCAGGTCGGCCAACAGCACGGCAGCCACCGCGTTGCTTATCGTGTAAAGGGTCTGCTGCGCGACCCACTGGCCTGGCAGGTCACGCTCTACATGGGCTTGCAGTCGTCGCTGGCCTACATCGTGTTCGGCTGGTTGCCGTCGATCCTGATCGGTCGCGGCCTGAGCGCCACCGAGGCCGGGTTGGCATTATCCGGCTCGATCATCGTGCAACTGCTCAGCTCCCTTGCCGCCCCCTGGCTCGCCACCCGTGGCAAGGATCAGCGCCTGGCAATCGTGGTGGTGATGCTGCTGACCCTGGGCGGTTTGTTCGGTTGTCTTTACGCACCGCTGGAGGGCTTATGGGGGTGGGCGATTGTGCTGGGCCTGGGGCAGGGCGGTACCTTCAGCCTGGCGCTGACCTTGATCGTGTTGCGTTCACGCGATTCCCACGTGGCGGCCAACCTGTCGAGCATGGCCCAGGGCATCGGTTACACCCTGGCGTCTCTCGGCCCTTTCGCGGTCGGCCTGGTGCATGACTGGACCGGCGGCTGGACAGCCATCGGCTGGATTTTCGCCGTGATCGGCCTGGGGGCTATCGTCGCGGGCCTCGGTGCCGGGCGTGCGCGCTACGTGCAAGTCACCAGCGAGCAAGTCTAGAGGTACACCACTTCCAGCGTGGCCGATCCATCAAGCGCGGTCTCCACGCTCAAGTCCAGGTTCTGCCGGGCATTGATCACGGTCTGCACCGTGACAATGCCGTCCAGGAGACTGATGGCCGTGGGCCCGCTGACGCTGCCTTCGACAGCGGTAAAGCCCAGGTAGCTTCTGGAACCGATGTCGATGGGGTTGAGATTGGACGTGCGCCACGCCAGGCCACCGGTGGTGGATTCGGTGCCATAGACCTGCGCGGTGTTGCCGGCCTGGGTTTGCCTTGGGTCGAAGGTCATGGAGTAAACCCCCAGGCGATTGCCGCTGTTATCGAACCCCAGGCCGTAATAAATCTCGCTGTTGACCATGGCTGAACCGTCACGGTTGTCGCGCATGCGCAAGGCATAGCGCACGGGGCCATTGCAGGCGATGCCAATATGCAGGGTCTTTGGCGGCAGGCGCGTGGCGGTCTCCAGGTTCAGGTCCTGCCGGGCGATCTTGCCGTAGTCGATCAGGCCGCCGCTGGACAGCTGCGGTGAGCAGGCGGCGGGAGTGATCAGGCCATGGACACTCAGGTCCACAGTCGAGGCGGCCAGTACCGAGGGGGTGCTGGCCAGTAGCAACAGGCTGGAAAAGAGACGGGTTTTCATGGGACGGACTCCTCACAGTGATGGCTCAGGGGTAGACGATTTCGAGCGTGCCGGAACCGTTGATCCGCACGACCTCGCGCAGGTCCAGGGTTTGCATGGGCGCAAGATAAGTCTTGATGCGCATCGTGCCGGTCAGGGTCTGCAGGGCCACTGGCCCGCTGGTGACGCCGGTTTTGTCGGTAAACCCCATGATGCTGTTGGCGGCCATGGGGATTTGCCGCGCGGTGGAACTGCTCCACGCCACGCCATTGCTGGTGGAGTCGGTGCGGTACAACGCGGGGAAGGTATCGGCACTGAACTCCGCCGGATCGAGGGTGAGGTAAAAGCGCCCGATCTTGTCACGGCTCGCATCCAGGTCCAGGCCATAGGCGGTTTCGTCGATGCCGCCGGTGGCCGAGCCATCGCGGTTGTCCTTCATGTGCAGGGCGAAGCGGATCGGCGCGTCGCACGTCACGTTCAGGCGCAGGGTGCGAGTGGGCAAGGGCGTTTCAGTGCTGCTGTTGAGGTCTTTGGCATACAAAGTGCCGTAGTCCACCACACCCTGGTCGGATAGCGTCGGCAGGCACGCGATCGGGGCAAAGTGCGCACGCAGCGTCAGTTCGCGGTAGCGCCCATGGCGTGCGCCGTACAGCATGTCGGAGATTTCCCAGGTGGTGGCATCGCGCACTTGGGTGGCGGCAGGGTCAGCCCAGGCGCGCACGGTCAATTGCAGCGCCAGGGTTTTTCCCGTGAGCACAGCGCCTCGTTCGACCGGCGCGATGCCATGACCGGGTCGCCATTGCACGACGCTGCCATTGGCGACGGGTGCCTGACCCACGGCCGGCAGCAAACCCAGTTCCACCGCCCGGCCATCGAGCAGGGCATTCCCGGCCTCAATGGCATAGCTGCCGTGTTCGGTAAACCGCAGGCGCTGTGGGCTGGCGGCTTTTGCACGGTAGAACAGGCTGAGGTCTTCGGCCTGCGGGCAGTTGACGGTCACACTCAGACGGCGTTCGCCGAGCAGGCGTTCCGGCGCGCCGTCGCTTTGCGCCAGGCGGTTCATCAGGCCGAAATCCAGCAGCGGTTCGCTGACGTTCAGTTGGCATTCGTCCATGGCCTGGGCAGTGCCGGCGACGCCGATCAACAGCCACAGGCACAGTTGACGCAAGCAGGTTGCAAGGGGCATGGCGGAAATCCTCAAGGTGCATGACAGCGTGCGGGGGCCGTTTCGAAGTACACCGAGGGGTCGGCTTTTTCCGGCAGTGAGTAGCGCAATTGGCAACGACGCCCTTGCGGCGTGGTTATCCACAGCGTCGATTGGTCCAGCACATTGGGCAGGAACACCTGGCTGCTGTCCTGCACCAGGGTGATGAACTCGCCATCAGCGCTGCTGACGGAGGCCCCTGCGGGCAGCGGTTCGCCCTGTTCCGTGCTGACGGTGAGCAACAGGCGGCGGGTCAGGCCGACGCCGAATTCGACGCGCTCCACGGCACCGCGTCCGGCCGAGATCATTGCCAGGCCGTTATTGATATCGGCGTTGCGCGGCAATGAACGCGTCTGCACTTCCACCGGGCTGCGACCGTAGGCAGCCACTTGCGGCACCACGGCCTGGCCTTGCCAGTCGGTCCATACCGGGCCGCTGGGGGTGTTGAGCTTGATGCCGCTCATGTCGCCCACCGATGCCAGGGCGAAGGTGTCACGCACCGGGTAGGGGGAAAAGGTCACGCCGCCGCCGTGCAGCACCACACCGCCGCGCGCACTGCCCTGGTAGCTGGAGCGCTCGGCATCGGAGCGGCTGTAGCTCACGTCGAGTTGGCTGTAGCGCGGCAATGCCGACACGCCCAGGGTGGTTTCCACCTGATGGTCGCTGCTGTCGTGTTCGGCGCTGACGCGATAGCCGAGTTGGTCGTCGATCTGTTCCGTGATGCCCAGCCCGGTGCGGTTCTGGCCGCCGGAATTACGCACCCAGCTACGTAGCCGGCGACTCTCGCCCAACGGCACGCCGATCGTGAGGTACACCGCGTTGTCCTGCTGCTGGCGACCGCCCATTTGCCACTCGGCACTGGCTGACAACGACACCACGCCCAGGCTTGTGCCCCAGGAGGCCAGCGCACGGCTGCTGCTGTCGCCGGCAAAATTGGCCGAGCGCGACACCCCTGCGCTGAATGCACCCAATCGTGGGTGGGACCAGCCCAGGTTGAGGCTTTGCTGGTCGCGGTAGCGCGAATAGCGGTGGTTGTCGTCGCGCGCGTAAGTGCTTTCTTCGAGTTCGCGGTAGCCGATGCTGCGCCAGGAATTGGCCGCGCTGATCGACCATCGCTCGCCCAGGCGCTGGGACCAGGAGAGATCGGTCTGTATGCCGGACACCTTTTCCCGGGCCTGGGTGTTGGACAGTTGAGTGGACAACTGAAGCTGACTATCCAGCCACGGCAACACGCCCAGGGTGGCGCCCATCGAGCGGTATTCACTGGCCGCCAGCACGCCCGTGCCCAGGGTCAACTGCGGGTGCAGAGCGCCGGTCCAGCCGCCACTGATTACCCACGGATCATCGCCTTTGGCATCGCCCACATTGCGCACCCGGCCCGCCGCCACGGAGTAACCCGGCGCCGGCAGCCCGAGCCCGAGCATCGCCGCCGGCACGGTAAAACGCCGCTCGCCGCCGATGCTTTCCTTGACCGTGACTTCGACGTCCGAGCGCGTGTTCAAGCGACGCACATCGGTGAGGGTAAAGGGCCCGGCGGGCACGACGGTGGAATGAATCAACGCGCCGTTCTGGCGCACCTCCACCTGGGCCGGGCTGTTGGCGATGCCCTGGATCTGCGCGCCCTGGCCCTGTTCTTGAAGGGCGTGTTCGGTGAGCACCTGCACGCCGGTGATCTGCGCGCCGGACAGTACCGGGTTGTACAGGTTGATTTGCCCTGCCTGGAGTACCGCCTGGTGGCTGGCGAAGGTGCGCTGGGCATAGGCTTCCAAGTGGGTGCTGCGTGACAGGCCATCCTGCCAGGTCTGCACCTGGCGACTGCGCACGATCCAGTCGCCGGCATTGAATCCCACCTCGGTATTGGCCGAGCCAAAGCGACTGGCGTCATCACCGAAGCGATTGTAGAAGCCGCTGAGGTCGTAGTTGAGCAGCCCGGCTAACCCACCGGTTTGGTAGCCGGAGATATCCTGCTGCACCGTGCGCAGGGCTTGGGTGGGTACCACCAGCGACACCGTCAGCGTTGCCGGGTCCGGCTCCACCAGGGTTTGCGGGTAGCGGACAAGGAAATCCTCGCACCCGGCCGCCTCATCGGCACGCATCAGCTGGGCGCCGTCCAGCAAGGTGCGGTCAAAGCACAGATTGCCCTGCTGATCGAAATTCACCGCCAAGCGGCCACGGGGCTGACCGTTGACGCGCAGATTGACGGTATGTTGCCCGGCCGCGTAGCGCGGTGCAGAAAGCAACAGGCTGGCCAACTGCGGATCGATGCCACGTTGATGCAAGGTCTGTGCATCGAACCCGGACGGGCTGGCATCCTCGGCGCAGACCCTGGCCGGTAGCAGCGCACACAGCAGCAACACCAGCGGCAGGGCGGCGCCGGCAGAGGGATCGGGCACGGCTTCGCCGTCACGGTAACTCAATACTGTTTTCAAGCAAGGTACTCGGGTGGTGAACGCCTAGGGCTTGTGGTCCAGGCGTTCGGGTGACGCTCAATGAGCGGTCACTGCGTGACTCAGGCGGCGGTGGATGATGCCGCCTGGGTGTTGCGTCAGAAACTGATCGGTGCGTCGTAGGCCTTGACCGCAAACCCGTACACGGTGGCCGGTTGCAGCCTGACCGTACGTGCCTGGCTACCGCTGGCCGGGACGCTCAAGGCTTCGCCCGGCAGTACGTAGGTGCGCGGCAGCATGGCCCTGCCGTCGCCGGGCAGCAGTCGCAGCTCCTGCGCCAGCCGCACCACATACGGCGTGTCGTTGCGCACCTGCAACTGGCCGTCGCGCAGTGTCCAGGTCAGGTCGGTCCAGGGTGTGCGGTTGGGGGCCAGGCCCTTGGGGTGCACGATCACCGGCAGGTTCTGGCGCACGGTCACGCCCACGCGGGCATGCCCGGCGGCGGTGGCTGCGCGGCCTTGGGGCATGCCTTCGAACACCACGCGTTTAAGCCGTTGGGTGAGCAATGGCTGCTGGTTTTGCAAAATGAAACGCACCAGCTGGGATTTGGACGCTTCGACCCGTGACAGCGGCGGCGTCACCACCAGCAATGGTTCGGTGTCCTCCGCAATATCCTGCAAGGTGACATGCAAAAGGGCGAGCTGGTTGTCGGTGTTGGTCACCGACACGGACGCTTCGCCGTCTTCTTCATGCACGATTACCACGGAGGTGTCCGGGACCATACCGTCGGCTTTTACCTGATTGCCGAGCACGAGGAACAAGGCAAGGAGGCCCACAGCGGTGTTTGAGAATGTCGTCGTCATGACGGGTTTCCATTAGGCCAAAAAGAGGATCGATCAGAGGTAGCGCAGGTCCAGAACGATGGCTCCGTCGAGCGGGACTTCCTGGTCCAGGGTCAGGTAACGCGAGAAGTTGATGGCGGTGCTCACTTGAAGCTGGACGATCAACTGGCTGATGAAGTCGGGTTGACGGTCACCCGTCGGTGCAAAGGCCATATGGGTACCGGGGTAGGCATTGGGCTCCTGCGACCAGGTTTCACCGTTGTCGGCGGAGGCCAATACCTGCATGGGCTGCGCGTCGCCCACCGCGTTGCGATAGGCCAGCGCCACGGAGCCCAGGCGCTCTTCGGGGACGTGGATGTTCCTGCCCAGCCCGTAGAAATAATCGGGAGCCGACGAAGAGTCGGCGCGATTATCGATGCCCACCAGCGCAAACAGCATGGGCCTGGCGCACTGCACGCGCAGTTCGAGCATCTGGATCGGCAGCACGGTGAACTCGTCGTCTTTGAGGCTGTGGGACGCAATCTTGCCGTGATCGACGGTGCCGTCATGGGTCAGCTCGATATGGCAGGCATCCGGGGTTACCCGGCCGGTGACCGTCAGATCGACGACCGAAGCCCCATGGGCTGCGGTCATCGTGGCCAGGCAAAGCCCGGCGATGAAGATGCGCATCCATCTACAGGGCTCTGGCAACGTAAGACGCAGCCCATGCCTGCAGGTGGTCGGAGGATGGGCGGCCATAGGTTAGAGGTACTTCACTTCAAGGGTGGCCGAGCCATCGATGGTGACTTCATTGCTAAGGTCCAGGCTGTCGGCGCGGTTGATGATCGTGAGCACTTCCAGATCCACGCTCAGGTCTTTGATCGACAGCGGCTGGGTGTCGTCGCTCATCGACGCCGCCGCCATGTACATGCTCGGTTCCCAGAATTTCTCGGCGTACCAGGTTTTGCCCTGGTCCATTGATGCGATGGGTTGAACGCTCACGCCGTCGGCAACCATGCCGCGCCACGTGAGGGAGAAGTGGCCCAGCTTCTGGGTTTCATTGATAAAGCCCAGGCCGAAGTCCGTGCTTAGGCCTGAGGCCGCGCGGTTATCGATGGGGTGCAGGGCAAACTGGATCGGCGCGTCACAGTTGACGCTCATCGACAGGGTATTCACCCCAATCGCCGTTCCCCTGTCCGGGTGCAAATCCTTGGCGGACACCTTGCCGTGGTCGATCACGCCGCCGCCGGAAAGGCTGGGGGTGCAGGCGCTGGGCACAATCAGGCCCTTGACGGTCAGGTCCACGCTGGACGCGGCAAAGGTCGTTGCCGAGTTGAGCAGCAGTACGCTGGCGGCCAGGGTGGTCAATCGGGTTTTCATCGGGTGAGCTCCTTAGAGGTAATTGACTTGCACAGTGGCGTGGCCGTCGATGGGCACTTCGTCGGTCAGCGTCAGGCTGCTGGCGGGGGCGATGTGCGTGATCAGGCGTATTTCGGCGTCCAGCGCCTGGACCGCAATCGGCGCCAGGCCGTCGTTGTCGGCGACCGCCGTCAGCAAGGTATGGCTGAGCATCACCGAGGGCATCCAGGTCACGCCGCCATCCCGGGAGGTGATGGTGCGTACCGGCACGCCATCGGCCACTGGCCTGTACAGGCCGAGCCCGGCATCGCCGACTTTTTCATCGTTGGCTGTCACGCCCAGGCCATGCCAGGCGAAGTGGCTGGCGGTGGTGCCGGCGCGGTTGTCGATGGTGTTCAGGGTGAAAATAGTCGGCCCTTCACAACGCACGCTCAGCAGCATGGTTTCTCTGGGCAGGTCGGTGTAGGTGTCGGGGTTGAGGTCTCTGACTGATACCTTGCCGAAGTCAACCGTGCCATCACCGGAGACCATGGGCGCGCAGGCACTCGGGGTGATGATGCCCTTGACCGTGAGGTCCTGGCTGCTGCCTGCCAGCGTGAAAGATGAGGCGCCCAACAAGAGGACGGCCAAGGGAACAGCGCTCAGGTAAGTCATCGTTTAAACCTTCCTTAGTACGAAAGATGAAGGGTTAGAGGTACACCACTTCCAGGGTGGCGGAGCCATCGATCGGTTGTTCCCGGGTCAGGGTCAACTCACTGGACGCGGCGATAAAGGGGTGTACCACCAGGCTGCTGTTCAGCGTCTTGATCGCGATGGGCGCCCAGTTTCCATTGGCGTTGTTCCCGAAGGCGGTGAGTCGGCCGCGCATCCAGATGGCGTCCTCACTGTTCTCGTTCCAGGTGGTGCCGTTGTTTGTTGAGACCAGCTTGCTCACCGGCAGGCCGTCTGCGAGGTAATCCCTGACGATGATGACAAAATTGCCCACCCGCTCCGTGTCGTTGATCACCCCCAGGCCGTAGGAGTAATCGTCGGGGCTGTTCGAGGAGCCGGCGCGATTGTCCACACCGTCGAGTGCAAACAGCGTTGCCGCCTCGCAGCTCAGGTTCAGTTGCAGGGTGGTGGCCGGCAGGGGGGTGGATTGGTTTTCGCGAAGATCCCTGGCGGCGATCTTTCCATAGTCGGCAACGCCGCCCTGGGCCAGCGTGGGGGTGCAGGCGCTGGGCGTGATCAGCCCTTTGACGGCCAGGTCGACGCTGCTGGCGGCAAACACCGAGGCGGTCATGGTGAGCAGCAGGGCAGCGCTCAACAGGCACAGGGAGGTTTTCATGGTGGAAGCGTCCATTTACAGGTACTTGACTTCAAAGGTCGCGGAACCGTCGATCGCCACTTCGTCGGTCAAGGTCAGGTCTCTTGCCGGGGCAATGGAGGTGTAGAGCGTGACGTCCAGGATCGCGTCCTTGATCGGGTGCGGCGCCCAACCGGTGTCGCCACGACTGCCCAGTGCCACCAGGTCGTTGGGGGCGATGCCATCGTCAGGCATCAACTGGCTCCAGCGTTCCTCGCCGTTGTACCTGGCCAGGAGCGTGGAGGGGGTCTCGGCGACGGGGTTGCTGAACGCCAATTGATACCTGCCCAGCTTCTGGTTTTCGTTGATCATGCCCAGCCCGAAGGAGCTAGGGTAGATAGCGGAGCCGACCCGGTTGTCGATGGGGTCAATGGCGAACAGCGTCGCCGCATCGCAGTTGACGCTCAGTTGCACGGTCTTGCGCTCAAGCGTGGTGGTTTTGTCGAGGTTCAGGTCTTTTGCGGCGATTTTCCCGAAGTCCACATCACCTGGCAGGCTGGGTGTACAGGCACTGGGTGTGATCAGCCCTTTGACGGTCAGGTCGACGCTGCTGGCGGCGAACACCGAGGAGGTCATGGCGAGCAGCAGGGCACTGCTCAACAGGGATACAGGGGTTTTCATTTCAACTCATTCCATTGCAGTCGGGCAGATTGAAACGCGTGCAGGTCAACGCCCGTTCCTGAGTGAGCGAGGGGGTTGGCTTGGCGGCGGTTTCGAAGTTTTTTGCGGTTGCCGGGGAGTGGCAAACCTTCCCTCTTTTTGGGGTGGACACAATTTAGCGAGGGGGCTGCGAGGGGGAAATACAACTAATACGACATTGGCCAGGCGTGGCTGGCGCGCTGTTTTGAAGGCTGTTTCGCGGTGCTTTTCGTAGTTGTTGTATGGGCTTGAATGGACTTGAAAGGTTATAGGTGCTGCGGTCGATAACCTTCGAAAGGGTATGTCTGGCGCTGCTGCGTGACAGCTCGCCCTGGCGACTGCGCCAATGCCGCAAACGGCTGCCCGATTAACCACCACGAAGAGGTACTGATGGGCTCGCCAGGAGGTTCAACCGCAGGAGCGAGCCAGACAGTCAAACCGCCTTTTTCCCCCCGGCCTCATTGGCAGCACTTGAATGTGCTGGTGGTGGAGGATCATTCGGCCTATCGCCTGTTATTGGGTTGGCTGCTGCAAAAACTCAGCCTCGGCCACCAGCTTGCCGCCAATGGCCTCATGGGGTTGGACGCCTTTACCCATAGGCCCTTCGACCTGGTCATCAGCGATTGCCGGATGCCCCTCATGGACGGTTACAGCATGGCCCGCGCCATTCGCCGGCACGAGCGCGAAAACAGGTTGAAGCGAGTGCCGATCATCGCCTTGACCGCGAATCTGCAAAACGACAGCCCGAAACGTTGCCGCAAGGCCGGCATGGATGCCTGGCTGGTCAAGCCGCTGACGCTTGAACAATTGCACGCTGTACTGGTGCGTTGGTTGCCGGGCGATGAAGGCCCGCGCGCCGGAAAAGAAGCCGCGATGCCAATTATCAATTGGCCAACCCGTGCTTCGCTGGTCGCCACGTTTGGCAGCGACGTCATTGTCGACCAATTGCTGGAAAGCCTGCTGGTGGAGGCTTGGGAAGACCTGCGTGTGTTACGCCATGCGCGTGCGACGTTGAACGCATCACTGACCGCCGAGCACTTGCATCGGTTGATCGGCAGCCTGGTGTTTCTGGGGGGCGCGGGCCTGGAAACCAGCGCCGTGAGTGTGATCAGGCAGGTCCTGTGCGATGGCGTCGCTGCGCATAAGGCGCAGTTGGAAGGGTTCGAGGCACAGCTGTGCACCTATCTCGATTACCTGTCCGACATTTGAAGAATGTTGGTGCTGAGCATTCATCTCCACAGCGATCTGGTTTTGACTGTAGGCGCTTTCCTATTGTGTTGTAGTCCAAAAAGTGGCCGCTACTGAACATTGGGTTCGGCCGCAAGCGGCTCTTTGTTAGCAGTTGTTGATGATCGCAGGCAGAGGTATTTTGCGCGGATTCAAGTTGCCATCATTCGTGGGTGCCTATGCTTAGAGTAATTATTGCTGACGATCACCCCATTGTCCGAGTCGGGCAAAAAGTCGTGATCGAGGCGAATGGCAAGTGCAAGGTGGTCGGTGAAGCCGACGGCCCCGATCAACTGCTAGGCGTGCTGGGTGATACACCGTGCGACGTACTGGTCACCGACTTCGCCATGCCCGGCGGCCAGCAGGCTGATGGTTATTGCCTGTTGGGCCTGCTGCATCGTCAGTATCCGCAGTTGCCGGTGATTCTGGTGACGATGTTCGCCAATGTCGCCACCTTACGCGCCGCCTTTGCCCATGGCGCCAGGGCGGTGGTCGCCAAAAGCGCCTCGGCCAAGGAGTTGCCCCTGGCGATCAAGGCCATACAGGCCGGACAGACCTTCGTCAGCGAATGCCTGCGCATGCAACTGGTGGAGGCCGGCACCGGTGACCAGTCCCGGGAACCCCAGCTATCGGGCAAGGAGCGCGAGGTGGTGCGCATGTTGGCCAGCGGCATGACCGTCAGCCAGATCGCAGCCCAGGTCAACCGCAGCGTCTCCACGATCAGCAAGCAGAAGAGCACGGCCATGCAGCGCTTGAGTATTTCCACCGACGTTGACTTGTTCGCCTACGCCCGCAGTACCGGCATAGCGCCGTAGCCCGCCCATTTGCCTGGCGAATGAGAGTAGCCAGGGCGGCGTGGGCAGCTTATCGTGCGCCTACTCTTTCGACCCCTGCGGAGCCTGCCCATGAGTGATGCCCACAACGCCCTGATCAGCCGATTCTACGGCGCCTTCCAGCGTCTGGATGCCGAAGCCATGATCGCCTGCTACAGCGATGACGTGGTGTTCAGCGACCCGGCCTTTGGTGAACTGCGCGGCCGTGACGCGGGGGATATGTGGCGCATGCTCACCACGCGGGCCAAGGATTTTTCCTTGACCTTCGACCAGGTAAACAGTGATGAACGCACCGGCAGTGCACACTGGGTGGCCACCTATTTGTTCAGCGCGACCGGCAATACCGTGGTCAACGATATCCAAGCGCGCTTCGTCTTTCGCGAGGGCAAGATCTGCGAGCACCATGATCAGTTCGACCTGTGGCGCTGGTCGCGCCAGGCGTTGGGCACCAAGGGCCTGCTGCTGGGGTGGACACCGCTGGTGCGAAACGCCGTGCGCGCCCAGGCGAACAAAGGCTTGAAGGCATTCCAGGCCAGTCGTTGATAAACTGGGCACCCCTTTGCCTTGCCGAATCCATCCGTGAGCACGCCTGAACCCAAGCCCTGGTACGTCTACCTGGTGCGCGCCGCCAATGGCGCGCTGTATTGCGGTATCAGCAACGACCCGGTGCGCCGATTCGCTTCGCACCAGAGCGGCAAGGGCGCGCGGTTTTTCCTGTCCAGCCCGGCCATAGCGCTGGTGTACACCGAGCAATGCGCGAGCAAGAGTGAGGCGTTGCGCCAGGAGCGCTTGATCAAGAAATTGAAGAAGAGCGCCAAGGAGTGCCTGGCGGCGAGTGGCTCATCACGCTGACTGATAGGTTCCCATTACACCGTCGGGACCTTTTGCGCGGTAATCTGCTCGTTCATTCGCCATCCGGAGCCTCGTATGTCCGAGCTCATCCTGCATCATTATCCAACCTCACCTTTTGCGCAAAAAGCTCGACTTTTACTCGGCTTCAAGGGGCTCTCCTGGCATTCCGTACACATTTCGCCGGTGATGCCCAAGCCCGACCTGACGGCCTTGACCGGCGGCTATCGGAAAACCCCGGTGCTGCAGGTGGGGGCGGATATCTATTGCGACACGGCGCTGATCGCGCGTCGTCTGGAGCAGGAAAAGGCTGCGCCTGCGCTGTTCCCGCCGGGCCAGGAAATGATCACCCAGGCATTCGCCGCCTGGGCCGACAGCGTCGTGTTCGCCCACGCCGTGAGCCTGGTGTTCCAGCCGGAGTCGGTGGCGGTGCGTTTCGGCAAATTACCACCCGAAGCCATCAAGGCCTTCATCGCCGACCGCGCCGCGCTGTTCAGTGGCGGCACGGCCAGCAAGCTCCCGGCCGAGTTGGCCAAGCATCAGTGGCCGGCGATCATGACGCGGCTGGAGCAACAGCTACAACGCGAATCCGGCGATTTCCTGTTCGGCGCGCCTTCGATTGCCGACTTTGCCCTGGCCCACTCACTGTGGTTCCTGAAAGCCACGCCGGTCACCGCGCCGTTTGTGGATGCCTATCCGGCCGTGTTGGCTTGGCTTGAACGCGTGTTGAGTGTTGGCGACGGCACAGCCAGTCCGATGACCGCAGAGCAGGCCTTGAAGATCGCCCGCGATGCCACCCCGGCACCGCTGCCGGATGAGGCGTTCGAGGACTTGAACGGCTTCAGGGCGGGACAGCAGGTGACCATCGCGGCCATCGACTATGGCGTCGACCCCGTGGCCGGTGAGTTGCTGTTTGCCGGGCGCGAAGAACTGATCCTGCGTCGTACTGATGAACGTGGCGGCACCGTGCACGTGCATTTCCCTCGGTGGGGGTTTCGCATCCAGGCGCAATAACAAAAAAATAATTACTCACTGATGTGAGGTAAACCTGCGGCCCATCCGTGTAGTGCATGAAACTGCGATCAATTCGCATTAACAGCGTTTTCTACACGGGTTCTCACAGCATGAAGTCGACGGCGGGCGGTTGGGTCAAACAGTGGCTGGGAGCCTCGGTACTGATGGTGTCGGGGGTGGCATTGCTGCCCCTGGCGGTGGCGCAGGCGCAGGAGCAACAAAGCGCCCGGTTCAATTTTGACCTGGCAGCCAAACCGCTGCCTCAGGCCCTGAGTGATTTCAGCCGGGTGACCGGCATCAGCGTGATCTATACCGATGAAGCGCCCTACGGTTTCAACGCCCCGGCGCTCAGCGGGCAAATGAGCGCGACCCAGGCCCTGCAACGCCTGCTGGGTCAATCAGGCTTCACCTTCCGCCGGATCGACGCCCGCACCCTGGCCCTGGAACCTGTGCCAACCGATGGCGCGGTCAATCTCGGCGCTACCACCATCAGCGGCGCCAACCTCGCCCAGGACAGCACCAGCTACCAGCCGCCGGCGACCAGCTCGGTGATGCGCTCCCGTGGCCTGTTGCTGGAAACCCCGCAGACCGTCAACGTGGTCCCGGCTCAAGTGCTGCGCGATCAACAACCGCGCAATCTGGATGATGCGCTGGGCAATATCAGCGGTATCACCCAGTCCAACACCCTCGGCAGTACCCAGGACGCGGTGATGCTGCGCGGTTTTGGCGACAACCGTAACGGCTCGATCATGAAGGACGGCATGCCTGTGGTGCAGGGTCGCGCCTTGAATGCGACGGCCGAGCGTGTCGAAGTGCTCAAGGGCCCGTCGTCGTTGCTGTATGGCATCCAGGACCCCGGCGGCGTGGTCAATATCGTCAGCAAAAAGCCCGAGCTGCTGCAGTCCACTTCCCTGACTGCGCGCGGCTCCACCTTCGGCAGCGGCAAGAACGGCAGCGGCGGCAGCCTGGACACCACCGGCCCGGTGGGTGACAGCGGCCTGGCCTATCGCCTGATCGTCGACCATGAAGATGAAGACTACTGGCGCAACTACGGCACCCACCGCGAGACCTTGGTGGCGCCGTCGCTGGCATGGTACGGCGACACCACCCAAGTGGTGTTGGCCTATGAGCACCGCGAATTTCTTTCGCCGTTCGACCGTGGCACCGCCATCGATCCCAAGACCAACCATCCGCTGAACATCCCCGCCACCCACCGTCTGGACGAGCCGTTCAACAACATGGAGGGCCGCTCCGATCTGTACCGCCTCAGCGTCGATCATGATCTGAACGACGACTGGAAAGCCCATTTTGGCTACAGCTGGAACCGCGAAACCTACGACGCGAGCCAGGTACGCGTGGTCAAGGTCAACACCAACGGCACCCTGACCCGCAGCATGGACGGCACCCAGGGCGCGCTGACCACCGACCGCTTCGCCACCGCCAGCCTTGAAGGCAAGGTGAATGTGGCGGGTATGCAGCATGACCTGGTGTTCGGCCTGGATGACGAATACCGCAAAATCTACCGCGCCGACCTGATCCGCCAGACACCGCGTGGCGTTTTCAACTACAACAACCCGGTATACGGCAACGAAGTGGCGGGCTCCAAAGTCAGCGCGCCGGACAGCAACCAGACCGACCTGCTGCGCAGCGACTCGTTGTTCTTCCAGGACGCCATTCACCTGAACGATCAGTGGATCCTGGTCGGCGGCGCGCGCTACCAGATGTACGACCAATACGCCGGCAAAGGCGTGCCGTTCACCGCCAACACCGATGGCAACGGCCAGAAATGGGTGCCGCGTGCCGGGTTGGTGTATCGCTACACCGATGAGCTGTCGTTCTATGGCAGTTATACCGAGTCGTTCAAACCCAACTCCACCATCGCGCCGTTGGCCAACAAGACCGTGCTGGATGGCAGCCTGGACCCTGAAGAATCCAAGGCGTGGGAGCTGGGTACCAAGTTCGACCTGCCGGGACGCATCACCGCGAGCGCGGCGTTGTTCACCATTGATAAACGCAATGTGCTGGTGCAGGTGGGCGACGGTTTGACCTCGGTCTACAGCGTGGCGGGCAAGGTGCGATCCCGTGGGCTGGAAGTGGATGCCAGCGGCCAGTTGACCGACAAGTGGAGCCTGATCGGCAGTTACGCCTACACCGATGCCGAGGTCACCGAAGACCCGAGCCTCAAAGGCAATCGCCTGCAGAACGTGGCGAAAAACACCGGCTCGCTGTCGGCGGTGTATGACTTCGGCAGTATCCTGGGCGGTGATCAACTGCGCGTCGGCGCCGGAGCGCGTTATGTCGGTGAGCGGGCAGGGGATGCGGCCAACAGCTTTGAATTGCCGAGCTATACCGTGGCCGATGTGTTCGCCAGCTACGACACTCGGCTCGAGGGGCAGAAGGTCAAGTTCCAGCTCAATGTGAAGAACCTGTTTGACCGTACCTACTACACCTCGTCGGTGAACACGCAGTTCGTGTCTATTGGCGATGCGCGGCAGGTGTCGGTGTCCAGCACCCTCACTTTCTGACTGCGGTTCGCTTTATGTGGGAGGGGGCTTGCCCCCGATAGCCATAGGTATCTACACAACTCTGTAGCGCCCAACCGTAACCACGATGCGAAGCGAGTCGCTCTTGATCTTGATCTGCTTTTGATCTTAAGCGCCCCGTCAAACCACGCTGGCCGAACGCAGGCTTGAATCCGTGGGTAACCCGGCAGGACGCCGGGTTAGCCGCACTGGGCCATGGATGGCCC
>NZ_CVTU01000118.1:50050-57453 GCF_900004965.1 Pseudomonas sp. 44 R 15
TACTTTTGCGCTTTTCAAAAGTGAGCCGCCGTCAGGGCGGAACCCTAAGCAGCCGTTACCGCAGAAACGGATATGTACTCGTTCCAATCCAACACCCTGGTCGGCCCAGAGGCCGCCATCGGGGGCAAGCCCCCTCCCACATTTGGACCTCGGAGCGTCAGGTAGATACACGTTAGCTCCCTCGCCACAGGTGCGGTGTCGCACCAAAATTGTGTAGATACCTATGGCCATCGGAGGCAAGCCCCCTCCCACATTGGCACCTGAGCTGTTAGCGTTGCGGACATTCGATGCTTACGGAAAACGCGACTGATGCATTTCGCAAAATGGTTACACACCAGCACCCTGCTGGTCGGCTTGAGCTTTTTACTGGGCGGCTGCGCCAGCGTTTCCCAGACCTCCACTCCGGCAACCCTGGATAAGCTGTTGAGCGACCCGGCATTGCAAGGCGCGACGGTCTCGCTGATGGTGCGCGACGCCCGCACTGGCGCCACGCTCTACCAGCACAACCCCCGTACACGGTTGGTGCCCGCCTCCAACCTCAAACTGCTGACCACCGCCGCAGCGATGGATGTGCTGGGCCCGCAATACCGCTTCGCCACGCAACTGTTGAGCGATGGCACCCGCCAGGGCGATCATCTTACCGGCAATCTCTACCTGCGCGGCCTGGGCGACCCGACCCTGCAGTACGCCGACTATCAGGCGCTGGCGGCGCAACTGGCCAGCCAGGGCGTGCGCCAGGTGCAGGGCGACCTGGTGTTCGACGATACCTGGTTCGATGCCGAGCGGCTGGGGGTCGACTGGTCCCATGATGATGAAACCACCTACTACGGCGCGCAGATTTCCGCGCTGACGGTGTCGCCCAATGCGGACTTTGATGCCGGCAGCGTGTTGGTCACCGCCAGGGCGCCGGTGCGGGTTGGCCAGCCCGTGAGTGTCGATATCTATCCGCCCACCGACTACCTGCAATTGAGCAATCGCGCCGTCAGTGGGCCGGGTAACAGCTATGGGATCAATCGCCGGCATGGCACCAACCTGTTGCAGCTCAGCGGCGCGGTGGCAGCGGGACGGCAGAATCAGCAGCTGATCAGCGTCTGGGAGCCGACACAACTGGTGGCCAATCTGTTTGAACAAGCCTTGGCGCAACAGGGCATTACGGTGCAGGGGCGTCGCGTAATGGGCGGGGCGAGCCCGTCGGCGGTGACGATGCTGGCCGAGCACCAATCGGCGCCGTTGCAGGCGTTGATCGTGCCGCTGCTCAAACTCTCGAACAACAACATGTCCGAAGCCTTGCTCAAGGCCATGGGGCGCCAGACCGCCAACAGCGGCACGGCGGCGGCGGGCGCAGTGGCGGTGGCCGGCTTTCTCAAACGTCAGGGGCTGGACACCGTCACGTTCAGCCAGGTCGACGGCTCCGGCCTGTCGCGGCGCAATCTGGTGTCGTCGCAAACCTTCACCGACCTGCTGCTGGCCGCCGGCAAACAGCCGTGGTTCACCGCCTGGTACGACGCACTGCCGATTGCCGGCAACACTGACCGCATGACCGGTGGCAGCCTCGGCTATCGCCTGCGCGGCACCCCGGCCGAAAACAATTTGCACGCCAAGACCGGCTCCATGACCGGTGTTTCCTCATTGAGCGGCTACGTGACCGATGCCCACGGGCGCAGGTTGCTTTTCTCTATGCTGACCAACAACTACGTGGTGGCCGGCGCGCAGGTCAAGACGCTGGAAGATCGTGTGGCAGTGGCGCTGTCGCGCTGGGACGACTGATTCAGGGCTGATAGCCCATGCGCCAACTCACGGCCCGGGTCGCCGCCAGCAAATGCTGCGCCGCCGGGCCGTCTTCATCGGCGTGGAACAGCGAGGTGGGACCGACCACGGTCATGACCGCCGCCACGTGCCCGGTCGCGTTGAACACGGGCGCTGATAACGCATCCACCCCGGGCATCAGCAAGCCATGCACAAAGTGCAGGCCACGGCTGCGGATCTGTTCGCGCAGGGTGGCGTAGGCCGCATCGTCCGCCAAGGCGTGGGCGGTACCGGCCTGGATCTCGCGCTCACGCAAGTCCACGGTCTCCCGGGACGGCAGGTAGGCGCTGAACACCAGCCCGGTGGACGAGCTCAAGAGCGGCAATACCGACCCCAACTGCGTCACCACCGTGACGGCGCGCACCGCCGGCTCGATCTGCACCACGGTCGCCCCCTGGTTGCCCCACACCGCCAGAAAGCAGGTTTCATTCAACTCATCGCGCAGCTCCGCCAGCGGCAGTGCGCCGACCTTCAGCACATCCATGCTGCCCAGCGCCGCCAGGCCCACGCGCAACGCTTCGCGGCCCAGGCCATAGTGGTTGGTGGCGGGGTTTTGTTCGGCAAAGCCCGACGCGATCAGCGCCTGCAAGTAGCGGTGCACCTTGCTCGCCGGCATCTGCACATGGTCGGCCAGGCGCGACAATGACGTGGACGGCGACAGTTGTGCCAATGCCTTGAGGATATCGGTGCCCACCTCAGCCGAGCGGACTTTCTGTTTACCGGTGTCGCGGGGCTTTTCCATGGGAGAGCGAGAATCCGAAAGATAAGTGGGCGTCTTTATAGCTTGACGCTCCCTGGCGATCAAATTACGTTATGCGTAACTGGATTACGATAAAAACAACTGACCCAGAGGACGCTCCATGAACCTCGAATACCTGTCGGGCTTTGGCAACGAATTTGCCAGCGAAGCCTTGCCTGGCGCACTGCCCGTTGGCCAGAACTCGCCGCAGAAAGCGCCCTACGGGCTGTACACCGAACTGTTCTCCGGCACCGCGTTCACCATGGCGCGCAGCGAAGCGCGGCGTACCTGGCTGTACCGCATCCAGCCGTCGGCCAATCACCCGGCCTTTATCAAGCTGGAGCGGCAATTGGCCGGTGGGCCGCTGGGCGCTGTGACGCCCAACCGGTTGCGCTGGAACCCGTTGGAAGTTCCAGCTGAGCCGACCGACTTTATCGACGGGCTCGCAGGGATGGTCGCCAACGCCGGGTCGGAAAAACCCTCAGGCATCAGCATCTACCACTACCGCGCCAATCGGTCGATGGAGCGGGTGTTTTTCAACGCCGACGGCGAATGGTTGATCGTGCCCGAACAGGGCCGGTTGCGTATCGTCACTGAGCTGGGCGTGCTGGAAGTCGAGCCGCTGGAAATTGTGGTGTTGCCACGCGGTCTCAAATTTCGCGTCGAACTGCTCGACGCCCAGGCACGCGGCTACGTCGCCGAAAACCACGGCGCGCCGCTGCGCCTGCCGGACCTTGGCCCGATCGGCAGCAACGGCCTGGCCAACCCGCGCGACTTCCTGACGCCGGTCGCGCACTACGAAGACCGCAAGCAACCGACCACCCTGGTGCAGAAATTCCTCGGCGAGCTGTGGGCCTGCGAGCTCGACCATTCGCCGCTCAACGTGGTCGCCTGGCACGGCAACAACGTGCCGTACAAGTACGACCTGCGCCGCTTCAACACCCTCGGCACGGTGAGCTTCGATCACCCGGACCCGTCGATCTTCACCGTCCTGACCTCGCCCACCAGCGTGCATGGCCTGGCCAACCTCGACTTCGTGATCTTCCCGCCGCGCTGGATGGTCGCCGAGAACACCTTCCGGCCACCGTGGTTCCACCGCAACCTGATGAACGAATACATGGGCCTGATCCAGGGCGCCTACGATGCCAAGGCCGAGGGTTTCCTGCCCGGTGGCGCGTCGTTGCACAGCTGCATGAGCGCCCATGGCCCGGATGGCGAAACCTGCACACGGGCGATCAATGCCGAGCTGGCACCGCACAAGATCGATAACACCATGGCCTTCATGTTCGAGACCAGCCAGGTGCTGCGTCCCACCCAGTTCGCCTTGCAATGCCCGCAATTGCAGCCTTCTTACGACGCGTGCTGGGCCGCGCTGCCCGCCACCTTCAATCCGAATCGGAGATAACCCATGACTCAACCAACGCAGACCCGCAGCTGGGTGGCCTCGGCCAACGGTCACGCGGACTTTCCCCTGCCGAACCTGCCGCTGGGTGTGTTCAGCATCAATGGCTCGGCGCCGCGCAGTGGCGTGGCGATTGGCGACGCGGTTCTCGACCTGCACGCGGCACTGGACCAGTTCGACGGTGACGCCCGGCGAGCGGTAGAAGCCACCGCCGGTGGCCAATTGAACGCCTTTTTCGAACTCGGCCGCGGCCCCCGCGTGGCTCTGCGCGAGCGCCTGCTGGAATTGCTGGCCGAAGGCAGCACGTTGCAAACTCGTGAAGCGCAGGTGTTGCACCGTGCCGCCGATTGCCAGATGCACCTGCCGGCCAGGATCAATGACTACACCGACTTCTATGTGGGCATTGAACACGCGCAGAACGTCGGCAAACTGTTCCGTCCCGACAACCCGCTATTGCCCAACTACAAGTACGTGCCGATTGGTTACCACGGCCGTGCCTCGACCATTCGCCCCTCGGGTACCGAGGTGCGTCGCCCCAAAGGCCAGACCTTGCCCGCCGGCCAGACCGAGCCGACGTTCGGCCCCTGCGCGCGCCTGGACTATGAGTTGGAACTGGGTATCTGGATCGGCCAGGGCAATGCCATGGGCGACGCGATTGCCATTGGTGACGCGGCTGAACATATTGCCGGTTTCTGCCTGCTCAACGACTGGTCGGCGCGGGATATCCAGGCCTGGGAATACCAGCCGCTCGGGCCGTTCCTGTCCAAAAGCTTCATCACCAGCATCTCGCCGTGGGTAGTCACGGCCGAAGCGCTGGAGCCATTTCGCAAGGCGCAACCGCCGCGTCCCGCAGGCGATCCGCAGCCGCTGCCGTACCTGCTGGACGTTCGCGACCAGAAGGCCGGCGCCTTCGATATCGAATTGGAAGTGCTGCTGACCACCGCGTCGATGCGTGAACAGAACCTGCCGGCCCATCGTCTGACCTTGAGCAACACCGAGCATATGTATTGGACTGTGGCGCAAATGGTGGCGCACCACAGCGTCAACGGTTGCCAATTGCAAGCCGGTGACCTGTTTGGTTCGGGGACCTTGTCGGGCCCGCAGCCGGGGCAGTTCGGCAGCCTGCTGGAAATCACCGAAGGCGGCAAAAAGCCGATTGAGTTGGCATCCGGCGAGGTGCGTAAGTTCCTCGAAGACGGTGATGAAATCATCCTGCGTGCCCGCTGCCATCGTGAAGGCTTCGCCTCCATCGGTTTCGGTGAATGCCGCGGTACCGTGGTCGCCGCGCGCTGAGAGGGCAGGGTCATGGAACTGTATACGTACTACCGTTCTACCGCGTCGTACCGGGTGCGCATCGCCCTGGCGCTCAAGGGCCTGGATTTCACTGCGGTGCCGGTCAATCTGCTGGTGCCGGCCGGCGGCGCCAATCGCCAGCCCGAGTACCTGGCGATCAATCCGCAAGGGCGCGTGCCGGCCTTGCGCAGCGATGAGGGGGCGCTGCTGATCCAGTCACAGGCGATCATCGAGTACCTGGAGGAGTGTTATCCACAGGCGCCGTTGCTTTCCAAAGATCTGGTTGTTCGAGCCCATGAACGCGCGGTGGCGTCGATTATCGCCTGCGATATCCACCCGTTGCATAACTCCAGTACCCAGAATCTGCTGCGCCAGTGGGGTCACGATGAGGAGCAATTGCTGGAGTGGATTGGGCATTGGATCAGCCAGGGCCTGGGCGCGGTGGAGCAGTTGATTGGCGACACAGGATTCTGCTTTGGCGAGCAGCCGGGCTTGGCGGATGCGTTTCTGATTCCCCAGTTGTATGCCGCCGAACGTTTCAAGGTGCCGTTGGGTGCGTACCCGCGTATTGGGCGAGTGGCGGCGTTGGCGGCGCAGCGTCCGGCCTTCATGCAGGCCCATCCGGCCAACCAGCCTGACACGCCATAGGCTGCATGGGGCCAAATGTGGGAGGGGCGGTGCGACGATTCGACTTGCCCCCGATGGCGGCCTCTGGGCCGACCAGGATGTTGGATCAGACCGAGTACATATCCGTTTCTGCGGTCACGGCTGCTAATGGTTCCGCTTTTACAGCGGCTCACTTTTGAAAAGCGCAAAAGTAAGCAAAACGCTCTTGCCGGTATGACTCACCCACATGGGTTACAAATCAGTTCACGCACATAGGTAACAGTTTTTAACTGGCAGGGTCGATTTCGCGAGGATCTGACCATGCCCTGGAGAGAGCTGAAACCTATGGACCTCAAAGTGATGTTCATCGCCGAGTATTTGTCTGAAAAGCACAGCTTTAGCCAGCTGTGCCAGGACTATCAGATCAGCCGCAAGACTGGTTACAAATGGGTCGAGCGCTACCAACTGGAGGGACCCAGTGGGCTCGACGAACGTAGTCGCCGCCGGCACAACCAAACCTATGTGGTGCCGGTGGTTGTGAGGCAGGCGATTATTGAGCTTCGTTCGGCCGGTGAAACGATCCCAGGTCCTAAAAAGATCCAGAACGATCTGATGAAACGTTTTCCTGGGCAGGATCCACCGTCGAAAACGACGATTTACAACATCCTTAAGGCCGCGGACTTGATCACGCCTCGATCGTCGCGTCAGCGTGTCGCGGTCTATCCCAAGCCTTTGCGTAAGGCAGAAACGCCTAATCAGCTCTTCAGCGCTGATTACAAGGGCCAATTTCTTACCGGAGCGGGCGTTTGGTGCTATCCGCTGACGATCATGGATCATGCCAGTCGCTTCCTGCTTGCCTGCGAGAGCATGGCCAATACCAATCTCAAGGAGACCCAGCAAACCTTCGAGCGCGTTTTTCGTGAGTATGGAATGCCTGAGCGCATCCGCACCGATAACGGCGTGCCGTTTGCGAGTACAGGGCGTGCGGGGCTGTCGCAATTGTCAATCTGGTGGTTACGCCTTGGGATTATCCCTGAGCGAATTGAGCCCGGTCGGCCAGACCAAAATGGGCGTCATGAACGCATGCACCGGACACTGAAAAGCACCTTTCCCCAACCGCCGGCAATTGCTTGGGAGGCTCAGCAAAAACACTTTGACCGATTTATGCAGCACTACAATTATGAGCGGGGACACGAGGCACTCGGTCAGAAAACCCCGGCCTCCTGCTACACACCCTCAACTCGGTCTTATCCGGAGAAGCTACCGGAAATGGTGTATGCGAGCCATGTTGAGTGTTACCTGGCAGATGGTAGCGGCATCATTAATCGAGCTGGTCTGCGGATATACGTGGGTAACCTGCTCAGGCATCAGAACATTGGAATGGAGCTGATCAAGGACGGGGTATGGAATGTGATCTTCGGTCCGGTGATACTAGGTCACGTCAATGCTAGGGATGCAAAGAACGGCTATGTTTCAATCAAAGTGTCACCTATGTGAATGCACTTTTTTGTAACCCATGTGGTTGTCCCGTACATGCCCCACCACTCGGCACCTCGC
>NZ_CVTU01000116.1:0-5066 GCF_900004965.1 Pseudomonas sp. 44 R 15
TAACCAACGATTGCTGAGCCAAGTTTAGGGTTTCTTAAAAACCCAAAGATGTTTGAACTGAAGAGTTTGATCATGGCTCAGATTGAACGCTGGCGGCAGGCCTAACACATGCAAGTCGAGCGGTAGAGAGAAGCTTGCTTCTCTTGAGAGCGGCGGACGGGTGAGTAAAGCCTAGGAATCTGCCTGGTAGTGGGGGATAACGTTCGGAAACGGACGCTAATACCGCATACGTCCTACGGGAGAAAGCAGGGGACCTTCGGGCCTTGCGCTATCAGATGAGCCTAGGTCGGATTAGCTAGTTGGTGAGGTAATGGCTCACCAAGGCGACGATCCGTAACTGGTCTGAGAGGATGATCAGTCACACTGGAACTGAGACACGGTCCAGACTCCTACGGGAGGCAGCAGTGGGGAATATTGGACAATGGGCGAAAGCCTGATCCAGCCATGCCGCGTGTGTGAAGAAGGTCTTCGGATTGTAAAGCACTTTAAGTTGGGAGGAAGGGCAGTTACCTAATACGTGATTGTTTTGACGTTACCGACAGAATAAGCACCGGCTAACTCTGTGCCAGCAGCCGCGGTAATACAGAGGGTGCAAGCGTTAATCGGAATTACTGGGCGTAAAGCGCGCGTAGGTGGTTTGTTAAGTTGGATGTGAAATCCCCGGGCTCAACCTGGGAACTGCATTCAAAACTGACTGACTAGAGTGTGGTAGAGGGTGGTGGAATTTCCTGTGTAGCGGTGAAATGCGTAGATATAGGAAGGAACACCAGTGGCGAAGGCGACCACCTGGACCAACACTGACACTGAGGTGCGAAAGCGTGGGGAGCAAACAGGATTAGATACCCTGGTAGTCCACGCCGTAAACGATGTCAACTAGCCGTTGGGAGCCTTGAGCTCTTAGTGGCGCAGCTAACGCATTAAGTTGACCGCCTGGGGAGTACGGCCGCAAGGTTAAAACTCAAATGAATTGACGGGGGCCCGCACAAGCGGTGGAGCATGTGGTTTAATTCGAAGCAACGCGAAGAACCTTACCAGGCCTTGACATCCAATGAACTTTCCAGAGATGGATTGGTGCCTTCGGGAACATTGAGACAGGTGCTGCATGGCTGTCGTCAGCTCGTGTCGTGAGATGTTGGGTTAAGTCCCGTAACGAGCGCAACCCTTGTCCTTAGTTACCAGCACGTTATGGTGGGCACTCTAAGGAGACTGCCGGTGACAAACCGGAGGAAGGTGGGGATGACGTCAAGTCATCATGGCCCTTACGGCCTGGGCTACACACGTGCTACAATGGTCGGTACAGAGGGTTGCCAAGCCGCGAGGTGGAGCTAATCCCACAAAACCGATCGTAGTCCGGATCGCAGTCTGCAACTCGACTGCGTGAAGTCGGAATCGCTAGTAATCGCGAATCAGAATGTCGCGGTGAATACGTTCCCGGGCCTTGTACACACCGCCCGTCACACCATGGGAGTGGGTTGCACCAGAAGTAGCTAGTCTAACCTTCGGGAGGACGGTTACCACGGTGTGATTCATGACTGGGGTGAAGTCGTAACAAGGTAGCCGTAGGGGAACCTGCGGCTGGATCACCTCCTTAATCGACGACATCAGCTGCTCCATAAGTTCCCACACGAATTGCTTGATTCATTGAAGAAGACGATAGAAGCAGCTTTAAGCTCCAAGCTGATAGCTCTTAGCTAATCAGTTACGCGCTCGAAATTGGGTCTGTAGCTCAGTTGGTTAGAGCGCACCCCTGATAAGGGTGAGGTCGGCAGTTCGAATCTGCCCAGACCCACCAATTTTGTTATGGGGCCATAGCTCAGCTGGGAGAGCGCCTGCCTTGCACGCAGGAGGTCAACGGTTCGATCCCGTTTGGCTCCACCATTAACTGCTTCTGCTGTTAGAGTTTAGAAATGAATATTCTGAAGTGAATATTGATTTCTAGTCTTTGATTAGATCGTTCTTTAAAAATTTGGGTATGTGATAGAAAGATAGACTGAACGTTACTTTCACTGGTAACGGATCAGGCTAAGGTAAAATTTGTGAGTTCTCTTAATTGAGAAATTCGAATTTTCGGCGAATGTTGTCTTCACAGTATAACCAGATTGCTTGGGGTTATATGGTCAAGTGAAGAAGCGCATACGGTGGATGCCTTGGCAGTCAGAGGCGATGAAAGACGTGGTAGCCTGCGAAAAGCTTCGGGGAGTCGGCAAACAGACTTTGATCCGGAGATGTCTGAATGGGGGAACCCAGCCATCATAAGATGGTTATCTTACGCTGAATACATAGGCGTAAGAGGCGAACCAGGGGAACTGAAACATCTAAGTACCCTGAGGAAAAGAAATCAACCGAGATTCCCTTAGTAGTGGCGAGCGAACGGGGACTAGCCCTTAAGTGGCTTTGAGATTAGCGGAACGCTCTGGAAAGTGCGGCCATAGTGGGTGATAGCCCTGTACGCGAAAATCTCTTAGTCATGAAATCGAGTAGGACGGAGCACGAGAAACTTTGTCTGAATATGGGGGGACCATCCTCCAAGGCTAAATACTACTGACTGACCGATAGTGAACTAGTACCGTGAGGGAAAGGCGAAAAGAACCCCGGAGAGGGGAGTGAAATAGATCCTGAAACCGTATGCGTACAAGCAGTGGGAGCCCACTTTGTTGGGTGACTGCGTACCTTTTGTATAATGGGTCAGCGACTTATTTTCAGTGGCGAGCTTAACCGAATAGGGGAGGCGTAGCGAAAGCGAGTCTTAATAGGGCGTCTAGTCGCTGGGAATAGACCCGAAACCGGGCGATCTATCCATGGGCAGGTTGAAGGTTGGGTAACACTAACTGGAGGACCGAACCGACTACCGTTGAAAAGTTAGCGGATGACCTGTGGATCGGAGTGAAAGGCTAATCAAGCTCGGAGATAGCTGGTTCTCCTCGAAAGCTATTTAGGTAGCGCCTCATGTATCACTGTAGGGGGTAGAGCACTGTTTCGGCTAGGGGGTCATCCCGACTTACCAAACCGATGCAAACTCCGAATACCTACAAGTGCCGAGCATGGGAGACACACGGCGGGTGCTAACGTCCGTCGTGAAAAGGGAAACAACCCAGACCGTCAGCTAAGGTCCCAAAGTTATGGTTAAGTGGGAAACGATGTGGGAAGGCTTAGACAGCTAGGAGGTTGGCTTAGAAGCAGCCACCCTTTAAAGAAAGCGTAATAGCTCACTAGTCGAGTCGGCCTGCGCGGAAGATGTAACGGGGCTCAAACCATACACCGAAGCTACGGGTATCACGTAAGTGATGCGGTAGAGGAGCGTTCTGTAAGCCTGTGAAGGTGAGTTGAGAAGCTTGCTGGAGGTATCAGAAGTGCGAATGCTGACATGAGTAACGACAATGGGTGTGAAAAACACCCACGCCGAAAGACCAAGGTTTCCTGCGCAACGTTAATCGACGCAGGGTTAGTCGGTCCCTAAGGCGAGGCTGAAAAGCGTAGTCGATGGAAAACAGGTTAATATTCCTGTACTTCTGGTTATTGCGATGGAGGGACGGAGAAGGCTAGGCCAGCTTGGCGTTGGTTGTCCAAGTTTAAGGTGGTAGGCTGGAATCTTAGGTAAATCCGGGATTCTAAGGCCGAGAGCTGATGACGAGTCATCTTTTAGATGACGAAGTGGTTGATGCCATGCTTCCAAGAAAAGCTTCTAAGCTTCAGGTAACCAGGAACCGTACCCCAAACCGACACAGGTGGTTGGGTAGAGAATACCAAGGCGCTTGAGAGAACTCGGGTGAAGGAACTAGGCAAAATGGCACCGTAACTTCGGGAGAAGGTGCGCCGGTGAGGGTGAAGGACTTGCTCCGTAAGCTCATGCCGGTCGAAGATACCAGGCCGCTGCGACTGTTTATTAAAAACACAGCACTCTGCAAACACGAAAGTGGACGTATAGGGTGTGACGCCTGCCCGGTGCCGGAAGGTTAATTGATGGGGTTAGCTAACGCGAAGCTCTTGATCGAAGCCCCGGTAAACGGCGGCCGTAACTATAACGGTCCTAAGGTAGCGAAATTCCTTGTCGGGTAAGTTCCGACCTGCACGAATGGCGTAACGATGGCGGCGCTGTCTCCACCCGAGACTCAGTGAAATTGAAATCGCTGTGAAGATGCAGTGTATCCGCGGCTAGACGGAAAGACCCCGTGAACCTTTACTATAGCTTTGCACTGGACTTTGAATTTGCTTGTGTAGGATAGGTGGGAGGCTTTGAAGCGTGGACGCCAGTCTGCGTGGAGCCAACCTTGAAATACCACCCTGGCAACTTTGAGGTTCTAACTCAGGTCCGTTATCCGGATCGAGGACAGTGTATGGTGGGTAGTTTGACTGGGGCGGTCTCCTCCTAAAGAGTAACGGAGGAGTACGAAGGTGCGCTCAGACCGGTCGGAAATCGGTCGTAGAGTATAAAGGCAAAAGCGCGCTTGACTGCGAGACAGACACGTCGAGCAGGTACGAAAGTAGGTCTTAGTGATCCGGTGGTTCTGTATGGAAGGGCCATCGCTCAACGGATAAAAGGTACTCCGGGGATAACAGGCTGATACCGCCCAAGAGTTCATATCGACGGCGGTGTTTGGCACCTCGATGTCGGCTCATCACATCCTGGGGCTGAAGCCGGTCCCAAGGGTATGGCTGTTCGCCATTTAAAGTGGTACGCGAGCTGGGTTTAGAACGTCGTGAGACAGTTCGGTCCCTATCTGCCGTGGACGTTTGAGATTTGAGAGGGGCTGCTCCTAGTACGAGAGGACCGGAGTGGACGAACCTCTGGTGTTCCGGTTGTCACGCCAGTGGCATTGCCGGGTAGCTATGTTCGGAATAGATAACCGCTGAAAGCATCTAAGCGGGAAACTAGCCTCAAGATGAGATCTCACTGGAACCTTGAGTTCCCTGAAGGGCCGTCGAAGACTACGACGTTGATAGGTTGGGTGTGTAAGCGCTGTGAGGCGTTGAGCTAACCAATACTAATTGCCCGTGAGGCTTGACCATATAACACCCAAGCAATTTGACTACTCTAACGAGCATCAGATTGCGGTGTGTGAAGACGA
>NZ_CVTU01000113.1:0-7967 GCF_900004965.1 Pseudomonas sp. 44 R 15
TGAACTGGCCTAATGCTCCCGGACACCTCTTAAGGGCGATATGATTCGCCCAATCAGGAGGTTTCATGCAAGAGCGAAAGACCTACACCCGCGAGTTCAAGCAACGTGCTGTAAGCATGGTACTTGATGATAACTGCTCAGTTCCTGACGTCTGTGCGTCGATGGAGGTTGGCCCCACGGCTCTGCGCCGTTGGATTGAGCAGGTTCGCAAAGAGCGTCAGAAAGGGCAGCCAGTGGCAGGTACTAAGGCAATCAGCGATGAACAGCGAGAGCTTCAACAGCTGCGAGCCAAGGTCAAGCGCCTGGAGACCGAGGCTGAAATCTTAAAAAAGGCTACGGCTCTCTTGATGTCGGATCCCGATCGTTTTTCCTGATCGAGGAGCTGAGAGAGTCGAGTTCGTATCCGATCTGCCTGCTTTGCAGTGCGCTGGGCGTTTCCCGCAGCGCGTTTTATGACTGGCTTAAGCGTCGCTCAGTGCCGAATACCAAGCGTGACGCGCTCAGAGCAAAAGTTGCGCAATTGCATGACGAAAGCCGGGGAAGTGCAGGCGCGCGGATGATCTCTCAGCACTTGAAAGCCCAGCAGATCAAGGTGGGACGGCATCTGGCCGGAAAACTCATGGCGGAGGCAAATCTGGCCAGCAGACAGCGCCGCCGCCATCAGTATCGCTCTAGAGGCGTCGAAGCATTTGTGGCCAAGAATCTGCTCGAGCGTAACTTCGAGCCAACCGCAATCAATCAGGCCTGGTGCGGCGACGTTACCAGCCTGATGGTTGGTAAACGTTGGTATCACTTGGCAGCGGTCATTGATCTGTTCGCCCGCCGAATCGTTGGCTGGGCGTTTTCCCTGATCAACGACGCCAACCTGGTTAGCAAGGCGCTGAGAATGGCGGTGGAGGTTCGAGGCAAACATGCAGGCTTGATGTTTCATTCGGATCAAGGCAGCCAATACACCAGCCAGCTCTTTCAGTCCGAGCTGCTGGAGCATGGAATAACGCAAAGCATGAGCCGCAGAGGGCAATGCTGGGACAACGCGCCAACAGAGCGTTTCTTCGGGACGCTTAAATCAGAGTGGGTGCCCAATAAGGGCTACACCACAGTTGAAGAAGCCAGGCGGGATATGACCAGCTTCTTCATGCGATACAACCGAATCAGGCTCCACAGCTACAACAACTACCTGTCGCCAATAGCCATGGAGCAAAAAGCGGCATAAACACCGTAATCGGTGTCCGGGATTACTTGACCAGTTCAAGCCCCCTCCCACATTGGATAATGCCGTCCTGATCCGCCTCGTAATGGTTGAGCATCGCTGGGAATTCTGACCGCACGGCGACAAGCTCACCAATCGGCGGAGTAATGGGGATCAAAATGTGGGAGGGGGCTTGCCCCCGATGGCAGTGTGTCAGTCAATACATCTGTTGACTGTGACACCGTAATCGGGGGCAAGCCCCCTCCCACATTGGATACGGGTTACCCCATCGCCTGCGCCAGGCTGCGGATGAACGCGGCGCTGTCGATAATGCCGTCATGGTCAGTCTCGATCATCACCGAACGCTCGATGCGTCCCTGGCTGATCACTGTCGCCATCTGCTGTTCAATCAATTCCCTGAAGCGCCCTGCCCGGCTCATGGACGCCCACCAGCAACTGACTGGCGCCTTGATCGGCTTGAAGTCCGACGCGACCATGCGTTCGCTCAACGCGCGGTCGACGTCCCAGGCAATCTGCGCTTCGTTGCCGTGCAGCAATTGCTCCTTGATGGCGGTAAAGGTTTCGCCCAAGGCCTGCTCAGCCCAGCTCACGAACCCTTGCCATTGACCCATTTCATCCTCGGCATCGCGCTGGCACTGCTCCCAGGCACGCTGTATCGCCTCGGCGAACTCAGGGAACATCACGCCCAGTAACGCCGCGCGGCGCTCGTTGGCCGAAACCTCACGATCTTCCCCCACGTCTACCGCATCCCAGTAAGGCTTGACCCACTGCGGCGGCGCGGCGTCGATCCACCCCACAAACTCCACCTCACGCCCCGCCTGTTCCAGGCCGTGCGCCACTTCCATCGCCAGGTTGCCGCCCAACGACCAACCTGCCAGGCGGAACGCCCCGTGGGGCTGGGCCATCAGCAATTGTGTGGTGTAATCCTCGACCATCACTTGCCAGTGCGGCACCGCAGCGCCCTCCTCGGCCAATGCTCGGCACATCACCCCGAATACCGGGCGCTGCTCGCGCAGTGCCAGGGCAATCGCGGTGTAGCAATGCACCGAGCCAAAGCTTGGGTGGAACAGGAACAACGGCGTGCCTTCGGTCTGCTGGTTGAGCCTGACGATCAACGACGTTCGGTTATCGCCCTGCAAGCAGCTGACCTGCCCGGCCACAGTTGGATTGAGCATCAACTGGCTGACCGACAAATTCACGCCGCTGGCCTTGCGGATGCGCTCCTTGAGCATCAGTACCCGCAACGAATGGCCACCCAGTTCGAAGAAATTGTCGTGCAGCCCCACGCGTTCCACGTCCAGCACCTCGCTCCAGATCGCCGCGACCTGCTGCTCTATTTCGCTGCGGGGTGCCTGGTACTGCCCGGTGCCGTGGGCCTCTGGCTTGGGTAATGCCCTGCGATCCAGCTTGCCGTTCGGGCTCAGCGGCATCTGCGCCAATACCACCCACTGCGCCGGCACCATATAGTCCGGCAACTGCGCGGCCAGGTGCGCAACCAACGCGGCTTTCCAATCGTCCTGCGGCTGTTGCAGCACCAGGTAACCCACCAGGTGGGTGCCGTCGACCGCGAGCACTGCCGCTTCACGGATGCTGCTGTGTTTCAGCAGGCGCGCTTCGATCTCACCCAGCTCGATGCGCAGCCCGCGCAGTTTGACCTGATGGTCGATGCGCCCGGCGTACTCAAGCACGCCATCGTCGCGATAACGTGCCAGGTCGCCGGTGCGATACAGGCGCGTGCCGCTGCCGAACGGATCGGTGACAAAACGCTCGGCGGTCAGCGCGGGACGACGGTGATAACCCCGCGCCAGCCCGACCCCACCCAGATACAACTCACCCAACACACCGACCGGCGCCGGTTCCAGGTTGGCGTCCAGCACATAGCACGAAAGATTGGCGATTGGCCGGCCGATCGGCACGGCGTCGCGGCCCTCTTCGACGCAGGTCCAGTGGGTCACGTCGATTGCCGCTTCGGTGGGGCCATACAAATTGTACAACCCAGCGCCGGGTAGCTTGGCGAAGACCTGCTGCTGGGCGTCGGCGGGCAGCGCTTCGCCACTGCAGACAATGCGTTGCAGGCTGTGGCACGAGGCCACCTCTGCGTCTTGCAGGAAGGCTTGCAGCATGGACGGCACGAAATGCAGCGTGGTGATCTGGTGCGCGTTGATCAGGCTGACCAGCCGCGCCGGGTCACGATGGTCGCCCGGTGCGGCCACCACCAGGCGTGCGCCGGTCATCAATGGCCAGAAGAACTCCCACACCGACACGTCAAAGCTGAACGGCGTTTTCTGCAGCACGCTGTCACGGGCCTCGAGGCCATACGCCTGCTGCATCCAGCACAGCCGGTTGGTCAGTGCACGATGGCGGTTGCCGGCGCCCTTGGGCTGGCCGGTGGAGCCGGAGGTGTAGATCACATAGGCGAGGTTTTCGCCGTGCACGGCGACGTTCGGGTTGTGGACGCTGAAGGCGTCCGGCGAGGCGTCGCCGCTTTCCAGCACCAGGCATTGCACGCCGGCTGGCACCGGCAGTTGCGCCTGCAGATGGGCCTGGGTCAACAGCAGTTGCACAGCGCTGTCCTGCAGCATGTAGGCCAGTCGCTCACGCGGGTATTCCGGGTCCAGCGGCACGTAGGCACCGCCCGCCTTGAGCACCGCCAACAGGCCCACGACCATTTCGATCGAGCGCTCCAGCGCCAGCCCCACCAGTACGTCCGGGCCGACGCCGGCAGCGATCAGGCGATGGGCCAGGCGGTTGGCCCGGGCGTTCAATTCGGCGTAGCTCAAGGTGTGCCCGGCAAACAGCAGCGCCGGGGCCTGCGGCGTGCGATGCACTTGCGCCTCGATCAACTGATGCACCGCTTGATCCAGAGGATATTCCACCGCAGTGGCGTTCCATGTCTGCACCAGCGTTGCGCGCTCGGCGGCGGCCAGGGTTGGCAATGCGCCCAGGGGTTGGGAAGCATCGTCTGCCAATGCCATGAGTAATTGCTGGAAGTGCTCGGCCAGGCGCTGGATGTGCGCTGCGCTGAAGGCCTTGCGGTCGTAGTTGAACTCCACGCCCAGGCTGTCGCCTATCGCCAGCAGGACCGTCAATGGGTAGTGGGTCTGCTCCAGGCTTTGCACCGCGCCAAAGCGCAGCCCCGACGGCGCGCCCTGCTCCAGGGCCTCGGACACCGGGTAGTTTTCGAAGACCAGGATACTGTCGAACAGCGCTTCGCCACCCAGCCCGGCCCAGCGCTGGATCTCGAACAACGGTGTGTGTTCCTGCTCACGCAAGCTCAGGTTCTGCTGCTGGACCTGCTGCAGCCACTGACTGACCGACATCTGTGCATCCGGGGTCGCCACCACCGGCAAGGTGTTGATGAACAGGCCGACCTGCTGTTCAATCCCGCGCAATTGCGCCGGACGCCCTGCCACTGTAGCGCCGAACGCCACGGTGGCGTGCCCGGTGTGGTGCTGCAGCAGCAACAGCCAGGCGCTTTGCACCAAGGTGTTGAGGGTGACTTTGTTGCGCTGGACGAACGCTTTGAGACGCTCGGTCTGCGGCGCGTCAAGACTCAGGCGATGCTCACCGTTAATCGCCAGGGCCGTGTCGTCCTGCACCTGTGCGCCACGCGCCAGGCGCGTAGGTTCCTGCAAGTTGATCAACTGGTCTTTCCAGAACGCCTGGCTGAGTGCCTTGTCCTGGGCGTGCAGCCAGGCAATGTAATCGCGATAACGCCCGGTCGGCACCGGCAATGGTTCACCTGCATAGTGTTGCAGGACTTCGCCAAACAACTGCGAACCGCTCCAGCCGTCCATCAGGATATGGTGATTGGTGTAGATCAAGTGATAGCTCGACCCACCGGTGCGCACTACCGTCAGGCTCAACAGCGGCGCCTGTTCCAGCACAAAGCCCTGGGCCCGCGCCGACTCGGCCAGGCTGTCGAGGGATAAGGCAGCATCGTCGCGCGCTTGCCAGTCCAGCTCGACAAACGGCAGGCGAACCTGCTTGTAGACCACCTGCAAGGGCTGCTCCAGCTCGGCCTGCCAGACAAAACCGCTGCGCAGGATCTCATGACGCTCGACCGCCGCCTGCCACGCTTGGTGGAAGCGCGGTACATCCAGGCCGTGCACGTCGATGCGCATCTGGTTGATGTAGTCACCCGAGCCTTCGCCGTACAGCGACTGGAACAGCATGCCCTGCTGCATCGGTGACAGCGGGTACAGGTCTTCGACCTCGGCGGCGTTCAGCGCCAGGTCATCGAGCTGCTGCTGGGTCAGGTTCGCCAGGGGGAAGTCGGACGGCGTCACGCCCCGGTTGGCCGGCTCGCAGCATTGGTCGATCAGGGCCTTGAGTTCCCGTGCGTATTCATCGGCCAGTTGCTGGACAGTCGCTTGCGCGAACATCGCCTGGCTGAAACTCCAATTGAGCCTCAACTCGCCGCCATACACCTGGCCGTTGATTTCCAGCCAGTTACCCAACGGCGCCTCCGGGCTTTGCTCGGCACCGCTGGCGTCGCCGGAAGGCGTAAACAGCCCTGGCCGCTCGGCGCTGTCGAAGCTGACGTCGAACTGTCCCAGGTAGTTGAACGTGATGCGCGGGCGTGGCAACGCGGCCAAGGCCTGCCGGGCCTCGGCATCGCCCAGGTAACGCAGGGCGCCAAAGCCCAGGCCCTTGTCGGGGACGGCGCGCAGTTGTTCCTTGATCTGTTTGAGGGAGCTGGCCAGGGTGGTGGCCGGCAGCAATTTCAACGGGTAAAGGCTGGTGAACCATCCGACGGTGCGGGTCAGGTCGATCTCGTCGAACAGGTCTTCGCGGCCGTGGCCTTCGAGCCTGATCAACATCGACTCATCACCGGTCCAGCGCGTGATCACACGGGCCAGGGCGGTCAGCAACAGGTCGTTGATCTGGGTGCGATAGGCACTCGGCGCGTCCTGCAGCAAGCGACGGGTGTAGACCGGGTCCAGCTGCGTACTCACACTCAGCGCCAGGTGGTTGCTCAGGCTGGCCTGCGGGTCGGCGCCCGGCAAGCCGGACGGACTGCCGTGCAGTTGCGCCTGCCACCAGACCAGTTCGTGTTGCAGTGCCTCACTGCGCGCATACGTCTGCAGGCGTTCAGCCCAGGCGCGGGTGGCGCTGGTCTTGGCCGGCAGTTGCACGGCGGCGCCCTGGGCCAGTTGCTGATAGGTGCTTTGCAAATCTTCGAGCAGGATGCGCCAAGACACGCCGTCAACCACCAGGTGATGGATGACCAGCAACAATCGCTGGGACCCGTCGGCCAGTTGCGCCAGCACCGCACGCAACAAGGGCCCCGCCTCCAGGTCGAGGCTGCGCTGGGCTTCTTCGCCCAGGGCGTCAAGTTCCTCGACTGTATTCAAGGTGGTCTGCCACAGGACCTGGTCGGCCTGGTGCAGGTGCGGCCCACGGTACGCCGCACTCCAGCCCGCCGGCCCCTGCACAAATGTGCTGCGCAAGGCATCGTGGTGCACGATCAGCGCCTCAAGCGCGGCCACCAGCAGCGGCACCTGCAAGGGCTGGTGCGGTTGCAGCACCACCGATTGGTTCCAGTGGTGACGCTGGGGGATGTCATCGGCAAAAAACGCCTGCTGCACCGGCAACAGCAGCAGCTCGCCGCTCAGTGCCGACTGATCCAGCAGCACTGCGCCCTCGCCTTCCCGGGCGACTGCCGCCAGGCTCTGCACGGTCTGGTGCTGGAACAGGTCCTTGGGCGAAAAGCGCACGCCGACCTGACGCGCCCGGCTGACCACCTGGATCGACATGATCGAGTCGCCGCCCAGCTCAAAGAAGTTGTCATGCAAGCCCACTTGCGGCAGGCGCAGCACGTCGCACCAGATCGCGGCGATCTTGCGCTCCAGTTCGCTCTGGGGCGCTACATACACCTGCTGCATCAGGCTTACATCCGGCAGCGGCAGGCCCTTGCGGTCGAGCTTGCCGTTGGGGGTCAGCGGCATGCGTTCGAGGAACATCAGGTGGGTAGGCACCATGTAGTCCGGCAAACGGGTTTTCAAGGCGCGACGCAGGGTTTCGCGGCCGTTGGCCTGGGCGACGGCATCGTCGAGCAGGGCCGGATCAAGCGGCACCACGTAGGCCACCAACTGCTTGCCGGTCGGACCTTCCTGGGCCACCACCACGGTTTCGCCGACGCTGTCCTGTTCGCGCAGGCGCGCTTCGATTTCACCCAGTTCGATACGGAAACCACGGATCTTGACCTGATGGTCGACGCGACCCAGGTAATCCACCACACCGTCCGGACGCCCACGGGTCAGGTCGCCGCTGCGATACACGCGGCTGCCGGGCTTGCCGAACGGGTCCGGCACAAAGCGTTCGGCGGTCAACGCCGGACGCTCCAGGTAACCCCGGGCCACGCCCTCGCCGCCCAGGTACAACTCACCGGCCACGCCGATGGGTTGCAGGTTGAGCTGCGCGTCCAGCACGTAGCCGCTGCGGTTGCCGAGCAAAGTGCCGATGGGCGCGTAGACGGCGCCGCATGGGTCGCCCTTGCGCGCCTTCCACAACAGTGGCGTGACCACGGTTTCGGTGGGGCCATAACCGTTGAACAGGTAGGTCGGTTTCAGTGCGCGCCAGGCCAGGTCGTAGCTGGCCTGGGCCACTGCATCACCGCCGAAGCAGTACACGCGCACCGCCGGAGGATTGCCGTCGCGCTCGGCGTGTTCGGCCAGTTGCTGCAGGTACACCGGTGGGAACACCGCCATGGTCACGTTGTGGCGGTGCATCTGTTCATAGGTGTATTCCGGCA